>NZ_JAQUVG010000005.1:0-49989 GCF_028693495.1 Zoogloea sp. | reverse complement strand
GCAGCATCGTCTTCTCGGTGCTGTGGGTGCTGCTGATCACCGCCCTGTGGTTTGCCGCACCCCTGGTGGTCCTGCGCAACACCCCCCCCCTGGATGCGATGAAGATGTCCCTGTCCGCCTGCTTCGGCAACTTCGGGGCCTTCGTGCTGCTGGGCGTGATCATCTATGTGCTGATCTGGGTGGCGATGATTCCGGCAGGTCTGGGCGTGCTGATCCTGATCCCGGTTCTGGCCGGCACCCTCTACGCGTCCTATCAGGACATCTTTCCTGCCGCGCTTCCCGGGCCCCCGCTGGCCCCCGCAATCCCCCCCACCGGAGAATAAGCCATGCAGGCACGCATGCTCCCCGCCCAGCGCGGCTGGGTCTGGATCTTTGACGGCTTTATCCTCTGGAAACGCAACCCGGCGCTGCTCACCTTCCTGGTGTTCGGCTGTTCCCTGGTCCTGCTGCTGATTGCATCGGTTCCCCTGGTCGGCCAGGTGGCCATGTCCCTGATCATGCCGGCGATGTCCCTGGGCATCTTCAACGGCTGCAAGGCCGTGCATGAAAGGCGCAAGGCGGGCCCCGAGGTGCTGATCTCGGGGTTCAAGCAGAACTTTCCCGAACTGGTCAAAATCGGGGGGCTGTACCTGGCCGGCACACTGATCGTGATGGGCATCAGCCTGCTGATCGACGGCGACATGAACGAGAAATTCGGCAAGGCCATGCTGGGCAAGGCCGAATGGGGCGAGACCTTCGACGATCCGTCCTTCACACTTGCGCTGCTGGTGGCCACCGTGGGCTCCACGCCCCTGATGATGGCCTACTGGTTTGCGCCGCTGCTGGCCGGTTGGGGCAAGGTGCCGGCCGCCAAGGCCCTGTTCTTCAGCTTCGTCGCCTGCCTGCGCAACTGGCGTCCCTTCCTGACCTATGGCATCGGCCTGATGACCATCGCCATGATGGCTGGCGTGCTCATCAGCATCCTCGGGCTGGTATCACCCCTGCTGTCGATCCTCCCGGCCATGATCTTCCCGGTGGTGTTCATACCGGTGGTCTTTGCCAGCTTTTACACCAACGCGCTCGACGTTTTCGAGCATATCGGGCCCCATGAGCCAAACTGATCCGGGCACTCCGCTCGGCCTGTTCGGCGGCACCTTCGACCCGATCCACTACGGCCACCTGCGTCTGGCGGAAACCGCCCGCGAGGCGCTGGGCCTGGACCAGGTTCGGCTGATTCCGGCGGGGCAGCCGCCCCACCGGGCCACCCCGGGTGCCAGCGGCGAAGCCCGTCTGGCGATGGCGCGCCTGGCCGTCGCCGACAACCCCCTGCTCGAGGTGGATCCGGCCGAAGTGGACGCCCGGCAGGCCAGCTTCACGATCCTGACCCTGGAGCGCCTGCGCAGGGAGCTGGGGCCCACCCGCCCCCTGGTCCTGCTGCTGGGGATGGACGCCTTTCTGGGGCTGCCTACCTGGCGACGGTGGACCGAACTGTTCGACTACGCCCACATTGCGGTGGCCAACCGGCCCGGCTACCACCTGGACGATGCCCATCTGCCGCCAGCGCTGCAGGCCCTCTGCTCAGCGCGCCGGGCAGAGCCGGCGACCCTGGTGACAAGCGCCTGCGGTGCCCTGGTGCCCTTCGTCATGACACCTCTGGCCATCTCGGCCACCGACATCCGCGGCCGCCAGGCTGCCGGGCTCAGCCTGCGCTATTTGCTCCCCCCGGCAGTTATTGACTATATTTCCCTGCACCAACTCTATCTCTGAATCAATGGAACTCACCCAATTCGAAAAGCTCGTCGTCAACGCCCTGGAAGACATCAAGGGCAAGGACATCCAGGTCATCAACACCACCCGTCTCACTTCCCTCTTCGACCGGGTCATCGTAGCCACCGGTGACTCCAACCGCCAGACCCGGGCCCTCGCCCGCAACGTCGCCAACACGGTTCGCGAAGCAGGCCTGCCGGTGATCAGCATCGAAGGCGAGGACAGCGGCGAATGGGTGCTGGTGGACCTGGGTGACATCGTGGTGCATGTGATGCAACCCGCCATCCGCAGCTACTACAATCTGGAAGAACTGTGGGGAGCCACGCCGGCCCGTCCGACGCGGCCGGCAGCTGCCCGGATTACCTGAGCGCGTGCTCACCGCGGTGGGCCTGATCCCGCCGTTCCTCGCCCATGAAACTTCTCCTGATTGCCGTCGGCACCCGGATGCCCGGATGGGTGGACAGCGCCTTCGACGACTTCGCCAAACGCATGCCCCGCGAGTTGCCCCTGCAACTCGTGGAAGTGAAAGCCGAACCCCGTACCACAGGCAAGACCGTCGAGGCCATGATGCACCTGGAGGCTGCCCGCATCGAGGCGGTGCTCCCTCCCCGTTGCCGCCGGGTCATCCTCGACGAACGGGGAGAGGACATGAGCACCCGGAGCATGGCCAAACGCCTGGAACGCTGGCAGGATCAGGGCGACGACGTGGCCCTGATCATCGGGGGGCCCGACGGGCTGTCCCCCGGGCTGAAGGCCACCGCCCACGAGACCATGCGGCTCTCCAGCCTCACCCTCCCCCACGCCATGGTCCGCGTGCTGCTTTCGGAAGCCCTCTACCGGGCCTGGAGCCTCTCCAGAAACCACCCCTACCACAGGGAATGACCCCTCACCCCTCAATGATCTACCTCGCCTCCAACTCTCCCCGTCGCCGCGACTTGCTCAAGCAGATCCATGTCAGTTTCGAGCCCCTGCTGTTCCGGGGCCCCGGGAGGGAGGATCACGACATCAACGAGAGCGTGCTACCTGGAGAAGACGTGATGCATTACGTGCAGCGGGTCGCCATGGCAAAGGCGGCAGGTGGTGTGCTGCGGGTGCGCTGGCGACGCTTGCCCCAGCGTCTGCTGCTGGCGGCGGACACCACCCTGGGCCTGGATGGGGAGATCATCGGCAAACCGGACAGCGACGAGCACGCCAGTGAAATCCTGAGGCGACTGTCCGGGCGTACCCACCAGGTTCTGACCTCCGTCGTACTGACCGACGGAACCCGCTTCGAACAGCGCCTGTCGACCAGCGAGGTCCGCTTCAGACCCCTCAGCGAGGAAGACATCCGCCGCTACGTCGCCAGCGGAGAAGCCGCCGACAAGGCCGGGGCCTACGGAATCCAGGGCCGGGCGGCGATCTTCGTGGAAGAAATCCGCGGCAGCTACACCGGGATCATGGGCCTGCCCCTGTTCGAGACCGCAGCCCTTCTGCAGGATTTCGGCTATCCTCCGTGAGCGGCCGTCGGCCACAAGGCTGGCCCGCTGGAGGAGATCGCACCCAACCCGGAGCGCGGCAACTACTGCGCCATGGGTGCCGGGACCACGAGCGGCGATCGGCGATGGCACCCCAGGGTGTCATCGCCCATCACCGTTTTCACCCGCATCATGTCTGAAGAATATCTGATCAATTTCACCCCCCAGGAAACCCGGGTCGCCCTCATGCAGCAGGGGGTGGTCCAGGAAGTGCATGTGGAGCGCACGGCCAGCCGCGGTATTGTCGGCAACATCTACCTCGGCCGGGTCGTCCGTGTGCTGCCCGGCATGCAGTCTGCCTTCATGGACGTGGGCCTGGACCGGACCGCCTTCCTGCATGTGGCCGACATCTGGTCGGACCGCCACACCGGGGATGCGCCCCGCCCCATCGAGCGTATCCTGGCCGAAGGCCAGAACCTGATCGTCCAGGTCCTCAAGGACCCCCTCGGTACCAAGGGCGCCCGCTTGTCCACCCAGATCTCCATCGCTGGACGGATGCTGGTCTACCTGCCCCAGGACAAGCACATCGGAATTTCCCAGCGGATCGGGGACGAAGCCGGCCGGGAGGCCCTGCGCGCGCGGGTCAGCCGCCTGCTGCCAAAGGAAGAAACCGGCGGCTACATCGTGCGCACCATGGCCGAGAATGCTTCCGACGAGGAACTGGCCGCTGATATCGCCTATCTGCGCAAGCTGTGGTCCGAGATCAAGAACCGCTCGGTGGGTGCCCGCCCCCCCACGGTGCTCTACCAGGATCTCAACCTGGCCCAGCGGGTCATGCGCGATCTGGTCACCGACTCCACCACCCGAATCGTGGCGGACTCCCGGGAAAACTTCCAGAAACTCACGGCCTTTGCCACCGAGTACATGCCCCAGGTGGCGCCGCTGCTCAAGCATTACACCGGGGAGCGTCCCCTGTTCGACCTGCATGGCGTCGAGGCGGAGATCGAGAAGGCCCTGGCCCGGCGGGTGGATCTCAAGTCCGGCGGCTATCTGATCATGGACCAAACCGAGGCGATGACGACCATCGACGTCAATACGGGTGGATTTGTCGGGGCACGCAACTTTGACGACACCATCTTCAAGACCAACCTGGAGGCCGCCCAGGCCATCGCCCGCCAGCTGCGCCTGCGCAACCTGGGGGGCATCATCATTGTGGACTTCATCGACATGGAGAGTACCGACCACAGGGCAGCCGTACTCGACGAGTTCCGCAAGGCCCTTGCCCGGGATCACACCAAGATGACGGTCAATGGTTTCACGACCCTGGGCCTGGTGGAGATGACCCGCAAGCGGACCCGGGAATCCCTCGCCCATCTGCTCTGCGAGCCCTGTACCACCTGCGGCGGGCGCGGCGAAGTCAAGACGGCCCGGACCGTAGCCTATGAAATTCTGCGGGAACTGCTGCGGGAAGCACGCCAGTTCAACGCCCGGGAGTTCCGGGTACTGGCCGCGCCAAATGTCATCGACCTCTTCCACGAAGAGGAGTCCCAGTCCCTGGCCATGTTGTCGGACTTCATCGACAAGACCATTTCCCTCCACCCGGAAGCCAGCTACGGACAGGAACAGTTCGACATCGTGCTCCTCTGAAATCCATACGGCATACCCGCACCAAACCGGTGCAAGCCCAGCAATGGTGCGGCTTTCAAGGGCATCTGCCTTGTTTCAGTGCATCCAAAAATTCAATCGCCAAACGATTGACGCTGCCTTCGGAGGGCACCCAAAATCGCGCCCTTCCGATCAGGCAAGACTTCCATGATGCATCCCACACCCACTTCCCCCGCCCCCACCGACGCCGCTCCCCTCCGGATCGGCCCCAACCATGGCTATGCCTTCAACGGAGATCAGGTCCGCCTGGATGCCGAGTTGCTGATGCAGCAGAGCGATGCCCTGGACGGGCAGGCCTGGGCGCTGCAGCTCTGGACCTGCGACCCGAGCGGCGACGGCAGCATCCCGCTCCGCCACAAGATTGCGGAAGCCCCGATCAGCCTGGCCACGGCGGATGCCCGGCCCTGGGCCGTCGCCTTCGCACAGGCCTTTCCACCCGCCGGAAGCGAGGCTCACCCGCTGGCGCTGGCGCTGGCCACGGGGCATGAAGGCCACTTCGAGCAGATCGTCGACACGGTATCCTTTCCCCGCACTGAAGCCTTCTGCCAGCCCCGGCTGACCGGAAGCGCCGGTTTCAGCCTCGACGGGCAAGCCGTCCGTGTCCATGTGGAAGGCGTCGAGAACCCCCGCACTGCCGACAACCTGAGCGGCTCCCTGTCCCTGGAACTGTGGGCCCTGGCCTCCGACGGCACGGCCGCAGAGTGGCCCCTGTGCGCCATCGAGCTCGGAACCCTGGGCGGGCAGTGCAGCCTGTCGGCCCTTTCCTTCGAATGCCCCGTGACCCCGGCACCCCCCGGCACCTGGCAGGTCGCACTGCGACTGCGGGAATGGACTGCCGCGGGCTATGTCACGCGGGACCAGCGGGACCTTCCCCAGCCCGTCTGCTGGAATGCGCCGGCTCCGGAAGTACTCCCCGCTCCTGCGGGCTCGGGTCAGAAGGACAAGGCGGAGAAAGGCCGGAGCACGGCGCCCCGGACTGCCGTGAACACCGCCACCGCAGCAGAGCTGGCCACGGTCAAGGGGCTTCCCAAGAAGGTTGCTGCGGCGATCCTGACCCACCGTCCTTTCCTTCATCTGGACGATCTGCTGGCCCTGAAGGGCATGGGGGCCAGACTCCTGGACAAGCTGCGGACCCAACTGACGCTCTGACACGGAGCCCAAGCGGCCTTCCATTCTGCACCGACACCCGCTTACCCTGGGGCAACAGCGCCCCACAGGGGGTCTCCCTTCGCCTCCATCCAGGTGAGCCAGGTCCGGACATCGAACTCCAGCTGGTGATAGTCGGGCTCCATCCGGCAGCACAGCTGGTAGAAGGCCTTGTCGTGATCAGGCTCCCGCAGGTGGGCCAGCTCGTGGGCCACGATCATCCGGAGGAAGGCCTCCGGCGCCTCACGGAACAGGGTGGCAATGCGGATTTCCCGCCGGGTCTTCAGCCTGCCGCCCTGAACCCGGGCCACCCGCGTATGGGTGCCCAGCGCCTTGTGGAGGCTCTGCAGCTTGCCGTCGTAGGCCACCTTGCTGACCGGCGGTCCGTTCCTGAGGTGGCGGGCCTTAAGCTCCGCCACGTAGTCGTACAGGGCCGTGTCGTTGCGGACCCGATGGGCCAGGGGATACTTCGCGAGCAGCAGGGGCCCCAGCGTCCCCTCCGCCAGCAGTCCGCGAACCTGCTCAAGCAGGGGCTCGGGATAACCCAGGAGATATTTCAGGGATTGGGGGGAAGACATGGGCAGCGAAACCCTCGTTTCTTGAGCGAACACCCAGCAGCTACCCTTCTTTGCCTGCCCCGGGCTACAGCCAGTCCACCAGCGACACACCCATACCGAGGGTGGTCTGGCGGTGGTTGTAGTCGATCAGGGTCTCGCCGTAGCCACTGAACACCTGGACGAACCCCTTCAGGTTGCGGTGAATGGGGAAACTCCAGTCCAGCTGGGCGGAGCCCCGGCCGCCGCTCTGCCAGAGAGGCCCCCGGAGATTGAGGCCCAGCCCGTACTCACCGAAGCGCCACATGGCCTGCAGGTCCCCATGGCCCAGGTAACGGCCGATATCCGGATTGTCGTCCTTGCCCGGCTTCTCGGAGAAGCGGTACCAGGGGCGGATCAGGAGCGCAAAATCGTCCCGCTCGATGCCGATCTGCCCCATCAGGCGGTTCCAGCTGCGGGACAAGGGCTCAGCCCGGCCGTTGGACTGGTGGTTGAATCCCAGGGACATCATCTTGAGCTTGAACCCGGCGCCCACATCCAGATTGGTGCGGAACACGGCCATCAACTCGGGCTCGTAGTTGGTTTCCCGAAAGGGCGACGAGTTGCTCTTGTTATACACCTGCCAGCTGGACTGCTGGGTGTAGCCCATCCACAGATCTCCATGACGCCCGAAGAGCCCTTCCCACAGCTTGGTCTTGAAGCTGATCTGGTACTTGGCCTCCAGCGGCGAGACATCCAGTAGCTCCCCAACGGAACGATCCGGCCCCGGCGATGAGGGCTGACGGTTGGCAGAATTGGTGATCCGGCCCAGCAGGATGTAGGTGGGTTTGTAGGGCTTGATCAGGAAGCTACCCCGCTTGTCCTCCGCATCCAGCTCCCAGCGGGTGGAAAAGGGGGTTTCCTCGGCGCCCGGCCTTGGCGGCGCCTCCTGGTGGGGCCGGTTCACCGCGGTGTCATAGCAGGCCAGGCGTTCCGTGTTGTCCGCGATGGCCGCGCAAAGGGCAGGATCGCCGGCGGCACGCACCGCGCCACTCAGGCTCACGCCCGTGATCAGCATCAAAGTAAGGCGACAGGGCAAGGACATCGGGAAGGCTTCCATGGAAAACGCGGGGCAGGCTCGGCCAAAGGTCACCAAGATACCGCCGTTACGGGCGGGCGGGAACCCGCACCGGAACCGTCATGGGCACAGCTCCGGGCGCGGCAGGACCAAGGGGGGCATCCTTTCATCGGGGAGAGTCTCCTCTGCGTGCTGCCATGAACTCACCGAGGATCCGCCCGGTATGGGAGCGGACCACCTGCACCACGGCTTCCGGCGGCCCCTCGGCGACGATCTCGCCGCCGCCGTCGCCCCCTTCCGGCCCCAGGTCGATGATCCAGTCGGCCTCGGCCATCAGGTCCAGGTCGTGTTCGATGACCAGCACCGTGTGTCCGGCGTCGGCCAGGCGGTGCAGCACATGGATCAGCTTTTCCACGTCGGCCATGTGCAGGCCCACGGTGGGCTCGTCGAGCACATACAGGGTGTGCTTTTCCGGGGGTAGCGGGCGGCCCGGCCCGGCGGCGGATTCGCCGGCCCGGCCGCGCACCTTGGCCAGCTCCGACACCAGCTTGATGCGCTGGGCCTCGCCGCCGCTGAGGGTCGGGCTGGGCTGGCCGAGGGTCAGGTAGCCCAGGCCCACGTCCTGCAGCAGGCGCAGGGGGTGGGCGATGGACGGATGGGCGGCAAAGAAGTCCACCGCGTCCTCCACGGCCATGTGCAGCACCTCGGCCACGCTCTTGCCCTTCCAGCGCACGGTGAGGGTTTCCGGGTTGAAGCGGGCACCGCCACAGGCCTCGCAGGGCATCTTCACGTCGGGCAGGAAGTTCATCTCGATGGTGATCTGGCCCTGCCCCTCGCATACCGGGCAGCGCCCGGCGCCGGTATTGAAGGAGAAACGCGAGGCCGTCCAGCCGCGCATCTTCGCCTCGGTGGTCTCGGCAAACAGCTTGCGGATGGCGTCCCAGAAACCGATGTAGGTGGCCGGGCAGGAGCGTGGCGTCTTGCCGATGGGGGTCTGATCCACCTCCAGCAGACGGCCAATCTGCTCGCGCCCGTCCAGGGCATCGCAGCCCACCGGGGCGGCAGCGGCCAGGCTGGCGTGGAGCACATCGCGGGCGAAGGTGGACTTGCCCGAACCGGACACACCGGTGACGACGCTGAGCCGGGCCAGGGGCACCCGGGCCGACACGCCCTTGAGGTTATGCAGGGTGGCGTTGCGGACCACCAGAGCCGGGTGATCATCGGCCACCGCACGGCGAGGTGCCAGCGGATGCACCAACGGCTGATTGAAGCAGCCCCCGGTGGCCGAGTCCGGCGCGGCCATCAGGTCGGCAAGCCGGCCCTGGGCGATGATCTGGCCGCCACGCACCCCTGCGCCGGGGCCGATGTCGATGACGTGGTCGGCGCGGCGGATGGTGTCCTCGTCGTGCTCCACCACCAGCAGAGTGTTGCCCCGGCCCTTGAGGGCCTCCAGAGTGTCCAGCAGCAGCTGGTTGTCCCGTGGATGCAGACCGATGGTGGGCTCGTCGAGGATGTAGCACACGCCGGTGAGGTTGGAACCCAGCTGAGCCGCCAGACGGATGCGCTGGGCCTCGCCGCCCGACAGCGTGGGTGCGGCACGATCAAGGGCCAGGTAGCCCAGGCCCACCTTCTGCAGAAAATCGAGCCGGCCGCGGATCTCGCTCACCAGGTCGCGGCCGATCTCGGCCTCCCGATGGGCCAGCTGCAGGCCCTCGAAGAAACCCGAGACCTTGCCCACCGCCAGGGACGACAGCTCGTGCAGGCCCAGATCGCGGAAGCGCACGGCCCGGGCCACCGGGTTGAGGCGGGCGCCGTGGCAGCTCGGGCAGGCTTCGTCGGTTTCCTGCTCCAGTTCGCCCAGATCCAGCTCGTCCGGGTTCTCCACCTTGCCGGCGATCTTGACGCCGGTGCCGTAGCACTCCGGGCACCAGCCGTGCTTGGCGTTGTAGGAGAACAGGCGCGGGTCCGGCTCGGGGAAGCTGGTGCCGCACTCCGGGCAGGCGCGCAGGGTAGACAGGGTCGTCAAGCTCGCAGTGGTCTCACCCAGGGGCAACAGCTTGAGCACGCCCTTGCCGTGCTCCAGGGCTGCAGTCACGTAGTCGCGCAGTAGCGGCTCGGTGTCGGCGCCCACCTTCACTATGCCCACCGGCAGCTCGATGTTGTGCTCCTTGTAGCGGTCGAGGCGCGGCCACTTCTTGGTGGGCAGGGTGTCGCCATCGACGCGCAGCTGCTCGAAGCCCTTGCCCCGAGCCCACTTGGCCAGGTCGGTGTACAGGCCCTTGCGGTTGATGATCAGGGGCGCCAGCAGCTCCACGGACTGGCCGGCGAAGTCGCGCTGGATGTGGGCGACGATGGATTCGAAGCTCTGGGGCGTCACCGGCACGTCGCAGCAGGGACAGTACTGGGTGCCCAGCTTGGTGTACAGCAGGCGCAGGAAGGGCTGGATCTCGGTGAGGGTACCCACCGTGCTCTTGCGCCCGCCGCGGCTGACCCGCTGCTCGATGGCCACCGTGGGCGGAATGCCGAAGATGGCGTCCACCTCGGGCCGAGCCGAGGGCTGGGCGAACTGGCGGGCGTAGGCGTTGAGGGATTCCAGATAGCGCCGCTGGCCTTCGCCGAAGACGATGTCGAAGGCCAGGGTGGACTTGCCCGAGCCGGACAGGCCGGTGATCACCGTGAACTGGTCGCGGGGGATGTCCAGGCTGATGTTTTTCAGGTTGTGATGGCGGGCGTGACGGATGGTGATGGCGTTATCGGCCACCGGCCGGTAGCGCACCGGCGGCTCGGCCACCACCGGGGCGGCCTGCATGGCGGCGAGCTGGGCGGCGTAGTCGGCCAGGGCCTTGCCGGTGTGGGAGGCCGGGGTGGCGGTCAGCGTGGCCGGCGTGCCCTCGGCGACAATCCGCCCACCACCGCTGCCCCCCTCGGGGCCCAGGTCCACCAACCAGTCGGCGGCGGCGATCACGTCCAGATTGTGCTCAATGACCACCAGGGAGTGGCCGGCATCCAGCAGCTTCTCGAAGGCCGACAGGAGCCGGGCCACGTCCTCGAAGTGCAGGCCGATGGTGGGTTCGTCGAACAGGAAGAGCAGGCCGGGTTCATCGCCGGAGGCGGCTCTCTTCGCCTTTTTGGCCGCCAGCTGGGCGGCCTCGGCCAGGTAGCCCGCCAGCTTGAGGCGCTGGGCCTCGCCCCCCGAGAGCGTGGGCACCGGCTGACCCAGGCGCAGGTATTCCAGGCCCACGTCGGCCAGGGGCGCCAGGGCGGCGAGCACGGTTTTCTGATCGGCGAAGAAGGCCAGGGCCTCGGAGACGGTCATCTCCAGCACGTCGGCCACCCCCTTGCCGCGCCAAGACAAGGCCAGGATCTCCGGCCGATAGCGCTTGCCGTCGCAGTCGGGACAGCGCAGGTACACGTCGGAGAGGAACTGCATTTCCACGTGCTCGAAGCCCGAGCCAGTGCAGGTGGGGCAGCGCCCGGTGCCGGAGTTGAAACTGAAGGTGCCCGGCGTGTAGCCCCGTTCCTTGGACTCTTCCAGGTTGGCGTAGAGCTTGCGGATGGCGTCCCAGGCGCCTACGTAGCTCACCGGGTTGGAGCGGGCGCTCTTGCCGATGGGGGACTGGTCCACCATCACCACGCCCTTGATGGATTCCACGCCGGCCAGGTCATCAAAGGCACCCGGCGTCTCGGCCGACTGGCCGAAGTGCTTGGCCAGAGCCGGGTAGAGCACGTCCTGGATCAGGGTGGATTTGCCCGAGCCCGACACGCCGGTGATGCCCACCAGGCGCTGCAGCGGAAGGGCCAGATCGACGCCCTGCAGGTTGTGCTGGCGGGCGCCCAGCAGCCGGAGGCGGGGCGCGTCCGCCGCCACCGGGCGCAGCTGGCGGCGGGCATCGACGCGCTTGCGGCCGGCCAGGTAGGCGCCGGTGAGGGAGGCGGGGTCGTTGGCGATGGCCGTGGGGGCGCCGTAGGCGACGATCTCGCCGCCCCGCTCGCCGGGGCCGGGGCCGATGTCGAGCAGGCGATCGGCGGCCAGCATCAGCTGGGGGTCGTGCTCCACCACCACCAGGGAGTTGCCAGCATCGCGCAGGCGCTCCATCACGCCCAGGATGCGGTTGATATCCCGCGGGTGCAGGCCGATGGAAGGCTCGTCCAGCACGAACAGGGTGTTCACCAGCGAGGTGCCCAGGGCGGTGGTGAGGTTGATGCGCTGCACCTCGCCGCCGGACAGGGTGCGGGACTGGCGGTCGAGGGTAAGGTAGCCCAGACCCACGTCCTGCAGATACTTGAGCCGCCCCTTGATCTCGCCCAGCAGCAGCTCGGTGGCCTCGTCCAGGGGCGCGGGCAGCACCAGCCCGGCCACGAAGGGCACGATCTCGTCGATGGGCCGGGCCATCAGCGCGTGGATCGCCCAGTCGCCCGCCGCCGACGGCAGGCGCCACAGCAGGGCGTCGGGCTTGAGGCGGGCGCCGTGGCAGGCCGGGCATTCGGTATAGCTGCGGTAGCGCGACAGCAGCACCCGGATGTGCATCTTGTAGGCCTTGCTCTCCAGCCAGTCGAAGAAGTGGCGGATACCGTACCAGTGACGGGGCCAGGAGCTGTCCCAGCTCTTCCATTTGGGGTCGCCCTCGAACAGCCACTCCCGGTGCTCGGGGGGCACGTCGCGCACGGGGATGTCCATGGCCACGCCGTACTTTTTGGCCATCTTCGCCAGGTCGTCCTGGCACTCCTTGAAGCTGGGGCTCTGCCAGGGCTTCACCGCGCCCTCCTCCAGCGTCTTGGACTCGTCCGGTACCACCAGGGAGAAATCCACCCCGATGACCCGCCCGAAGCCCTTGCAGGTCTCGCAGGCGCCGACGGGCGAATTGAAGGAGAACAGGCTGGGCAGCGGGTCGGAGTAGGCGATGTCGCAGTCGGCGCAGTGCAGGCCGCTGCTGAACTGCCAGCGGGTTTCGCCGGCGTCGCCCAGGGCGTGCACCGACAGGCGGCCATGGCCGACCGCCAGGCCGGTCTCCAGGGCCTCCATCACCCGGGCATGCTCGGCATTGCCCAGGCGGAAACGGTCCTGCACCACATGCAGCACGTCACCGTCGCGGGAGTGGATGCGGGTGTAACCCTGCTGGGCGAGGAGGCCGGTGATCTCCTCGTCGCTGAAGTTGCCCGGCACCGTCACCGGGAAGCTCACCACCAGGCGCGGGTCACCCGCCGCCCCGGCGCGGGCCGACAGGTCGGCGAAGATCGTCGCCGGCGTGTCGCGGCTAACGGGCTTGCCGCAGCAGCGGCAGTGCAGGCGGGCCGCCCGGGCGTAGAGCAGCTTGAAGTGATCCGCCAGCTCGGTCATCGTCCCCACCGTCGAGCGGGAGGTACGCACCGGGTTGGTCTGGTCGATGGCGATGGCCGGCGGCACGCCCTCGATGCGATCCACCTGGGGCTTGTCCATGCGGTCGAGAAACTGCCGGGCGTAGGGAGAGAAGGTCTCCACGTAGCGGCGTTGGCCCTCGGCGTAGAGGGTGTCGAAGACCAGCGAGCTCTTGCCCGAGCCGGACACCCCGGTCACCACCACCAGCTCGTTATGGGGGATGTCGAGAGACAGGTTCTTCAGGTTGTTCTGACGGGCGCCGCGGATGCGGATGGCGTCGGCATCGGCCGGGCCATGGACAGGGTCGGACGTACAGGCGGCAGGATCGGGACACATGGCAGGCAGGCGGAAATGACTTCAGGGCTGGATTGTAGGGCCTGTTGCAGACCTGCCACCCACCTGTCGGTTCCCCGTTCAGGCGCCTCAGGGATGAAGAAGCCTCTCGGTCGTAGCCGCATCCACCAGAGAAGCGGGACGGAACACCCGGGTACCCGGCGCCCGGGAGCAAGCCGCCAGAGCACGGGCCGTCATGGCCAGCACCTGAGGGCTATCCCCATCGGCAATCAGGATCAGTTGATGCTGGTGGCCGATCAGGGCAACGAAACCCCGCATCACCTGTCCATCCGGCAGACCCACAGCCACCGGATCGCCGATCCCCACTTCTGCCCATTCCGGATCCGGCATGGATGCCTGAGGCAAGTGCTGCTTGTGACACAGGAACAGGAAGTCCGGGATCCCGGCCACCGGCCCCAGACTGGTGCCGGACACGGGGCGACGCAGGGGCGCAGGTGGCACCTCACCCGCCAGGAGCGCCATCAGGTAGGCACGGCACGGCCTCAGCCCCTCCCGCACATGACTTTCCGACAAGCCCAGCCACAGCAATCCCTGCTTCAGTCCCTCGAACAGAGCGGGCAATGCTTTGCGGAGAGCGGCACCCGCCGCCTCGCCCACAGGCATCCGGCCAGCCTCGAGCAGCTGGCGGGCAAGCGCCACACTCTCCTTCCAGCGTGCGCTATCCACCCCCCGCCGATAGGCGACCCGGGCCAGCACATGCACCCAGAAGCCCTCGACAAATTCCCGGAGCAGCGTGACCGGTTCCTCCGCCACCAGTCGCTGGACCTCCAGACTTGCCTCGATCAGTGCAACCTCCCGCCGCTCCAGGCGATCCGCCTGGTCAGCCAGGGCCTTGCCCCTAGCCAGGGCACCTTGAAGGCGGGCATCCAGAATCGCCTCGATCTGACCGCATGCACCCTCGATATCCTTGTCACTCACGCGCCGGAATTGAGACAAACCCTCGACCACCCCCCTCAAGGCACGACAGACGGGCAGATCTGGCGAAGCATCTGGAGCCAGTTGGCGCCCCAGATCAGCCAGCCGGTCGATGACCGCCAGGACCCGATGACGACGAGCCTGCAGCAGGGCTTCACTACGGAGGGCCAGACGCAGCAATGGCACCCGCAGGCCAGCGATCACTTCACGGACCGGCCTCGAAAGCCCCGACGCAGGCCTGAGTGCGAAGGCGCTGACGACCTCCAGTATTTCCACGGCAGCAGCCTGATCAGGGCTGAGCAAGGACCCCAGCTCACTGTTCACCAACGAAACACCCTCGCTACCGTGAGACCGACGCTCTCCCAGCCAGCCTTCAATACGTTCTACCAGGACCGCTGCCAGAGACGGATCCAGACTCCCCGGCGAACGAGGCAGGCTTTCCCGCCGGCTCAGTACGGCCAGGCGCAAGGCTTCAACGGGAGAAATAGGCAGGCTGCTGAGGGCCTCCGGAGAGTCCGTCCAGTCCAGCGCCGGGAAGGATGCTGCCGTCGGCACCGGCGGAGCCAGGGGGAAAGACGGAGCCGACTCCAGCCAACCCTTGTCACCCAGCGCCAGCTCGTGCTCGAAATCGCGGTAAAAGCGGGCCAGTCCTACCCCCAGGGCAGGCTCCAGCCGACGCAGCAGATCGAGGGCTTCCGACGGATGGAGCCCCTCCGCTTCCTGAAGGTCCCGCAGAATGTGGCAGACGATGCCCGACGATACTGCTGCCGCCGCCGCCGTATCCCCCCCGACATCCATCAACAGCCCCTTGAGGCGAATCTGCAGGGCCGCCTGCTCCCGCCCACAAAACTGACCAAGCCGCCGCTCCAGATTGAGCAATTCCGCGGAGAAATCCGCGTCCGCGCCATGAATCACGGAAACGGACGGATGGCGGCGAGGGGACGCGAGGGCCTCCGGAGCGAGAAGCCCAGCGGCCTGATCGAAACGGGCGCCTGCCGCGGAGACCAGCAGACCGATCCATTCCCGGTGACGAACTTCCTGCTCGAGGACTGCACGCAGGGCGCTCAGAAAGACCGCGCGGCAACGCACAAGCAATTTTTCTGCGGCAGGTGGAGGAACGGCTGGCATGCGATAGTGCAATCAACGGACAAACGCAAATACTAGCCACTATGGTCGGTAACGGTAAAAATGGCAGAACCGCAAGCGTGACAGGTGCCCGCTTCGGGCGGAAGAAATCCTCTTTATGCCCCGTCAGCCCTCCAGCCCGTCATGAAGGGGAATGAATGGATCACAACATCGTCTACGTGAGACCTGTGCAACAGGCAAACCACCGACAAAGCATCAAAATCATCTTTTTTACAAAAATCAAAACAATCTCGCGCCATGGCCACAAGCACAGACCCGAAATCTGCCTCCCTCACCATCGATGCCGATATTGCACAAAGCCTGGCAAGGGTTCGCATCCCTCCCTGCCCTGCCATCGTCACGGAAATCTTGTGCGAGATCCAGAAAGATGACCCGCAAATCAAGGTGCTGAACAGGATCATTGCATCCGATGTGGGCATCTCGGCCATGGCAGTCAAACTGGCCAACTCCGCGATTTTCGGGAATGCGGCAAAGGTGACCAGCGTCCAGCAGGCCGTCAACCGCCTGGGTACAGCCAACATCCTCAATGTCGTCGTGGATGCCGCACTGCGCAAGAGCAGCGATGGTCTGCCCTCCCAGTTGATGGAAAAATTCTGGAGCCGGGCCTCATCCCTGGCCCTGGCGGCTGGCCTGCTGGCCCGTCGACACGTGGGCATCGCCCCGGATGCAGCCTATACCTACGCCCTGTTCCATGACGCGGCCATCCCGGTGATGATGCAGAACTTCCCGGACTACGCCCCCCTCTATGCTGCCAGCGAAGGCGATGGAGCCCAGCTGATCGCTCAGGAACGGGCCCATTTCCACTGCGACCATGCCGTAGCCGGCTGGCTGCTGGCCCGCAACTGGGGGTTGCCTGAGCCCATTGCCCTCGCCATCCGCTACCACCACGACCCGGAAGCCTACATCCTGCCCGAGAGCACCCTCCCGTCAAACTCCCTGGCCCTCATAGCGGTGACCATCATCGCCGAACATGTGGTGGGCGAATTCATCGGGGATGCCGACCTGATCGACAACAGGGCCTTTGAGGACGCAAGACTCTTCCTGGGAAGCTCCGATGCAGATCTGGACGAGTTCCAAGAAATCATTGCCGCCGCTCTCGCCTGACCCACCGGAGGGGCCATGGCCCAACAAAAAGCCCGCCTTTGACCGGCGGGCTTTTTGTTGGGGGTCCGGCCAGCTTACTCCGCTTCCGCTTTCTTGCGGGTTGCAGTTTTCTTGACGGCAGGCGCCTTGGGCGCTTTGGGCTCCTTCTTCTCGAACTCGAACCCCACCTTGCCATCGTCCCCCCTGACCAGGAAGGCCGAGAACTTGCGCTTGGTGCGGCTGGAAACAAAGCTCTTCAGCAGATCGGTTCGACCCGTATCGAGGAGCTTGTGCATCTGCTCCCGTTCGATGGGTTGCTGCAGGATGATCTTGCCTGAACGGAAGTCGCAGGATTTGCCGGGGCCCACCGATTTTTCGCAAACATAGGACAGTCCGTGCTCGTACACCTGGGCCTGGCACTTGGGGCATTGGCCGAGGGCGTCCTGACCGGAGAAATCGACCGGTTCAGCAGTTTCCTCTTCCTTGGGCTGCCCAAAATCGAATTCAGGCTGCTGGTCGTCGTTGAGGCGGATTTCAGCATTGAACAGCCGCCCCATCTTGTTGCGAAACCCCAGCAGGGGACCCACACGGCCCACGGACAACAGGGTTTCGATCTCCCCCAGTTCGAACTGACGGCCGGCAACGATCTTCCAGGCGCTCCAGTCGCAAGCCTGACACGCGAATTTCTTGTAGTTTTCCTTCACCTGGCCGCCACACTTGGGGCAGGGCGTCTGCAGGGTCGCAAAATCCCCCGGTACGGTATCGGACTCATAGCGCTTGGCCCGCTCGACCATGTCGCGGGTCATGCTCTGGATGTGCCCCATGAAATCCGCCCGGGACAACGCCCCCCGCTCCATCTGGGCGAGCTTGTGCTCCCACTCGCCGGTGAGCTCCGGTGAGGTCAGCTCATTGGTGCCCAGACCCCGCAGCAGGGTGATCAGGGAGAAAGCCTTGGCTGTCGGAATGAGCTCCTTGCCATCCCGTAACATGTAAGTTTCGCCAATCAGGTTCTCGATGATCTGGGCCCGGGTCGCCGGGGTACCCAGGCCACGGCCAGCCATCGCCGCCCGCAGCTCCTCATCGTCCACCATCTTGCCAGCCCCTTCCATGGCCGACAGCAGGGTCGCCTCATTGAAACGCGCTGGCGGCTTGGTCACCAGCGCCTTAAGCAGGATTTCGTCGGTACTGACCTTCTCGCCGGGCTCGACCACCACCAGTTGGGGCGCCCCCCCCTCTTCCTCGCTCACCGCAGCAGCCTTGCCATACACCGCCAGCCAGCCTGGATTGACCAGGATCTTGCCCTCGGTCTTGAAGGCTTCACCCTCGACCCGGGTGATGCGAGTGGTGATACGGTACTCGGCTGCCGGGTAGAACACGGAAAGGAAACGCCGGGTGACCAGATCGTAGATCTTGGCTTCAGCCTCGGACAGGCTCTTGGGCTGTGTGCCGGTGGGAATGATCGCGAAGTGATCGGAGATCTTGGCGTTGTTGAAGATCCGCTTGTTGGGCTTGATCCAGCCGTGCTTGACGATCTCGTTGGCATGGGGCCCGTAAGCATCTGGCAGACCGGCCAGGATCCCGGGCACCTGCCCCACGTAATCTTCCGGCAGCGCGCGGGCGTCGGTACGGGGATAAGTGAGTACCTTGTGCTTTTCGTAGAGGGCCTGGGCCAGTTGCAGGGTGGTGCGGGCCGAGAAACCGAAGCGGCCGTTGGCTTCCCGCTGCAGGGACGTAAGGTCAAAGAGCAGGGGGGACAACTGGGTAGAAGGCTTTGACTCTTCCTCCACCTGCCCCGGTTTGCCCTCGCACTTGGCTTTTATCGCTTCCGCCCTGGCCTTGTCCCACAGCCGGAAGGCCGTGGCATGCTCCGCCAGGGGTGCGCCTTCCTCGGGCTTCCTGAAACCTTCATCGAACCAGCGCCCGGCATAGGCTCCTGCGATGCAACCAAAACTGGCTTCCAGCTCCCAGTAGTCGGTGGGCTTGAAAGCCCGGATCTTTTCCTCTCGCTCGACAACAATCGCCAGCGTGGGGGTCTGTACCCGGCCAACCGTGGTCAGGTGGAAACCACCCGTCTTGGAATTGAAGGCCGTCATCGCCCGGGTGCCATTGATCCCGATCAGCCAGTCACTCTCGGCCCGGCAGACGGCGGCCTCGCGCAGGCCTTCCACTTCGGCGGCAGGACGCAGATGGGTGAATCCGTCACGAATCGCATTGGCAGTCATCGACTGCAGCCACAGGCGCTGCACGGGCTTGGTGGTGCCTGAATGCTGGACGATGAAGCTGAAGATCAACTCCCCCTCGCGGCCCGCGTCACAGGCGTTGATCAGGCCGGTCACATCCTTGCGCTTGATCAGACGGGTGAGGAGTTTGAGACGGTCTTCAGTCTTTTCGATGGGGTTGAGGGCGAAATGGGGCGGGATCACCGGCAGGTGGGCAAAGGACCACTTGCCCCGCTTGACCTCAAACTCGGCGGGCACGCTCAATTCGAGCAGGTGGCCGACGGCCGAGGACAGCACGTAGTGCTCGGACTCGAAGTAATCCTTTTCCTTGGTAAAGCCCCCCAGGGAGCGGGCGATATCCGCTGCAACCGAAGGTTTTTCCGCAATGATCAGCTGCTTGCTCATGCCGGTAATGCGCCCTGCCGCGCCTGACTCAGGTTGTTGGGTTTGAGCGGCGCATCATACGGAAGGCTGCGCCGGGCTTGCAAGACAGAGGGGGCGGTCAATGCACCAGGAATGGCGCCGGCTCATCCTCACCGTCCACTTCGTTGAGAAGCTCGTCAAGGATGAGACCGTTGATCGGACGATCCTGCTGCCAGAGGACCATCAGCACGATGACCTTCAGGTTGTCGAGTTCGATCTCGGCTTCAACCAGGGCCAGGGCACGCTCGACGATCATTTCCCGACATTCGGAATCGAGGATGCCTGCGTTTTCGAGAAAGAGGAGGAAACCGCGGCACTCCACCCCGAGACGGACCAGTTCATCGTCTGCATAGACCCGCAGGGAGCCCGGCCGGGCGAACTGGGCGGGACGCTCAGCGTCGGAAAGCTCACGCAAACCGGACAGCCATTCGAGGGCTTCGGTGATTTCGTCTTCGTCGAAACCGGCGGCAGTCAGCTTGCGGGCCAGTTGCGCAGGTTCGGGGCAGGCGTCGGCGTGGACGTAGTTCTCGAAGAGGTATACGAGGATATCGAACATGGCGCGTGGGCCTGAGGCCGGTCGTTTTTCAGAGGCGCTGGAAACGCCCTCCGGGCAGGCGGGCAACCCTTCCGTCGAGTTCCAGCAGGAGCAGGATGGCGTAGAGCGCCTCCGTCGTCAAGCTGGTGCGGTGCACAAGAGCCTCCAGGTCTGCCGGGTCGTGCCCCAGGGCCTCCAGCACAGCTCCGCTTTCCCCTCCCTCACCGCCCGGCGACAGCACCTGAACTGGCGCGCCTTTCGGTGGTTCCCAACGCAGCTCTTCCAGTATGTCATTGGCAGATTCAACAAGCTTGGCCCCGTCACGAATCAGCCGGTGGCATCCCCGGGCCACGGGGGAATGAATGGAACCCGGAACAGCAAACACCTCCCGCCCGCAATCAGCGGCCAGTCTGGCGGTGATCAGGGAGCCGCTCTTCACGGCAGCCTCAACCACGAGCACCCCGCGAGCCAAGCCGGCGATCAAGCGATTGCGACGGGGAAAATGATGGGCCAGGGGGCCACTACCCAGAGGAAGCTCGCTGACGATCACCCCTTCGACTGCGATCCTGCGGGCCAGGTCCCCGTTCCGGGCCGGATAAATCCGGTCGGCCCCCGTACCGATCACCGCCACAGTGCGGCCGCTCCCTGAAAGCCCGCCCCGATGGGCCGCTGCATCGATCCCCAGGGCAAGTCCGCTGACAATGGTCACCCCTGCCGCGGACAAGGCCGTTGCAAAGGCCTCCGCATTGGCCTCCCCCTGGGGTGTTGCACTGCGGGCACCTACAACCGCGATTGCCGGACGGCCAAGCAGCGCCGGATCCCCCTTGACGTACAACAGTACGGGTGGATCGGGAATTTCCAGCAACGCAGCTGGGTAGGCTGGATCCCCCAGGGTCAGGATGGTGTTGCCCGCCTCTGCGAGCCATGCCAGCGCGGCATCCATGCCCGGACGGGCATCGTGTTCCAGCAACAGTCGCGCCTGAGGAGCCCCCACCACGCCGGCCAGGGCAGCAAAACCAGCTTCATAAATAGACTCGGGCAAGCCGAAGGCGGCCAGCAGCTGACGCTGACTGGCCGGCCCCACGCCCGGCGTGAGGGTCAGGCGCAACCAGGCTTCCAGGGGATGGAGCGACACCGTGGCCTGGGGAAACTGCTCAGGGGTTCCTGACGCGGTCGGCCACCGTTGCGGGACCGTCGCTTTCCATCACCAGGGCGTAGGACACCCGATCGAAGACCCGGAACACGAAGACAAGACCATAGCGCTGATCGGGCAGGCTGAAGCGCTGGGCAGGACCAATGTTCTCCTCCCGATACACGGCCTGCCCCCGGTTGCGATGAAGAGCCAGCACGTACCCCACCTCCATGCCATCCTGCTTGCCGAGACTGATGGAAACCACGTTGTGACGACCGGTTTCATCCACCCCGTTATAAATGGACACGATCCGGCCGCTCATCTCCTGCTCTGGTGGCCGTGGCACGTAACTGGGCAACTCGGCAGGCTGGGCAGGCAGCAGGCGATCCCCCTTGCCGATCTCCTGCTTGAAGCTGGTCACCAGAAGAGTCGCCGGCACGGGAGCCGCCTTGGCATCCTCAAGCACGGGGCCACTCCCTTCGGCCGTCACCCGCGCCTGGCCTAGGTAGGTGGCTTCATATCCCAGCACCTCCTTGGTGACCGGCTCCACCAGAGGCTTGGCCTTGCGATAGACATTCCAGAAATTGACTCCGGGGGTGACCCGGGTAGCGAAGATGCTGTCCCCGGGGCTGGTGAAGACCCGTCCCTCCTGAGTCGCCACAACGATGCCTGCGGCGGAGTCGTCGGCCGCGCTCACCACCAGAGGCTCGGTCAGGAAAGGCTTGATGGCCCGCAGGGGAATGCTTTGGATCGCTTCATCACCCTTTTCTGCGTAGACCTGCGGAAACCGTTTCTCGTACAGGGGCTTGTCACCGGGGCCACCGACGCGACGGCCCAGCCTGAGGGTTGGCCCATTGCGGTCAAGGACAACGACCTGCCCGGGATAAATCAAGTGGGGGTTACGGATCTGCTCCCGGTTGAGACGCCAGACTTCGGGCCAGCGCCAGGGCTCCCGGAGGAACCTGCCGGAAATACCCCACAGGGTGTCACCGGGCACCACCACGTGGCTGTCGGGAGCGTTGTCGGCCAGGCGGACGGGATCCGCTGCACCCACGCCCGCAGGTACCAGGGCGGCGACGCCGATGAAGAGGGCAGATATAATCCGGATCATTGGAATTTCGCTCACTTTCGGCGGTCTCACCTGCCGTACCGAACAACCTCTGAAGGCTGCTCCGTGGGCAGTCTATTTGGCGGAGCCCGATGTCCGTCGTCATTCAAGACACGAGCATCGCATATTTGGCTCAAAATTCTGCACGTAAAGTCTTCATCCGGCAATATTTATGGCGCTCCTACCCATCCTCCGCTACCCCGATCCCCGTCTTCACACCAAGGCCCAGCCCGTGGCCAAGGTCGATGATGCCATCCGCACCCTGATCGCCGACATGGCCGAAACCATGTACGAGGCGCCGGGCATCGGTCTGGCCGCAAGCCAGGTCAATGTGCATCAGCGCATCGTCGTGATTGACGTTTCCGAAGACAAATCGGGCCTGCTGGCCCTGATCAACCCGGAGATCATCGAGCGCTCCGGCGAGCAGGTCTGCGAAGAAGGCTGCCTGTCGGTGCCCGGCATCTATGACAAGGTAAGCCGGGCCGAAAAGGTACGGGTGCGCGCACTCAACCAACAGGGTGAGCGCTTCGAATTCGACGCGGAAGGCCTGCTCGCCGTGTGTGTCCAGCATGAGCTCGACCACCTGGACGGCAAGGTCTTTGTGGAATACCTCTCCGCCCTCAAGCAAAACCGCATCAAAGGCAAGCTCGCCAAAAAAGCCCGGATCACCGCCTGATGAAAGTCGCCTTCGCCGGAACCCCCGAGTTCGCTGCCACCGCCCTCGAAGCCATCCTCTCCGCCGGTTTCGAGGTACCCCTGGTCCTCACCCAGCCCGACCGGCCCGCCGGCCGCGGCATGCAACTGCAGCCCAGCCCGGTCAAGCAGGTCGCGCTGTCCGCCGGCATCCCGGTGCATCAGCCCGAAAAGCTGCGCACGCCCGAGCAGCAGGCCCCCCTGGCGGGTTGTGCTGCCGACGTCCTGGTCGTGGCCGCTTACGGCATCATCCTGCCCCAGACCGTGCTCGACCTTCCCCGACACGGCTGCCTCAACATCCACGGCTCCCTGCTGCCCCGCTGGCGCGGCGCAGCCCCCATCCACCGGGCCATCCAGGCCGGCGATGCGCAGACGGGCATCACCATCATGCAGATGGACGCAGGACTCGACACCGGTGACATGCTGCTGCGGCGTCCAATCGCCATCGCGTCCGATGACACCACCGGCAGCCTGCACGACCGCCTGGCTTGGCTCGGCGCCGAAATGATCGTCGAAGCCCTGCAGGCCCTGCCCGACGGGCTCACCGCCACCCCTCAACCGACCGAGGGGGTCACCTACGCCGCCAAGATCGGCAAGGCCGAGGCGGCCATCGACTGGAACCGGCCGGCCATCGAGCTGGAACGCATGATCCGCGCCTTCAACCCCTTCCCCGGTGCCATCGCCACCTACGGCGACACCCCAGTTAAGCTCTGGCGGGTCCGCGCCATCGATGCCACCGGCTCTCCAGGCGAAGTCCTGCTGGCCGAAGGGGCCGGGGTGATCGTCGCCTGCGGTGAGGGCTCCCTGTGCATCACCGAACTCCAGAAGCCCGGCGCCAGGCGTCTGCCCGCCGCCGACTTCCTGCGCGGGATGCCGATTGCCGCTGGCACCCGGTTTGCCTGAACTCACATCAGGGCATTGAATTTTTTGCGAAAGGCGCCATCCAAGCTGGCAACTTCCGCTTAAACCTGAAAGGACGGATACCCACAATGTTCGGCAACTGGCTCAAGACGTCCATCCTGATGGCCGGGATCATCGCCCTCTTCGGGGTGATCGGCGCCATGCTCGGTGGCAAGACGGGGATGCTCCTCGCCCTGGTCTTCGGCGGCGCGATGAACATCTATTCCTACTGGTTCTCCGACAAGATGGTGCTGCGCATGTACAACGCGCAGGAGGTGGACGAGACCAGCTCGCCCTACCTGTACAACATGGTGCGGGAGCTGGCCGGACGCGCCCAGATGCCCATGCCCAGGGTCTACATCATTCATGAAGACCAGCCCAACGCCTTCGCCACCGGCCGCAACCCCGAGAACGCCGCTGTGGCTGCCACCACCGGCATCCTGCAGATGCTCAGTCAACGCGAGCTCCGCGGGGTGATGGCCCACGAACTGGCCCACGTGAAACACCGGGACATCCTGATCTCCACGATCTCGGCCACCATGGCAGGCGCCATCTCGGCGATTGCCAACTTCGCGATGTTCTTCAGTGGCCGTGACGAAGAGGGTCGTCCCACCAACATGATCGCCTCCATCGCGGTGAGCCTGCTGGCGCCTCTGGCCGCGAGCGTGATCCAGATGGCCATCTCCCGGGCCCGAGAATTCGAGGCGGACCGGGGCGGTGCCGAGATCTGCGGGGATCCCCATTCCCTTGCGGACGCCCTGGCCAAGATCGACGCCTTTGCCCGTGGCATCCCGATGCCCACTGCAGAGGCACATCCGGAAACCGGCCAGATGATGATCATGAATCCGCTCTCCGGCGGGGGTCTGCGGGGCCTCTTCAGCACCCACCCGGATACGGGCGAGCGCATTGCCCGCCTGCGTGCCATGGCGCCCGGCCGGCGCTGAGCACACACCCAGGTCCAGCCACCGAAACCCGGCTCAGGCCGGGTTTCTCACCATGGCAAGTACCTTTCGACCTCACCCGGGTACGCGGATGGGAAGAAATACCCGGAACCGGCTACCCTTACCCAGGATGCTGCTGACTTCAATCCGTCCTCCATGCTGGCGGACGATCCGGTAGGCGGACGACAATCCGAGCCCCTTGCCCTGGCCCACGGGACGGGTCGTGAAGAAGGGCTCAAAGATGCGGGCGCGGGTGGCCTCATCCATGCCGCAACCCGTGTCTTCAATCTCCACCAGCAGCAGCGGAGCAAGGGCTCTCGCCCTCACGGTGATCGTGCCGGGGGCGGAACACAAGGCGCGGGCTGCATTGTCCAGGAGGACCCTGAAGACCTGAGTGATCAGCGCCGGGTTAGCGGCTACCGACGGGAGCTGATCGTAGCTGCGAATCACCTCCTGACCGGGCTGCAGACCTTCCACCACCTCCCGGACTGCCGTGTCCAGGAGAGGGGTCAGAGCCTGCGCCACCCACTCCTCCGGAGCGGGCCGGGCAAGTTCCTGGAGCGAACGGACGATTTCCGAAACCCGCTCCACCCCACGGCTGGACTCGTCGAACAGTGACGGCAGGTCCTGCCGGATGAAGTCCAGGTCACTGCCCTTCCGGGCGACGTGCCACACATCGGCCCTGGGGGAGTCCGGAGCGATGCGATCAGCCGTATCCACCAGCGCCACGAGACGGTCCGCATATTCCCGCAGAGTTCCCAGGTTGGACGCCACAAACCCCAGGGGATTGTTGATTTCATGGGCCACACCCGCTGCCAGCTGTCCAACGGCGGCCATCTTGTCGGCCTCCAGAAGGCGATCCCGGGTTTCCTGGAGGGTGCTCAGGGTTTGACGCAAGCTCCGGTTGGCGTCAGTCAAGGCCAGCGTGCGCTCGGCCACCCGCTGCTCCAGGCTGGCATTGAGCCGCGCCAGCTCCTGATTGCGCTCGGCCACCAGCCCCAGCAACGTACGAACAGCGCCTACCAGGGCCGCGTTACCAGGGTCGCGCCCCTGACTGAACGCCTCCTCGAATGCCACAGCCGCCGGCACTCCATCGGCAATCGCCCGTAATTGACGGGCCATGCTCTGATCGGTGTCCAGGATGTGGAAGGTCAGCCAGCTGGTCACGAAACGATGGAGGGTCGGAACCACCCGGGCCGGGTCCGCTGTATCGCGCATTTCCTGGACCTGGGTCACGAAATCCGCATGGCTCTGACGGTGGGCACCCGTATGGCGTGCATCCAGTCCGGCACGCTCCATCAGGGCTTCTTCGGTGGCGAAGTGGTGGGCTGCGTAACTGGCCAGCCCATCCAGCACATGCTTCAGCTCTGCCTGGGTGATTTCGGCGCCACTGGCTGCGCGCTGGGCCAGTGCGTTGATGAGGTCCACCAGCTTGTGGTGCTGGGCATCCACATCCTCAAAACCGGTTTCAAAGTAGTCCGCCCAAGGGAAAGGGGCAATGGACTGCGTTCCAGTCATGACGGATCCTCCAGTTCCAGCTCGCATTGAATGACGTTTACCTGCGCATCCTGCGTCCGGCCCAGCCATTTCAGGAGCATGGCCTGCAACATTGCCGGCTCTACCGGCTTGCAGAGGAAATCGTTCATGCCCACCTCCAGACAGGCCTCCTGGTCCTCAGCAAAGGCGTTGGCCGTCATCGCAACGATAGGCAGCCCGGCCCGTTCGGGCCACTGACGGATCCTCCGGGTCGCCTCCAGGCCATCCATTTCAGGCATCTGCATGTCCATCAGGACCAGATCATACCCGCCGCTCCAGACCCGATCGACAGCCTCCGCACCGTTGCTTGCCAACTCAACCTGGACCCCCATCTCGGCCAGCAGATGTACGGCCACCTCCTGGTTCAGGAGGTTGTCCTCCACGACGAGGACTTTCCGGCCCTGCAGGCAGTCGAGGCCGGCCTCGACCATCGGCGCTTCGACCCGGGGCCGGGGAAGCAGAACCTTCTCACGACGCTCTAGGCGCGCAGTAAACCAGAAACAGCTGCCCTCTCCCGGACTGCTCTCGCACCCGGCCTCCCCCCCCATCAGGCTTGCCAGATGGCGGGTCAGCGCCAATCCCAGCCCGGTTCCCCCATACTTCCGGGTAATGCTGGCATCGGCCTGCTCGAAGGGCAGGAACAGGCGGGCCTGATGCGCCGGGTCGATCCCGATGCCCGTATCACGGACTTCGAAACGAACCAGCAGGGTCCGGACATCTTCTGCCTGCACCCGTGCGGACAGGCTCACCCCACCTGTCTCGGTGAATTTGACCGCGTTGCTGAGATAGTTGAGCAAAGCCTGACGCAAACGCGTCATGTCGCCCCGCACGACAGGCGGTACGCCGTCGAGCCGCGAATGGAAGCTCAGCTGCCGGGCTGCCAGCCGATCGTGGATCAACGAATGGGCCTGATTGAAGAGGGTCTCTGGTGCAAAGTCGATCTGCTCCAGCACCAGCTTGCCTGCCTCAATTTTCGAGATATCGAGAATGTCGTTGATGATCGACAGGAGATGGGTGCCCGCGTTGCGGATCTTGGCCAGGCGCACCTGTTGCCCCCCGTCAATCGCACTGCGCTCCAGAAGACCCGCCAGCCCCAGAATGGCATTCATGGGCGTCCGGATTTCATGGCTCATGTTGGCCAGAAAGTCCGTCTTGGCCTGACTGGCAGCCTCGGCCCGGTGACGGGCCTCGGCCAGCTGAGCCGTACGCTCGGCCACCAGTTCCTCCAGGTGCTGGCGGTAACGCCCAAGCTGTGCGTCAAGCTGACGGTTTTCGGTCACATCAAAAAAACTGCATAGCAGCACATCACCCACCATGCTCCCCGACACCATGAGAATGCGCTCATTCCCATTCTTGCAGGTGATCCGGCACTCCTGCTGCGCCACAGGCCGCTGACTGGCCACCGCAGCCTCCACGCCGGCGCGCCAGCTGTTGATCATCCAGGCCCGGTACTGCGGGTCGGGGTAGGCTTTGCACCACCAGGCAGCCAGGTCCGGCACATCCTCTGGGGTATAGCCCAGCACCTCCTGAAAACGCTGATTAAGCGCCTGCACCTGCCCCTCCTGACTCATCAGGGCCAGCGGCAGCGGGGCGGCCTGAAAGAGCTGACGAAAGCGGGATTCACTCGCCTGCAGCGCAGAAACCTCCCGATGCCTCAGGATGGCCACGGCAGCCACTTCGACGACCTGCCTGGCCAGCTCCAGCTGGAACTCCGCGGGAGATGAGACCTCCCGGGGGTACATCCCGAAAGCACCCAGGAGATCCCCTCCCTGAGTGAAGATCGGCAGGGACCAGCAGGCGACCAGACCAAAACGGGCGGCCACCTCCCGAAAATCTCTCCACAGGGGGTCACCGGCAACATCGCGGACAATGACTGGCTCGCCCCTGAAGGCGGCCGTACCACAGGCCCCCATCCCCTCTGCCACAGAGAGCCCATCGACGATCCGGTTGTAGGCCTCGGGCAAGCTGGGTGCTGCCCCCGTATATAGACGACCACTCCGGGAATCGAGGATCAGCAGGGAGGCCCTCACTCCAGGCATCAGAGCCTCCAGCCCCCGAGCCAGGACCTCAAGGGTTTGCTCGAGAGGAGCGCCAGAAGCAACCATTTCGAGGGCCTGGCGCTGGGTGCTCATGGCCAGCTCCACCCGCTTGCGCTGCGTGATGTCAATCCAGCTTCCCACCACTTCCACCTCATCCGGCCCGATCTGATCTCCCAGCCGGATTTCATCCCGCAACCAGATGTACTCTCCATCGGGGCGGGCAAAGCGGTATTCGTGGGCCACCTGCCTTTCTCGCAGGACTCTGCCCACCATGGGTAAGGCCGCCTCCCGGTCATCCGGGTGCACCTGGGCGAGCCACCAGCCTGGCACCATGACCTCTTCGTGCGTGTAGCCGAGAATCCGCTGGACATTCTCGCTGGTCATCACCGGAACCGCCTGCCCCCCCCTCAGACGCAGGGCATACAGGATGGTTGGACTGGCTTCCATGAGCTGGCGCAAACGATTCTCGGCGGCCTGTCCGTCACCCGGGACAAGCGCCCTTCCGGTTCGATCCAGCAGGGCCGCACAGGCCTCATCCTGCCGGGAAGCAGCGTCCCACCGGGAGGATGCAGCCGCCCTGGCGGGAGGATCGTCTGGCAGGGGAGCGGGCGGGCGGGACATGGCGGAATCTCTTGAAATGTCGGAACAAGCATCAGGCGTTCAGGGTACAGGCCCCCGACTCACCTGACAAAAGCCGCCCAGCCAGCGGCCCGCTCGACTGCACAGGCAGTACGCACCTATTTTAGCGTTAGGCCAAAGACAGGTGAAACACTCCTCCCGCGGCAGGCAGCGGCGATTTAGCCCGCCGACAGGGCGTGACGACTCCAGGCGAGCAGTGCTGCGGGAATCTCTTGAAGGGGCAGGACCGTCTGCACGGCACCGCGCTGGATGGCCTCCTTCGGCATGCCGAAGACCACGCAGGTTTCCTCCGCTTCCGCCAGTGTCGCCGCCCCCGCGTCGAGCATTTCCTTGAGGCCCAGGGCCCCATCGTCACCCATACCGGTCATGATGATGCCCAGCGCGTTGCCGCCAGCCACCCTCGCCACCGAGCGGAACAGGACATCCACCGAGGGCTTGTGGCGGTTGATCAAGGGTCCATCCACCACGCCCACATGGTAGCCTCCACCGTCCCGGGCCAGTTGAAGGTGGCGCCCTCCGGGTGCAATCAACGCCAGCCCAGGCTCGACCCGGTCGCCATGACGCGCCTCGCGGACCCGCAGGGCACACAGCCCATCCAGCCGGCGGGCGAACATGTCGGTAAAGCCGGAGGGCATGTGCTGGACGACCACAATGCCCGGAACCTCTGCGGGTAGCGCCGTCAACACCGCCTCCAGGGCCTGAGTACCCCCGGTGGATGTTCCCATCGCGACGACCCGGGTACGATCAGCGTTGCGAACCAGACTGGGGCCGCGCGGAAGGTCCTCCAGGGTCAGTTTGGGGCGTGGCGCGGGAGCAACGGACCCCGCCCGCGGCACACGTGCCCGTGCAGCGGCACGCACGGCCGCCACCAGACTGTCGCTTTCATCCTGAAGATATTGCTTGAGCCCCACCTTGGGCTTGGTCACAAGACCCACTGCACCGGCAGCCAGCGCTTCGAAGCTGGACTTCGCCCCCTTCTCCACCAGGGTTGAACAGATCACCACCGGCGTCGGCCGCTCGGCCATCAGCTTGCGCAGGAAGGTCAGCCCGTCCATCCGCGGCATCTCGATGTCCAGAACGATCACGTCCGGCCATGCGCGACGCATTTTCTCGATTGCAAAGAGGGGGTCCACTGCGGTGGCCAGCACCTCCATGTCCGGCTCGGCCGCGATGACCTTACTCGCCACCTGACGCACAATGGCCGAGTCATCGACAATCATCACGCGGATCGGACGCTTCATGCCCGGGCCTTGCCGTCCAGGGCGCGATGAGCCAGCCAGACATGACCGGTCCACAAATCGAAGATCAGCTTGCGGTGCCCTTTCCCTCCACAATGGGTCACGCTCGGGTTGTAGCCGTGGTGCGCCAGCAGGGCATGGGCGCTGTCTACATTGCGGCGGGCAATATCCATGACCCGGGGCGTCTGCCCGGTCGCACTCAGCATGTTGCCACCACCGAACACCTTCACCTCGAACTCCCCGGGCCGGCAGCCAACCCCCTCCAGCTCACGGTCGAAAAGGGCCAGCGCCTCGTCGGCATAACGTCCATCCAGGGGAGCACCGGGCGAGCGGCTACGGGAAGGAAGCATGTAATGACACATGCCCCCAATCAGGCGCCGCGGATGCCACAGGGTGATGGAAATGCACGAACCCAGCAGGGTGGAAATGCGCGTACGCCCTCCCCCGAAATGAAAACCGCCCGGCTGCAGGAAAACCTCCCGGATATCGTCACCAAACTCGATCATGGTTTCCGGTAGATGGTTGCCCGCACTGACTCGAGTCCCTGCTGGATCCCATTGAGGGTTTCCGAGTGACCAATGATCAGGTGTCCGCCGGATTTGAGGCGCGGCAACAGGTTGCCGACCACCTTGCGCTTGGTCTCCATATCGAAATAGATCATCACGTTGCGCAGAAAGATTACCTCGAAATCACCGATCTCCGGATCGACAGGCTGGGTCAGGTTGATCTGATAGAAGGACGTCCGGCGTTTCAGATCCGGAGTGATCAGAAAAGTGCCGGAGTGGGACCGAACACCCTTGAAGCAGTAGCGGGTCAGGTAGTCCGGGGGGATCCCTTCGTTGCGCTCGAGCGGATAATGGCCCGCCGCAGCCTTGGCCAACACCTGGGTGCTGATGTCGGAACCCACCACCTCCCACGGGGCATGGGGCATGCATTCTGCCAGCAGCATGGCGAGGGTATAGACCTCCTCCCCGGTGGAGCAGGCTGCGCTCCACACCCGGAAAGGGGTGGAATTCCTGCGCGGACGGATGATTTCGTCACGGAGGAACTCGAAATGACGCGGCTCCCTAAAGAAATAGGTTTCGTTGGTGGTGAGGAGGTCCACCATCACCTGCAGTTCCTCCGGGTGCTGCCCGGTAGCGAGCATCCGGTAATACTGGGAGAACGTGGCGAAGTTGTAGTGCTTGAGGCGCCGGGACAGGCGCCCGACCAGCAATACTTTTTTGGCGTCCGACAGGCTGATCCCGGCAATCTTGTAGATCAGGCGCTGAAACAGCGCAAACTCCTGGTCGGTGATCGCAGCACTCATGGAGGAGCTGACAACGGGACCGTTCATGGCAGGCTCAAAACAATTCAACGTTGTCGTCAGGAGGCTTCGGCTTCGCGAGGGTTGCCGCGTAGGCCCGCTCCTCCCGGGCGATGACTTCAGCCGTGGCATGGGAGGTCACGATGCGTTTGCACCAGGCATCCCCGCTTGCCGGGAGGAACAACACCTTGCGTGACCAGGGCCCCAGGAAATCCGAGGCGACGATGGGGATTCCTTCCCGCTGCAGCCAGTCACGGGCAAATTTTGCATTGCGCTGACCGATCGCCAAGGACTGCCCCGAAGTTTCGATGATGGTGCCACCACCGAAAGCCTTGGCCTGGAGTCGTGGCTTGCGGGCGCCCTGGGTCAGCAAGGCATTGAGCAGGGCCTCCATCGCGTAATCCCCGGCCAGCAGTGAGTCCACCTCGCTGTTGGCACTGCGCTGGAGGTTGGGCAGCATGAAATGGTTGATACCGCCCACCCGGGCCTGGACATCAAACAGGCAGACCGCCACGCAGGAGCCAAGCAGGGTAGACAGGGGCCGCTCCCGCTCCACCGCCCAGGCACCCGGAGCAACGTTGCGGGACAGACGCTCGATCTCCCGAGCTGGCAGGCTGGCATAGTCCATGGGATCCGTCCCCTCAGGCGGAGACTCAATCCTGAACTGGAGAGCCCGTAGCCACTTCGGGGAGCGCCGGAGTAGCAAGGGTGGCCAGGGAGGCAATCTCGTCCACCGACAGAACCTTGGCGACTTCCAGAATGATCACGAACTTGCCATTGACCTTGCCCATGCCCCGGATGAAGTCGGCCCGGATCCGGGCACCAAACGAGGGCGGCGGCTCAATCTCGGAGGCTGGAATCTCCAGCACCTCCGAGACTGCATCCACCACCACTCCCACATCCTGGCGTTCGTCGTTTTCGGTCAGCTCGATGATCACGATGCAGGTGCGCCGGGAAATCTCCGAGCGCTTGCCACCGAAGCGGCTAGCCAGGTCGATGACGGGCACCACGGCGCCCCGCAGGTTGATCACGCCACGGATGAAGGGGGGCACCATCGGGATTTCGGTGACGGTACCGTACTCAATGATCTCCTTGATGTTGAGGATGCCGACGGCAAACATCTCGCCGCCAAGCAGGAAGGTGAGGTACTGGGCAGGGCTGGTTTCCACCCCAGCCGGAGTCTTGGCTCCGGCTGGGGTGATCTGGCCCGCCGCGGTGGGCAGCGTGGACATGCTCAGGCTCCTTTCGCCGCTCAGAACTTTTCGAAGTCGTTCTCGTTGAATGCGAAACCGGCCACCCGGGCGCCTGCCTTGGGCTTGACGGTCGCACTGCGGGATGCACTGGCAGGTGCGGCCAGGGCCAGATTACGCCCCATGTTGCGCTCGTCAATGGTGAAGAACAGCATCAGTTGCTGCAGTTGCTCGGCCTGACCGCCCAGTTCCTCGGCGGTGGCTGCCAGTTCTTCGGAAGCCGAGGCATTCTGCTGGGTGGCCTGGTTGAGCTGGTTCATCGCGTTATTGATCTGAGCGACGCCGGACGACTGTTCCTGGGAAGCCGAAGCAATCTCCTGGACCAGGTCGGAAGTCTTGCGGATCGACGGCACGATCTCATCAAGGAGATGGCCCGCACGCTCGGCCAGACCAACGGAATCCCCAGCCAGTCCACCGATCTCCTGAGCTGCCACCTGGCTACGCTCAGCCAGCTTGCGCACCTCGGCAGCGACCACGGCAAAACCCTTACCGTGCTCGCCGGCCCGGGCGGCTTCAATGGCTGCGTTCAGGGCCAGCAGGTTGGTCTGGTAAGCGATGTCATCAATGATCCCGATCTTCTGGGCAATCTTCTTCATCGCATCGACGGTGTTCTTTACTGCATCCCCCCCCTCGGTGGCTTCCACCGCGGTCTTCGAAGCCAGGCTGTCGGTGACCTTGGCGTTCTCGGCATTCTGGTTGATCGAGGCCGACATCTCCTCGACGGACGCGGACGACTCTTCCACGCTGGCGGCTTGTTCGGACGACGACTGGGACAAGGACTGGGCCGTGGCCGACACCTGGCCGGAGGCGTTGGTCAGCGCATCGGCCGCAGTGCGCACCTGGGTGATGGTGTCGGAGAGCTTGCCGACGGTGTTGTTCACCGCGTCCTTCAGGGCCTTGAAATCGCCCTGGTAGTCGTTGGCGATGTTCTGGGTCAGGTCGCCCTGCTCGATCGAGGTCATGATCCGGCGCACCTCGTTGATCGGGCCGACGATGGCGTCCAGCGTGCCATTGACGCCATCCACGATTTTGCGGAAATCGCCCTGGTGCTGGCTGCCGTCGGCACGGGTCTCGAGGCGGCCGGCAATGGCGGCAGCGGACAGCAGGTTGGCATCGGCCACGAGCTTGTTCACCGCCTCGATGCAGGTATTGAGGTTGTTCTTGATGGTGTTGAAGTCACCGTTGTAGCTGTCGGTGATCTTTGCCGGGATGTCGCCCTTGGAGATCCGGTCTACATAGTTGGCGGCCACGTTGAGGGGTCCGATCACCGCGTCCAGGGTACCGTTCACCCCTTCCACGATGCGGCGGAAATCACCCTGGTGCTGGGACGCATCGGCACGGGTCGCCAGCCGGCCATCCACGGCAGCCTTGGACAACACGACCGCATCGGCCACCAGCTTGTTCACTGCCTCGATGCAGGTGTTGAGGTTGTTTTTGATGGTGTTGAAGTCGCCGTTGTAGCTGTCGGTGATCTTCGGCGGGATGTCGCCCTTGGAGATCCGGTCTACATAGTTGGCAGCCACGTTGAGGGGCCCGATCACCGCGTCCAGGGTGCCGTTCACCCCTTCCACGATGCGGCGGAAGTCGCCCTGGTGCTGGCTGGCGTCGGCGCGCGTGGCCAGACGGCCTTCCACCGCCGCCTTGGACAGCACGCCCGCATCGGCCACCAGCTTGTTCACCGCGTCCACGCAGGTGTTCAGGTTGTTCTTGATGGTGTTGAAGTCACCGTTGTAGTTGTCGGTGATCTTGGCCGGGATGTCGCCCTTGGAGATGCGATCCACGTAGTTGGCCGCCACGTTCAGAGGGCCGATCACCGCATCCAGGGTGTCGTTCACCCCTTCCACGATCTTGCGGAAATCGCCCTGGTGCTTGCTGGCATCCGCGCGCGTCGCCAGACGACCTTCCACGGCGGCCTTGGACAACAGGCTCGCATCAGCAGACATGGCCTGCACGGAACGCTGCACCGCCCCCACTGCATTGACGACCTGGCCGACCTCATCCTTCGCATCGCTGGCCAGGTTGAAGCTGAAGTCACCCACCGCCATCTTCTTGGCGGCATCCACGACCTGGGTGACCGGACGGGTAATGCTGCGGGTCAGCAGGAAGGCGATCACCACGGCCAGCGCAATGGCCAGCAGGGACAGCGAGATCAGCAGGGTCTGGGCGGCGGCGGCCAGTTCGACCGCGGCATCACCCGTGCTCTTTGCGCCTGCGACCTGAAACTTGGAGAACTCCTCCAGAGCCCCGTTATAGCTGGCGGCCGCCTCACCATATTCGCCGAACAAGAGCTGAACTGCTTTGTCCTGGTTGTATTGAGGCGAGGACGTATCCGCAACCGACAACAAGCGCTCCACCACCGCATTGAAGCGGGCTCGTGCCTCCTGGGCCTTGGTGAGGAGCGCCTTGCCCTTCTCGGTATGCACCATCGGCGCCATTTCCTCGAGGATCTGCGCGTTACGACTGCGGTACTTGGCGATGTCCTCAAGCTGCTTTTTCTCCATCGCCTTGTCGTTACTCATGATCATGTTGCGCGCACCCCGTCCGATGAGCTGGACGTTGAGGCGGACCTCCTCCGTCTGCACGATCTTCGGCAGGCGTTCCTCGGCGAGCTGCACCACATGCCCGTTGAGGATGTTGATACGCGAGATCGACACGATGGAGATCGTTGCCAACAGGACGAGGACAAAGGCAAATCCCAGGCCCAGGCGAACTCCGATTTTGAGGTTCTTGAACATGATGGTCTCCGGATGATGCAGAAGGTTCAGGCGCTACGTTGTTCGGGTCGGGCCAGGAGGCGCTGCTCGGCCTGGCCAGAAATCTTGATGAGGGCGGAAATGTCGAGGATCAGGGCCACTTCGCCGCTGCCCAGGATGGTCGAGCCACCGATGCCTTGCAGGTGGCGGAACAAGGCACCGAGGGGCTTGATCACGGCCTGCAGTTCTCCGGCCAGGCGGTCCACCACGATCCCGGCGCGCTGGCCGGCGTACTGCACCACCACCACGCTCTCTCGCGTGGGGCGCTCACCGGGCAGGTTGAAGCTGTCGCGCAGGCACACGGCCGGCAGGACCTGGCCCCGCAGGTTGAAGTAGTTGCGGTCGTGCTCCGCCACCGGACGCTCGATGCACTCCACCACGGCATCCAGCGGAATCACATAAGAGCGGTTGGCCGACACCACCAGGAAACCATCAATGATGGCCAGGGTCAGGGGCAGACGCAGGGTCAGACGAGTGCCTTTACCGGGCTGGCTGTCCACACTGATGGTCCCGCGCAGGGCCTGCAGGTTGCGGCGTACCACATCCATGCCGACCCCCCGACCGGACAAATTGGTGACCTGCTCGGCAGTGGACAGTCCGGGGGCAAAAATGAGGTCGTAGACTTCCCGATCGGAAAGCTGGACATCAGGCTCCACCAGACCCCGCTCGATCGCCTTGGCCAGGATGCGATCACGATTGAGACCCGCCCCGTCGTCAGCCACCTCGATGACGATATTGCCGGCATCGTGGTAAGCGTTGAGGGACAGGGTGCCACGGGGATCCTTGCCCGCCGCCTCCCGGACCACCGAAGGCTCGATGCCGTGATCCAGGGAATTGCGCACCAGATGCATCAGGGGGTCACCGATTTTCTCGACAATCGATTTGTCGAGCTCGGTGTCTCCTCCGGAAATCACCAGATCGACATCCTTGCCCAGATCCTTGCAGGTATCCCGCACCAGGCGCTGGAAGCGGTTGAAGGTTTCACCGATCTGCACCGTACGGAGTTGCAGGGAGGCATCCCGGATCTCTTCCACCAACCGGGTCAGCAGGGAAGAGGACTCGATCAGCTCTCCATCCCGCCGGGTGTGGGCCAGCAGGCTGGTGGCCGCACCGGCGATCACCAGCTCACCAACCAGATTGATCAGGTGATCGAGCTTGTCTGCGGGAACCCGGATCAATTTCGCTTCGTGGGCCTTCTTTTCGCTGACCTGGGTCTGCTTGGCCACGGCGGCCGCCACCAGTTCGGGCTGAACCACCTGTTGGGCCACCAGGATTTCACCGATCGGCTTGTTCTCGACGGCATCCTCGGCGCTGGCAGGCGTGGTCTGGGTACGCAGTCCTTCGGCCAGTTCCTCCGCCGTCAGGGCGCCCACCCGGACAAGGATCTCGCCCAGTCGCAGGGAGTCCTCGGGCAGACCTTCGATCAGGTCCAGGTAATCCCGCACCTTGCTGTTGGGGGGCAAAATGGCCAGCCGGCACTCGTCCCGCACAAAGGCGAAGACATCTTCGATCGCCTGCTTGTCGGCCGTCGACTCCAGGGCGATCTCGAAACCCAGATAGCACAGCTCTGGGTCCATTTCCTCGGCCGCCGGCATGGTGTCGGCCAGGGTCTCGATGTGACGGATCTGACCCACGGTTTCGAGAAAGCGCAGGAAATTCTCCGGGTCCATGCCCTGACGCAGCACATCCGGCCCGAAGCGCAGCGATATATGCCAGCACTCGTGCCCCCCTTGCGGGGACGGAATGCGCTGAACCGCCGGCTCGACCGTCTGGGGGCTGGTAGCCGACACCTGTCCGCCTGGCCCGTACTCCCTCAGCCGTGTCAGCAGACTGGCACTACGGGCCGCGATCTCCTCCGTGGGCAGTTCGGTGGTGCCCGCTTCGGCAGCCACCAGCAGACGCAGCTGGTCGGTGCAGGCCAGCATCAGCGCCGCCAGCTCGGTGGTCACTGCAATTTCGTGGTTGCGCAGGCGGTCGAGCACGTTCTCCACCACATGGGCAAAGGACTCCACGCCACTGGCCTCCACCATTCCAGCCGCCCCCTTGATGGTGTGGGCAGCCCGGAAGATGCTGTTCAGGATGGTTTCGTCGTCCGGACGGTTCTCCAGCTCCAGCAGCAGCGACTCGAGCGCGTCCAGTTGCTCCCCGCTTTCCTGCACGAACACCTGCTTGAGTTCATCCATGATGGCTGCGTCCCTCCTGGGCTGCCACGACAAGGGGGTCGCCAAACCAGGCGGCCAGATTGTAGAACTCGATCAGGGACTGCACTGCCGGGCTATGGGCGGCAATGGCCAGCACCTTGCCGGCAGCACTGGCCTCGCGCTTGACCAGCATCAACAGCTGACAGCCTGCCGAATCCATATGCTCCACACCGGACAGATCAAGCTCGATCCGGTCATGTCCCTGAAGGCTCTCCAGCAAGAGCGGCTTGAGTTCGGCCACTCGGTAAATCGTGAAATCTTCGGCGAAGACGCGTCGGTTCGTGCTCATCAGACTCTCCAGGGCTTGCGGACTCAGAACAATTCCACGGCAGGCCCGTTGTCGTTGCTGCCGGCGGCAGAAGCCGGGATCGCACGGCCGCTGCGCAGGGCATGTTCGTCACGCTCCCTCTGCATCACGTAACTCTCGAACAAACGGTCAATCTGCTCCGTCATGGCGGGAATGTCGCTGACCTGCACACGGCCTTCCAGGCAACCGACCAACTGGAGCAGATGCGCGTCGAGACGCTCCAGAGCCTCGATCACATGGCCCACCTGCTGACGGGTCACATCCTGAAACTGGACGCTGGCCATGGTATTCATGAACATTTCGGCCAACCGGCTGCTCGACGCCTGGAACACATCGAGAATACGACTCTCGTGTTCGAGCAACTGGTTGTAACTCTGGCTGACCTCATCAAACTGCTCGGCTACCGTACGCAGGGCCTGCTCTTCAGCATTCCCGAGGGACTGATCCAGCTGGTCGCGGAACTTGGACTCGATGGTGTGTACCACCCGCTCGATGCCCTCATTGATCTTCACCACGGCCTGGTCGGTCTGGCCCGCCAGCTTGCGCACCTCGTCGGCCACCACGGCAAAACCGCGCCCAGCCTCCCCCGCCCGGGCGGCCTCGATGGCTGCGTTGAGGGCCAGCAGATTGGTCTGCCCCGAGATTTCACGGACAAGATTGACGAACTGAGCCAGGGAGCGGGCCTCGTTGAGGGCCGCCATCACGTGCTCCTGCTCCTCCCCGACGTTCTCGAGCCGGGAATGGATGTACTTCTGCAAAGCCACGAGGGTCGTCTGATTCCGGGCGGCACGGCTGTTGGCTTCCTCGACGATGTGGCTGGATTCGGCCGAGAACGTGCGAACCACCTCATCCAGATCCCTGACAACCCCATCCACCGCCTGCAGACGCTCGACCATGCCCAACGCGGCGGCCTCGGTCTGCTCAGTGACCGCATGGAGCTGCCCCACAAGAATGCCGTTCAGATGGGGCATCTGTTCGAGGGACTTGGCCACTTCCATGGCGACGGCGCTCCCTCGATCCACCTCCTTGCGGGCGTTCAGCAGGGCATTCTCGGAGCCGTAACTCGTATCCCGGTAACGGGCAATCGACAGGAGATGGTGAGACATGAAACTGACCAGCACCGCAAAGGCCGCACCGGCAGCATCACCCAGCGAATGGCTGAGCCCGAACCGGTCAAGCAGGAACTCGTGGTAGAAGGGGGTCGCCAGGTACACGACGCCAAACACACCCAGCGCTGTCACCACCGACAGCAATACCCGGTACCGCCAGGACCTGTTCTGAAAATACATGTTTGCTCAGCGCAACACGAGCTTGATCGTGTTGAGCAGGGTGTCCGCTGTTGCGGGTTTGACGATCCAGCCTGAAGCACCGGCGGCTTTCGCCTCGGCACGTTTGCTCTGCTGGGACTCCGTGGTCAGAAACAGGATGGGCATGAAGCGCAGTTCGGGACGCAGACGGACCTGCTTGATGAACTCGATGCCATTCATCCCCGGCATGTTCAGATCAGTAATCAGCAGATCAGGCTTGGTCCCGCCCGCGAGCTTGCGCTGACCATCCTCCGCGCTGTTGGCGGTAACGACCTGAAAACCGGCCTTGCTCAGAATTCCGGAAATGGACAACAAAACGGTGGCCGAATCATCGACCAGCATGATGGTTTTCACAAAAAGACTCCCACGTTCCGGCGCCAGCACCTGGAACACAATATGCTACAAAAACGATCTTAGTCCCCATTAAAACATGCAAGCATGACGGTCTTCCTTCGTTTTTGTAATTTTCATGTATAAGCCGATTTACGGATGGGTCGGCGCAAACTTTAAGGCCACGCCAAACGGCCATTGCCAAGTGCAACTCTAAAACCCGCTGATTACATCTTCAGTCCTTCTTTTTTCTCCATCTTCAGCCTCCCCGAAAACCTCCAGAACCGCGATAAGCCGTTGTAAAAAAGCCGGTTTTCCCCCTTCCAGCAGAGGCCGGCCCTGTTATTTTGCAGCGCAAGGTCGTATCATTGCCCTCCCCCGAAGATCTTTCCCCGCTTTCCGATGCTCCATCCCACCCGATTCGACGTCATCGTTGTCGGCGGCGGCCATGCCGGCACCGAAGCCGCACTGGCAGCAGCCCGGGCCGGGTGCGCGACCTTGCTGCTCACCCACAACATCGAAACCCTCGGCCAGATGAGCTGCAACCCGTCCATCGGCGGCATTGGCAAAGGTCACCTGGTCAAGGAAGTGGACGCCCTGGGGGGAGCCATGGCTGCCGCCACCGACGAAAGCGGCATTCAGTTCCGCATCCTCAACGCCAGCAAGGGCCCGGCCGTGCGTGCCACCCGCGCACAGGCCGACCGGGTGCTGTACAAGGCCGCCATCCGCCAACGCCTCGAGAACCAGCCAAATCTGTGGCTGTTCCAGCAGGCCGTGGACGATCTCACCGTGGTGGGAGACCGGGTCACCGGCGTTGTCACCCAGATCGGGCTGCGCTTTGAAGCGCCCGCCGTAGTGCTCACCGCCGGCACCTTCCTCAACGGCCTGATTCACGTGGGCATGCAGAACTACTCGGGCGGCCGCGCCGGCGATCCTCCTGCGGTCAGCCTCGGCCAACGCCTCAAGGAACTCGCCCTGCCTCAAGGCCGCCTCAAGACCGGCACACCGCCGCGCCTCGACGCCCGCACGATCGACTTCTCGGTGATGCAGGAGCAGCCCGGCGACGATCCGGTGCCGGTGTTCAGCTTTCTCGGCAGCGCGGCCCAGCACCCGCGCCAGCTGCCGTGCTGGATCACCCACACCAACAACCGCACCCACGACATCATCCGTGCCAACCTCGACCGCTCGCCGATGTATTCCGGCGTGATCGAAGGCGTGGGCCCGCGCTACTGCCCGAGCATCGAAGACAAGATCCACCGCTTCGCCGACAAGGACAGCCACCACGTCTTTCTCGAACCCGAAGGCCTGGACACCCACGAGATCTACCCCAACGGAATTTCCACCAGCCTGCCCTTCGACGTGCAGCTGGACATCGTCCGTTCGATCCGCGGCCTCGAAAACTGCCACATCCTGCGCCCCGGCTACGCCATCGAGTACGACTACTTCGATCCGCGCAACCTCAAGTCCAGCCTCGAAACAAAATCGATTTCCGGCCTCTTCTTCGCCGGCCAGATCAACGGCACCACCGGCTACGAAGAAGCCGCCGCCCAGGGCCTGCTGGCCGGCATCAACGCCGCCTTGCAGGTGAAGGGGCAGGAACCGTGGTGCCCGCGCCGCGACGAAGCCTACCTGGGCGTACTGGTGGATGACCTGATCACCCGGGGCGTTTCCGAGCCCTACCGCATGTTCACCTCCCGCGCCGAATTCCGTCTCAGCCTGCGCGAGGACAACGCAGACCTGCGCCTCACCGAAGCCGGCCGCAAACTGGGCCTGGTGGACGACATCCGCTGGGCGGCCTTCTGCCGCAAGCGCGAAGCCATCGAACGCGAAAGCGCCCGCCTGCGTGTCACCTGGGCCACCCCGGCCAGGGTGCCCGCGGAGACCGCTGAAGCCGTGCTCGGCAAGGCCATCGAGCGGGAATACGCCTTCTTCGAGCTGCTCCGCCGGCCCAGCGTCAGCTACGCGAGCCTGATGACCCTGCCCGGTGCTCCCGAGACTCCGGAAACAGACCCTCAGGTGGTCGAGCAGCTGGAAATCGCCGCCAAATACCAGGGCTACATCGACCGCCAGCAGGACGAAGTCGCCCGCCAGATGAATGCCGAGGCCACCCGACTGCCACCGGACCTGGACTACACCACAGTTCGCGGCCTGTCCAAGGAAGTCCAGGGCCGCCTCAACCAGCACAAGCCCGAAACCATCGGCCAGGCCAGCCGCATTCAGGGAATCACCCCGGCGGCCATCAGCCTGCTGCTGGTATGGCTCAAACGCAGCGAACTGGCCCGAGGCCGGGAGCAGAGATCCGCATGAACACCCGTCAGACCCTCGAACAGGGCATCGACGCCCTTGGCCTGACCCTGGCCGACGATGCCGTCGACACGTTGCTGGCGTTTGGCCAGTTGCTGATCAAGTGGAACAAGGTCTACAACCTCACCGCCATCCGCAACGAGAGCCAGGTCATCACCCACCACCTGCTCGACTCCCTGTCGGTGCTGCCCCATCTGAGCGGCGTGCACCGTCTGGTGGACGTGGGCTCCGGCGGAGGGCTGCCCGGCGTAGTGCTGGCCATCTGCCGTCCCGGGCTGCAGGTGGATTCGGTGGAGACCGTGCAGAAGAAGGCCGTCTTCCAGAACCAGGCACGGATCGAGCTCAAACTGCCCAACTTCCGTGCCCACCACGCCCGAATCGAGCAGTGGCAGCCGGACTATGCTCCCGGGCAGCCGGACGGCATCATTTCCCGGGCCTTCGCCGACCTGGCCGACTTCGTGACCCTCACCGCCCACCTGGCTGGCCCGGACACCCGACTCCTGGCCATGAAGGGCCTTTACCCGGAGGACGAGATCACCCGCATCCCGACCGGCTTCCGGCTCGACGGCAGCACGCCCCTCGACGTTCCCGGCCTTGACGCGGAACGTCACCTGATCATCGTGAAACGAACCTGACATGGCCCGCATCTTCTGTATCGCCAACCAGAAAGGCGGCGTCGGCAAGACGACCACCTGTGTGAACCTGGCCGCCGGGCTTGCCGCCGCCAAGCAGCGCGTCCTGCTCATCGACCTGGACCCCCAGGGGAACGCCACCATGGGCAGCGGCATCGACAAACGAGGGCTGAGTAAATCGGTCTATCACCTGCTGGTAGGGCTGTGCACCGTGGCGGAATCCCGGGTCCGGTCCGAATCCGGCGGCTACGACGTGATCCCCGCCAACCGGGATCTGGCCGGCGCCGAAGTGGAACTGGTCGGCCTCAACCGCCGCGAGAACCGCCTGCGGGATGCGCTCTCCCTGCACCAGTCCGAATACGACTTCATCCTCATCGACTGCCCTCCGTCCCTTTCGCTACTGACCCTCAACGGCCTGTGCGTCGCCCATGGGGTGATCATTCCGATGCAGTGCGAGTACTACGCCCTGGAAGGCCTGTCCGATCTGGTGAATTCCATCAAGAAGGTCCACGCCAACCTGAACCGGGACCTCTCCATCATCGGTCTGCTCCGGGTCATGTTCGATCCCCGGGTCACGCTCCAGCAGCAGGTTTCCGCCCAGCTCGAAGCCCACTTTGGCGACAAGGTGTTCAAGGCCATCGTGCCCCGCAACGTGCGCCTGGCCGAGGCTCCCAGCCACGGCATTCCGGGCGTCACCTTCGACCGCAGCGCCAAGGGGGCCCAGGCCTATCTGGCCTTCGCCAAGGAACTCATCGCCCGGGTCAAGAGCCCTTCCTGAGATATTTATGGCAACTCCGAAACTCAAAGGCCTGGGCCGGGGGCTTGACGCCCTGCTGGCTGCCAATACCGATGAATCCGACCAGGAAAAGGGTGAGCTGCAGACCCTGCCCGCCGCGGAACTGCAGCAGGGCAAGTATCAGCCCCGCACCCGGATGGATCCAGGCTCCCTGGAGGAGCTGGCAGCCTCCATCAAATCCCAGGGGGTCATGCAGCCGATCCTGGTACGCCCCATCGGCGGTCCCTTTGATGCCAAGCGTTACGAGATCATTGCGGGCGAACGGCGCTGGCGCGCTGCCCAGCTGGCCGGGATGAGCGCCCTCCCCTGCCTTGTCCGGGAAATTCCCGATGAGGCAGCCCTGGCCATGTCGCTGATCGAGAACATCCAGCGGGAGGATCTCAATCCGCTGGAGGAAGCCGCCGGCATCCAGCGTCTCATCGATGAGTTCAGCATGACGCACCAGCAGGCTGCCGATGCAGTCGGCCGCTCCCGCCCAGCCGCCTCAAACCTGCTGCGTCTGCTCCAGCTGGCTCCTCCGGTGCAGGAGTTGCTGATGGCCGGGGATATCGATATGGGTCATGCGCGCGCCCTGCTGCCGCTGGATGGCGCCACCCAGGTGGGCCTGGCCAATCTGATCGCAGCCAAGGGCCTGTCGGTGCGCGAAGCTGAACGCCTGGCTCACCAGGCTATCAACCCCAAGACCAGAACCGCAACGCCCGCCCCAGACCGGGATATCCTGCGCCTGGAGGAAGAGATCGCCGACCGCCTCGGGGCCACGGTAAAAATCAAGGCCAACCAGAGGGGCGCAGGCGCCGTGACCATCCAGTTCGGAAGCCTGGATCAACTGGACGGCTTGCTGGAAAAGCTGAACCTGAAACAGTAGGGAAGAGCCGGCACGCACCCGCGGGATGCGCGCCACGCTTCAGACAAACATCCGCACACAAGGGCTCCTGTGCAGAACTGGCCCTGTGCCGCAATGGTGCATCACCCGATGCGACGGGATGAGCCCCGGCCTGATGGAGCTGCACCGGCCTGACGTCTCCCCGAGGGGGTATTGCCAGACATGCTTCTTCCCTTCAAATCAGGAGATCCGGTGCCTTTGGAAGGCCCCCGGAAAATCATCTTCTGGCGTGTTCCCAGGGTACGGTTGGCCACGAGCAGTCAAGCCTTCCGCTGGGCTGCGTCCGCGGCGGCCACCTCATCGAGGGTGCTCTCCTCCGTCACACCGGACACTTCGGCAAAATACCCGCACAAGGGGCAAACCCGGCCTGGCGGACAATCGTGCTCCCGGGCACACTGACCTTGAGTCTGGTCGGTAAGGACCATCTCGCGTACCGCTTCGCAGCGGCTGATGGGCGAATCGATGAACGACATGACGTATCTCCCCTGATTGAATTCCTGTAACTTCAGTCTAGCCAAGAGAGAGACAAATGTCCTTGCGCAAAAGGGGCTCATCTGAGAGAAGGCTGCCTGCCCGGTCACCAGTTGTGAGGAAGCTTGCGCTTGAGCAGGATGCGCTGGTGTTCAATCTCGATATAGCCCCCCGCCGTCAGGTCACGCAGGATCCGATTCACCATCTCCCGGGAAGCGCCAACCATGTTGGCCAGATCCTGCTGGGTCAGGCGGCGCTCTATCGTCATCATGCCATCCTTCTCCACTGCGAGCCGGTTGAAGACCCTGGCGATACGGCCGAAGACGTCCACCAGCGCCAGGGAACGGACATCATCGGTGAGCGCACGGATGCGTGCCACCAGGTTACGCACCACCACGCTCATGGAAGGCGGATGGCTTTCAATCAACTCGAGGAAGGCCGAACGGGGAACCTGCAGAAGTTCACTGCGAGTCAGGGCAATGACCGATGCGGAACGAGGCGCATCATCCAGCAGGGCCAGTTCGCCAAAATAAGCTCCGGGATCCAGCAAGGACAAGGTGACCTCACGCCCGGCATCATCCGTCAGAAAAGCCTTGAGGGATCCATTCTGGACGACAAAAAGGCTCCCCCCCTCGTCGCCCTCGTTGACGACGATGCTGTTCGCCGCAAAGCTACGTACCCGCGACCGGTCCATCAGCATCTCGAGGCGATTCGTCTCGACGCCTTCAAACAGATCGATCTGTTCCAGAAAATGCACGGTTTGCTCCCTGTTTCCCGCTGGCTCCTTGCCGGACGCCTGTCCCATGCAAGTTAAATCCGTCACGCGCTGGATTCTTGTTGTAGCGACAGTGCTTGGCTCCACCCTCGCCCTGCTTCCATCCCTGGCCGGCCTGGAAAACGGCCTGGGGCTGGATCTCTTGTATGGCCTTCGGGGCGCACGCACGCCTCCCCGACCGGTGGTGATTATAGCCATCGATTCCCGTTCCGCCCGCATCCTGGGCCAATCGGAGCGTCCGGAGCGCTGGCAGCGCAGCCTCCACGCACAGCTGGTGGACGGCCTGAACGCAGCCGGCGCCCGCGTGATCGGTTTCGACGTACATTTCGAGCGGGCCCGGGAGGCGGACCAGGATGCCGCACTTGCCGCCGCGATCCGCAGGACTGGGCGGGTCATCCTGGTGGAGAACGTCACCCGCGAAACAATCGATGGCCCCGGTGGAGAACGCCTCGCCCACCTGGACAAACGAACCCTGCCCCTCCCCCTCCTGGCGGCATCGGCCAAAGCGACCGGCCCATTCGTCCTGCCCAAGACCCAGCACGGGATCAACGAATACTGGGGCTACATACCGGGCGTGGCCGACCATCCCTCCCTGCCGGTGCTGATGGCCCGGGAAATGGGCACGCCCCACCTGGCAGGCCTGGACAATCACCCTCGACCGCTCAACCTGTACGGCCCCATCGGCACGATCCGGACGCTCTCCTATGCCGATGCACTGGCACTCCTGGACGATCCCGCACAGGCCGTACACACCTTCCAGGACAAGGCGGTGCTGGTGGGTTTTTCCGAATCCAACCAATCCCGCCAGTCGGATATCTTCCATACCCCCTTCAGCCGTGACGACGGGGTAGACCTGAGCGGCGTCGAACTGGCCGCCACAGCAGTCGCCAACCTGCTGGACGGCAGCGCCCTGCGGCGTCTCCCCCCTCCGGCAGAGACCCTGCTGATACTAGGCTGGGTCCTGGCCCTGACCCTCCCCTGGCTGCTTTTCGGCACGCGCCGGGCACTCCTTGCCAGTGCCCTGCTGACCCTCAGCTGGCTGAGTGTCGCTGCGCTGGCCTTCGCTGGCACCCACTGGTGGCTGCCTGTGGTGGTGCCTGTTATGGTCGCCCCCCTGCTGATCACGGCCGGCGGACTGCTGCTGCATGTGCATGCCGCACGACAACGGGCGCAGCACCTGGAACATGCCCTGGACCTGGGACTCACCCGACGGGGCAGCGAAAAGCTGGCTACCCTGCTGCAGGGCCAGGAGGGCGGCCGCACCGTGCATGGGGTCTGCCTGTGCAGCGATATGGTTTCGTACACCCGTTTTTCGGAGGGTCTCGATCCAGAGGCCTCACGGAACGCCCTGAACCGCTACTTCGAGCTGTTCATACCGATCGTGGAAACCCACGGAGGGCACGTGATGGACATCGTCGGAGACGCGGTGATGAGCCTCTGGCTGGCCGACGACTCCGCCCTGGATGCCTGCCGCCGGGCCTGTCAGGCCGCCCTCGCCCTGGATCACCTGATGAACGATGCCCAGGCCCCCAGCGGCGCTCACCCCACCCGCTTCGGTCTCCATTACGGTCCGGTCTTTCTGGGGGAGGTCGGCAACGATCAGCACCGGGAACTGCGCGCCGTCGGCGACATCGTCAACACCACCAGCCGCATCCAGGGCTGCAACAAGATACTGGGCACACACATCCTGGCCTCGGCAGCCGTATGCGGGCGCTCCGCCCTCCCCCACCGCAATCTGGGCAATTTCCTGATGGCAGGCAAACAAACCCCGGTAGAGCTCCACGAGATTCTCTCCCGACCGCTGCCCGCCCCTCATGCAGCCCTCTTTGAAGACATTCGCCTGACGTATGCCGCCAGCGCTCCCCATGCCACACTCAAGGCCAGCGAGGCCTTCCTGAGCCTGGCGCCGGAAGACGGGCCCACACGTTTTTTCCGCCAGAGAAGCCAGGAACGACTCCGGGGTCTTCACCCCAGTGACGAAGGCTGCGTGATCCTGGCAACCAAGTAAATCGACAGAAACACATAAAACCCATAGAAAATCATCTGTTCGAGTGATTTTGTTCACTTGCGACAAACGCTAAAATCGGGGCTCCTGTTCCCGCCCGGGCAAACCATCGCCCATCCAAACGCTCATGTCCCCACACCCGGCGGCCCTCCGCTCCCTGCCCCTGGCAACCCTGCTCGCCACCCTGCCCTGGAACACCCTGGCCTGCGAGCTCCCGGTCGGCAGGCTGACAGCCGCAGAGGGGCGGATTGAGATTCGTACGGCCGGCAGCCCCCGCTGGCAGCCGGCCACCCTGCGTCAGACCCTCTGTCCGGGCGATCAGGTTGCCGTCCGTGGCCCCGGCCGGGCAGCAGTGGTGCTGGGACAGGACGTACTGGTGCGCCTGGACCAGAACACCACCCTGACCCTTCCCGACGGCCCCGACGCAGGGACAATGAAGCTGCCCAGGGGTGTCGTTCATGTGATCAGCCGCTTCAGCAAGCGCTTCGGAGTCGTCACCCCCTTCGTCAATGCTTTCGTCGATGGCACCGAATTCACCGTCACCGCCGGTGAGGACACAGCCCGGGTCGTGGTTGCCGAAGGCCGGGTCCGCACGGACAACCGCGAGGGTGAAACACGCCTCACCGCAGGCCAGGCCATCGAAGCCCGCACCGGCAGCGCACCGGCCCCCATCACCATGCGCCCCCTCGATGCCGTGGCCTGGGCGATCCACTACCCACAAGTGGTACGACTCTCCGGCACCGACATGGCAGACCTGCCGGAAAGCCTGCGTGCCCCGGCGATCCTGGCTCAGCAACAGGCTGCCCGCGGCGCCTTCCGGGATGCCCTGGACACCCTTTCCCCCCTGAGCCATCTTGAAACGTGGCCCCACCTGACCGCCTTCAAGGCGGGTATCCTGCTCGGCCTTGGCCGCAGTGACGAGGCGGCCTCTCTAGCAGCCTGTCGGACTTGGTGTCCGTGGGGCGCTCCACTGCGCGCTGGATTTCATAATGCGGTAAATGGTTCGCATATCAGGGTCAAATGGGTCGATTTTTGCGCGAAATCGCAATGCCTCTGTCTTATTTCCTCACTGCGGACGCAATACGGCCATGCGCTTGAGGTTCCACGCCAGGCAAACCAAGGTCCATTCGGCGCGCACATTATTGAGGCCGCGCAGCAGGAATTGACGGAAGCCCATCACCGATTTGATGATTCCGAACACCGGCTCCACGGTTTGTTTGCGCAGCGCATACGCAGCCCGGCCCGCACGGCTCTTGAGAGCGTGCTTCATCTGTTCGACCTGACTGGCCGACGTCTCGAGCGGCGCGGGCTCCTCGAACCGACTGCGCCAGTGCGGATGGTGCACCTCGCGCCCCACCGCGATCAGCGGTTGAACCTTGGCGTCGTGGCAGCTCTTGACGTTGCGTTCGCTGAAATAGCCGGTGTCAGCGAGCAGTTGTTCGGGTTGATTGAGCCCTTTCGGTAACGCCTGGATGCGCGCGAGCATCGGCGCGACCTGCTCCTTGTCGTTGCCTGCGGTGGTGACGTGGGGCGCCATGACCAGCATCGATTCGGTATCGACCACGGCTTGGGCGTTGTAGCACTGCTCGAAGCCGTCACCGGCAACCTTCATGATGCGCGAGTCATCATCGGTCAGGTTGATCTGATCGTCTGCGCGTGGGCCGGCCTGCGGCGGCTTGGGCGGCTTGCCGCCGGGCTTCTTGCCTGTGGTTGCTTGCTTTGCCTGGCGCTGGGCCATTTTGGTTTCGTACTCGGACTGCTCTCGTTCGAAGCGCTCCTTGGCGCGCGCCTCGATCTTGGCTTTGGCTGCGGCGATGGCGGCCAGGCGCGTTTCGCGGCGTGCAATCTCCGAAGGCAGATCCACCCCGTCGGGCACATTGCCGTGATCAGCCGCCTCGGCCAGCTTGAGCAACTCCTGTACTTCGCCCTTCAACTGCGCTTCGATCTTCTCTGCGTGGCCGTAGGAAAGCGCACTGTGTCGAGACGCGTTGGCGTGGATCTTGGAGCCGTCCAGACTGACCGTCCCAAAGCGCGAGAGCTGGTTCTCGCGCGCCACCTGCAGTACCTGAACGAAGATGGAGGCAAACTGCTCGCCAAAGCGCCGGCGAAAACTTGCCAAGGTGTCATGGTCGGGGTGCTGATCGCAGGCAATGAAGCGGAACGCCAGCGAGTCGTAGGTCGCCCGCTCGATCTTGCGGCTCGAGTGCATCCCCGTCGCGTAGCCGTAGATCAGTAGCGACAGCAACATCGCCGGGTGATAGGCGTCGCTCCCGCGCCCCGCATAGGCTCGCTCCAGTTCCGATAGATCCAGCCCTTCGACCACGTCCACCACGTAGCGAGCCAGGTGAGACTCGGGCAACCAGTCCTGCACTGAGGGGGGCAACAGGTAGTCCGTATGCCGGTCAATCGGGCGAAAGCGGCTCATGCTCTCAAGCTCCAGGGGCGATGCCGTATTTTACCGGGGATAGTCCGACAGGCTGCTAGGCCGGGCCTTCAACAATGCCCCCCATGCCAGCCTGCTGGCCACCGCGGCCATTGCCCAGGTCGCCCGACACGCGCCGGAAGCCGGCAGCACCGCCCGCCAGGCGGTGGCCCTCGATCCGGCCTCCCCGGCTGCCCGCCTGGCCTTGAGCTACGCACAACAGGCTACCCGGGATCTGCCCGCGGCCCTGGAGAGCGCCCGGGAAGCAACTCGCCTGGCGGACGACAACGCCCTGGCGTGGGCCCGCCGGGCCGAACTGGAACTGGCCACGGCAGACGCGGCTGCCGGCGCGGCATCCGCCCGGAAGG
>NZ_JAQUVG010000004.1 GCF_028693495.1 Zoogloea sp. | reverse complement strand
AGCCGGGTTCCATCAAGCCGCATACCCATTTCACTGGTGAGGTGTATGTGCTGTCGAAGGAAGAGGGTGGTCGTCATACCCCGTTCTTCAACAACTACCGTCCCCAGTTCTACTTCCGTACGACGGACGTGACCGGTTCGATCTCCCTGCCGGAAGGCACCGAGATGGTCATGCCGGGCGACAATATCGCCATGACGGTCAAGCTGATCGCTCCGATCGCCATGGAAGAGGGTCTGCGTTTCGCCATCCGTGAAGGTGGTCGTACCGTCGGCGCCGGCGTGGTCGCCAAGATCGTCGAGTAATTTTTGTCGGGCGCGGCATATGGGATGCCGCGCCATCTGCTCTTTGGGAATAAAAATGCAAAACCAGAAAATCCGTATTCGTCTCAAGGCTTTTGACTACAAGCTGATCGATCAGTCCGCCCTTGAGATTGTGGATACCGCCAAGCGCACAGGAGCGGTCGTTCGCGGTCCCGTACCGTTGCCGACCCGTATCGAGCGTTTTGACTTGCTGCGTTCCCCGCACGTCAACAAGACTTCCCGTGACCAATTCGAGATCCGTACCCATCTGCGCTTGATGGATATCGTTGATCCGACGGACAAAACGGTAGACGCATTGATGAAGCTGGATCTGCCGGCGGGTGTTGATGTGGAAATCAAGCTGCAGTAACTCAAAACTATTGCGCTAAAGGCGTTGGGGCCGGTATAATCCGGCCCTTGCGCTTTTTGGCGCAGTTTTGTAATGACAATCGGTCCTGGTCAATCGCAACCAGGGTAAGGAGAATAAAATGAGTCTAGGCCTTGTCGGGCGCAAGGTGGGCATGACTCGCATTTTTGCCGAGGATGGTGCTTCCATTCCGGTGACTGTGCTGGATGTGTCCAACAACCGTGTGACCCAGATCAAATCGGCTGAAGCGGATGGCTATACGGCCGTCCAGGTGACCTTCGGTGTTCGGCGTGCAAGTCGCGTTAACAAGGCGGCAGCTGGCCACCTTGCCAAGGCGGGTGTCGAGGCGGGTCACGTTTTCAAGGAATTCCGCATCGACGCCGACAATGTCACTCAGCTCAAGGCGGGTGATGTTGTTGGTGTGGATATCTTTGCTGTTGGTCAGAAGGTGGATGTGAGTGGTGTCTCGATTGGTAAGGGCTATGCCGGCACCATCAAGCGTCACAACTTCGCTTCTGGTCGTCAGACGCACGGTAACTCCCGTAGCCACAACGTTCCGGGTTCTATCGGTATGGCGCAGGATCCGGGTCGTGTTTTTCCCGGCAAGCGCATGACCGGCCATCTCGGTGCCGCCAAGTGCACCGTGCAGAACCTTGAAGTGGTCCGCGTTGATGTTGAGCGTGGTCTTTTGTTGATCAAGGGCGGCGTGCCTGGTCATGACGGTGCTGACGTGATCGTGCGTCCCGCTGTCAAGGCTGGCAAGTAACGGGAGGCGTGATGGAACTGAAGCTGTTGAATGAACAGGGTCAGCCGTCTGCAACCCTGCAGGCGTCCGATTCGCTGTTCGGTCGTGACTACAACGAAGCCTTGATTCACCAGGTTGTCGTTGCCTACATGGCCAATGCGCGCTCTGGCAATCGTGCCCAGAAAGGTCGTGACGAGGTTGCCCATACCACCCACAAGCCGTGGCGTCAGAAGGGTACCGGTCGTGCTCGTTCCGGTATGGGTTCGAGTCCGATCTGGCGTGGGGGCGGTCGCGCCTTCCCGAACAAGCCGGACGAGAATTTTTCGCAGAAAGTTAACCGCAAGATGTACCGGGCTGGTGTTGCTGCGATTCTTTCGCAACTCGCTCGTGATGGTCGCTTGTCGGTGGTCGAAGGCTTTTCTCTTGAGGCTCCGAAGACCAAGCTGCTTGCCCAGAAGCTCAAGGGGATGGGGCTTGAGTCCGTCCTGGTGATCACCGATTCGTTCGATGAGAACCTTTACCTGTCCTCCCGCAACCTTCCGAATGTGTTGGTTCTCGAGGTGAGTGAGGCAGATCCGGTTTCCCTGGTGCGCTTCCCTAACGTGCTCGTCACGAAGGGTGCCGTCGCCAAGATGGAGGAGATGTGGCAATGAGCGCATTCAAGCAAGAGCGTCTGATGCAGGTGCTGCTCGCTCCTCAAATCTCGGAGAAGGCTACCTACATCGCTGAAAAAAACGAGCAGGTGATTTTCCGTGTTGCGAGTGATGCGACCAAGCCTGAAATCAAGGCTGCCGTAGAACTGCTCTTCAAGGTTGAAGTTAAGGCTGTTCAGGTTGCCAACGTCAAAGGCAAGGAAAAGCGTTTCGGCAAGATCACTGGCCGTCGCAAGGGCTGGAAAAAGGCATTTGTCTGCCTCAAGCCGGGTCAGGAAATCAACTTTGCGGCCGGGGAGTAAGCACTATGGCACTCGTTAAAGTCAAACCGACCTCCGCCGGCCGCCGTGCCGTTGTCAAGGTTGTCAACGCCGGCCTGCACAAGGGCGCGCCCTATGCTCCGCTGCTTGAAAAGCAGTTCAGCACTGCCGGCCGCAACAACAATGGCCACATCACTACCCGTCATAAGGGTGGTGGTCACAAGCAGCATTACCGTGTCGTCGATTTTCGTCGCAACAAGGACGGCATCGTCGCCAAGGTCGAGCGGCTTGAGTATGACCCCAACCGGTCCGCAAACATCGCTCTGCTGTGCTATGCGGACGGTGAGCGGCGTTACATCATTGCGCCCAAGGGCATGGTTGTCGGTCAGTCCGTGGTCAGCGGTTCGGAGGCACCCATCAAATCGGGCAATGCGCTGCCGATCCGTAACATTCCGGTGGGTACCACCCTTCACTGCGTTGAGATGATCCCCGGTAAGGGTGCTCAGCTGGCTCGTGCGGCAGGTACTTCTGTCCAGTTGCTGGCGCGTGAAGGCACTTACGCGCAGGTTCGTCTCCGCTCCGGCGAGATTCGCCGTGTTCATATCGAATGCCGCGCCACCATTGGTGAAGTGGGCAACGAAGAGCACAGCCTGCGCAAAATCGGTAAAGCTGGTGCAAACCGTTGGCGTGGTATCCGCCCGACCGTCCGCGGCGTGGCGATGAACCCGATCGATCACCCGCACGGTGGTGGTGAAGGCCGTACTGGCGAAGGCCGCGTGCCGGTCAGTCCGTGGGGTCAGCCGACCAAGGGTTATCGTACCCGTAGCGTCAAGCGCACCGACTCCATGATTGTCCAGCGTCGGCACAAGCGATAAGAGGTAAGACATGGCACGTTCTATCAAGAAGGGCCCCTTCATCGACGCTCACCTGCTCAAAAAGGTGGACGCCGCGCGGGCTTCCAACGACAAGCGCCCGATCAAGACCTGGTCGCGTCGTTCTACCGTTCTGCCGGATTTCGTGGGTCTGACGATTGCTGTACATAATGGTCGCCAGCACATTCCGGTATACGTTTCTGAAAACATGGTTGGTCACAAGCTCGGCGAATTTGCGCTGACCCGTACGTTCAAGGGTCACGCTGCCAGCAAGAAAGCCAAGCGCTAAGGAGAGATGACAATGGAAACCAAAGCCACTCTCCGCGGCGTTCGCCTGTCGGAACAAAAAGGCCGTCTCGTGGCGGATCTGATCCGCGGCAAGTCCGTGGAACAGGCTCTCAACATCCTGGCTTTCTCGCCCAAGAAGGGCGCGAAAATCATCAAGAAGGTTGTCGAGTCGGCCATTGCCAATGCCGAGCACAACGATGGCGCCGATATTGACGCTCTGCGTGTCAAGACGATCTACGTCGAGCAGGGCATGACGCTGAAGCGCTTCACCGCCCGTGCTAAGGGCCGTGGCAACCGCATCAGCAAGCCGACCTGCCACATTTACGTGACTGTCGGAGAGTAAGGAGAACCCATGGGACAGAAAATCCATCCGACTGGCTTTCGCCTGGCGGTCACGCGTAACTGGGGCTCTCGCTGGTTTGCTGCTGGTAGCGACTTCTCCACGATGCTCAACGAGGACCTCAAGGTTCGCGCGCATCTCAAGAAGAAGCTTGCCCACGCCTCCGTGAGCCGTGTTGTCATCGAGCGTCCTGCAAAGAATGCCCGCATCACCGTTTTCAGCGCCCGTCCGGGTGTTGTGATCGGCAAGAAGGGTGAGGACATCGAGAAGCTGAAGGCTGATCTTCAAGGGATCATGGGCGTTCCCGTCCATGTGAACATCGAAGAAGTCCGCAAGCCCGAAACCGATGCCCAGCTGATTGCTGACTCGATCTCCCAGCAGCTCGTCAAGCGGATCATGTTCCGTCGCGCCATGAAACGCGCGATGCAGAACGCGATGCGTCTGGGCGCTCAGGGTATCAAGATCATGAGCTCTGGTCGTCTCAACGGCGCTGAAATTGCACGTACCGAATGGTATCGTGAAGGTCGTGTGCCCCTGCACACCCTGCGCGCTGACATCGATTACGGCGTCTCTGAAGCGCACACCACCTATGGTGTCATCGGCATCAAGGTGTGGGTTTACAAGGGTGAGGCTCTCGCCCGTAACGAGCAGCCCGCTGCGACGGAGAACGAGGGCGATGCCCGCCGTGGCCGTCGTCGCAATGAGGGTGCCGACAGCAAGCCGGGTGCCAAGCGGCCCGCACGCCGCAATGGTGGCGATCAGGCTGATGGTGCAAAACGGATCAAGAAAGAAGCAGGAGTGAATGATGCTGCAGCCGTCGAGAAGGAAGTATCGTAAGGAGCAGAAGGGCCGCAATAAGGGTCTCGCCACCCGCGGTGCCAAGGTTAGCTTTGGCGAGTACGGTCTGAAGGCGGTTGGGCGTGGTCGTCTGACTGCTCGCCAGATCGAATCTGCCCGTCGTGCCATGACCCGTCATATCAAGCGGGGTGGTCGTATCTGGATCCGTGTCTTCCCGGATAAGCCGATTTCCCAGAAGCCTGCGGAAGTGCGTATGGGTAACGGTAAGGGCAGCCCGGAGTACTGGGTTGCTGAAATCCAGCCCGGCAAGGTTCTCTATGAGATGGATGGTGTTGATGAAGCTCTGGCTCGCGAGGCGTTTCGCCTGGCAGCTGCCAAGCTCCCCATCGAGACCGTCTTCGTTGTCCGGATGGTGGGGTAAAACATGAAAGCTTCTGAATTGCGGGCGAAAGACGCCAGCCAACTCAATGCTGAACTGCTCGAACTGCTGAAGGCTCAATTCAGCCTTCGCATGCAGCTCGCCACCCAGCAGCTGGGCAATACGTCCCAGCTTGGCCAGGTTCGCAAGGACATTGCCCGGGTGAAGACCATTCTTCGTGAGAAGGCGGGTGTCAAATGAACGATCAAGTTAAAAAGGTCAAGCGTGTTGAAGTCGGTCGTGTTGTCAGCGACAAGATGACCAACACGGTCACTGTCCTGGTGGAGCGCCGTGTGAAGCATCCGCTTTACGGCAAGGTCATCACCAGGACTGCCAAGTACCACGCGCATGTTGAAGCGGGTGTTGCGAAAGAGGGCGATCTCGTCGAAATCGAAGAGACCCGTCCGATCTCCAAGACCAAAACCTGGCGTGTTACCAAGGTTCTTGAATCGGTTGTGCCGGTTTAACTAGGACTTGTTGCACAAATGGCTTGCCAAGAGATTGGCAAGCCATTATTATTGCTGTCTTTGCTCTTGCACGGTTCCGTGCAAGTCCAATCAACCCGAACGGGATCCAAAACTGGTCGCTTCCCGCGATCCAAGTTGGAGAGTTTAAATGATCCAAATGCAAACGATGCTTGACGTGGCCGATAATACCGGCGCGCGTCACGTGATGTGCATCAAGGTGCTTGGCGGCTCAAAACGTCGCTATGCCGGAGTTGGTGACATCATCAAGGTGAGTATTAAAGATGCGGCCCCTCGTGGTCGTGTCAAGAAGGGCGACGTTTATAGCGCCGTGGTGGTTCGCACTGCCAAGGGTGTTCGTCGTCCGGATGGCTCGCTTATCAAGTTCGACCGCAATGCTGCGGTCCTGCTTAACAACAAGGGCGAGCCTATTGGTACGCGCATCTTCGGGCCGGTTACGCGTGAGTTGCGTACCGAGAAGTTCATGAAGATCGTCTCCCTGGCGCCTGAAGTTCTCTAAGGGGTTATTGTGAATAAGATTCGCAAAGGCGACGAAGTTGCCGTCCTTACGGGCAAGGACAAGGGTAAGCGCGGTACCGTTCTGCGTATTCTGGAAGGCGCTGTCTTGGTTGAGGGTATCAACCGTGTCAAGAAGCATGTGCGCCCGAACCCGATGAAGGGCCAGATTGGCGGTATCGTTGAAAAGGAAATGCCGATCGATACTTCTAATGTGGCGCTCTTCAATGCGGCCACTCAGAAGGCTGATCGCGTCGGCTTCAAGGTTCTTGAGGATGGCCGCAAGGTCCGCGTCTTCAAGTCCAATGGCGAAGTAGTGGATGCGTAAGGGGTAGTTATGGCGCGCCTGCAAGAATTCTATAAAGAGACCGTTTCGCCTGAGCTTCTTACGAAGTTCGGCTACAAGTCGGTCATGGAAGTGCCCCGCATCACCAAGATCACCTTGAACATGGGTGTGGGTGAGGCTGTTGGCGATAAGAAAATCCTGGATAACGCTGTTGGCGATCTTCAGAAGATTGCTGGTCAGAAGCCGGTAACCACCAAGGCGAAGAAATCCATCGCGGGTTTCAAGATTCGTGACGGTTATCCGATCGGCTGCATGGTGACTCTTCGCGGGCCTCGCATGTACGAGTTCCTCGATCGCCTGGTTACGATCGCAATGCCGCGAATCCGCGACTTTCGCGGGATTGCCGGCAAGGGTTTCGATGGCCGCGGCAACTACAATCTGGGCGTCAAAGAGCAGATCATCTTCCCTGAAATCGAGTACGACAAGATCGATGCTCTGCGTGGGATGAATATCAGCATCACGACGACTGCCAAGACGGACGACGAGGCGCGCGCGCTGCTCGCCGCGTTCAAGTTCCCTTTCAAGAACTGAGGGTGATATGGCGAAACTGTCTCTGATCCAACGCGAACAGAAGCGCGCCAAAGCGGTTGCAAAATATGCGGCCAAGCGCGCAGCTCTGAACGAGCAGATCAACAACGCCAAGCTGACTGAAGAAGAGCGCATGGTTGCGCGTCTGAAGTTGCAGCAACTTCCGCGCAACTCCAGTCCCTGCCGCCAGCGTAACCGCTGCGAGCAGACTGGTCGTCCGCGTGGTGTTTTCCGTAAATTCGGTCTGTGCCGGAACAAACTGCGCGAAGTTGCTTTCCGCGGTGAGGTGCCCGGCATGACCAAGGCAAGCTGGTAAGGGGTCGATAGATATGAGCATGTCTGATCCGATCGCCGATATGCTGACGCGTATTCGTAACGCTCAGCAGGCGCAAAAGGGCTCTGTCGTGATGCCTTCTTCCAAGCTGAAGATTGCCATCGCCAAAGTTCTGAAGAGCGAAGGTTATATTGATGACTTCGCCGTCAACGATGCTTCCGGCAAGGCCGAACTGGTCCTGTCCCTGAAGTATTACGCCGGTCGCCCGGTTATCGAGCGCATTGAGCGTGTGAGCCGTCCTGGCCTGCGCGTTTACAAGGGTAGCGATGACCTGCCCCGGGTTATGAACGGCCTGGGTGTGGCAATTGTGTCCACGCCGAAGGGCGTGATGACTGATCGTGCTGCACGCGCTGGCCGTCTTGGCGGCGAAGTGCTGTGCCTTGTGGCTTAAGGGGAGGTTGATATGTCCCGTGTAGCCAAGAATCCTGTGGCCGTTCCGGCCGGTGTGGATGTCACTATTGGTGGCGGCCAGATTGTTGTCAAGGGCCCGCTCGGATCATTGACCCAGGCGGTTCATCCGTCGGTCAAGGTTGAGCGTGAAGGCGATGCCGTGCAGTGTTCCGCCATTGATGGTGCGGTCAATGCAAAGGCGATGTCTGGCACCATGCGTGCTCTCCTCAACAACATGGTTGTAGGCGTTTCCAAGGGTTTTGAGCGCAAGCTGAACCTGGTTGGCGTGGGTTATCGTGCCCAAGCCCAGGGTGACAAGCTCAATCTCTCCCTTGGCTTCTCCCATCCGGTTGTGCACCAGATGCCGGTCGGTGTCAAGGTGGAGACTCCGTCGCAGACCGAGATCGTCATCAAGGGTGTCGACAAGCAGGTCGTCGGCAAGGTTGCTGCTGAAGTTCGTGCGTATCGCGCTCCTGAGCCTTACAAGGGCAAGGGTGTTCGTTACTCCGACGAAGTGGTGACCTTGAAAGAAACCAAGAAGAAGTAAGGGCGGATCATGATCACCAAGAAGGAAACGCGTTTGCGCCGTGCACGGAAAACCCGTGCCAAGATTGCGGAAATGAAGGCAGTCCGTCTGTCCGTGTTCCGTTCCAATACCCACATCTACGCGCAGATCATTGCCGGCTGTGGTTCCAAGGTTCTGGCTGCTGCTTCGACCGTCGAGGCCGATGTGCGCGCCCAGGTGTCCAACGGCGGCAACAAGGCTGCCGCTGTGGTGGTGGGCAAGCTGATCGCCGAGCGTGCCAAGGCTGCCGGTATCGAGGCTGTTGCCTTCGATCGTTCCGGTTTCCAGTATCACGGCCGCGTCAAGGCGCTTGCCGATGCCGCCCGCGAAGGCGGACTGAAGTTCTAAGCGAGGTTTAGCATGGCTAAGCAGCAAGGTAATAAAAAAGTGCAGGCCTCCGAGGAGCGCGACGATGGCATGCGCGAAAAGATGGTCTCCATCAATCGCGTCACCAAGGTTGTGAAAGGTGGCCGTATTCTCGGTTTCGCTGCGCTGACCGTGGTTGGCGATGGTGACGGCGGTATTGGCATGGGCAAGGGCAAGTCCCGCGAAGTGCCGGTTGCCGTACAGAAGGCGATGGAAGAGGCCCGCCGCAAGATGGCAAAGGTCTCCCTGAGAAACGGTACTCTGCATCACTCCGTCATTGGTAAGCACGGAGCGTCCTCGGTCCTGATGCAACCGGCTCCCCAGGGTACCGGCATCATTGCCGGTGGTGCGATGCGTGCGGTGTTCGAGGTGATGGGCGTGACTGACATCATCGCCAAGTCCATCGGCTCCACGAATCCGTATAACGTGGTGCGTGCCACGTTGAATGGTCTTCTGGCCACCAATGCTCCGTCCGTGATTGCTGCCAAGCGTGGCAAGACGGTCGAAGAGATCCAGGGGTAAGCCATGTCCGACAAGAAACTGAAGGTCACGCTCGTCAAGAGCGTTATCGGCACCAAGCAGTCCCATCGTGCAACTGTGCGCGGTCTTGGGCTCCGTCGTCTCAACCACACGGTTGAGTTGCAGGATACTCCTGCAGTGCGGGGCATGATTACCAAGGTCGCCTACCTCGTTAAGTGTGAGGCTTAAATGCGCCTGAATGCCATCAAACCCGCAGCGGGCTCCAAGCACGCTGCCAAGCGAGTCGGTCGTGGTATCGGCAGCGGTCTCGGCAAAACTGCTGGTCGCGGTCACAAGGGTCAAAAATCCCGTACCGGTGGTTTCCACAAAGTTGGCTTTGAGGGCGGTCAAATGCCCATGCAGCGTCGTCTGCCGAAGCGTGGTTTTGTGTCCCTGACCCGTGCCCGCATCGGCGAAGTGCGCCTGTCCGAGATTCAAGCACTGCCCGTGGATGAGATCGATCTGCTGACCCTTCAGCAGGCTGGTGTTGTCGCTGCAGACGCACTGGCTGCCAAGATCATCCTGTCCGGCGAAATTACCCGCAAGGTCACTGTTCGTGGTGTTGGTGTGACCAAGGGCGCCAAGGCTGCCATTGAGGCTGCTGGCGGTTCCGTAGTCGACTCTGCCGAGTAAGGTTCAGCGTGGCCAATCAACCGTCCGCGCTGGCGGCACCTGGGAAGTTTGGGGATCTCAAGCGTCGCTTGATGTTCCTGCTGGGAGCACTGATTGTTTATCGAATTGGTGCTCACATCCCGGTGCCGGGTATCGACCCTGTAGCCCTTGCGGATCTGTTCAAGAGCCAGAAGGGCGGCATCCTCGGGGTGTTCAACCTTTTCTCGGGTGGTGCGCTGTCTCGTTTCACCATCTTCGCGTTGGGGATCATGCCGTACATTTCGGCATCGATCATCATGCAGTTGCTGACAGTTGCTTCACCGCAACTAGAAGCATTGAAGAAGGAGGGCGAGGCCGGACGTCGCAAGATCACGCAGTACACCCGTTATGGCACGCTCGCTCTGGCCCTTTTCCAGGGCCTCGGGATCGCTGTGGCACTGGAGTCGCAGCAAGGTCTGGTGCTTGATCCGGGGCTGATGTTCCGCTTTGTCACTGTTTCTACTCTGGTCACCGGCACAATGTTTTTGATGTGGCTGGGTGAGCAGATTACTGAACGGGGACTCGGCAACGGGATCTCGATCATCATCTTTGCAGGTATTGCTGCGGGTCTTCCGAGTTCACTCGGTGGCTTGTTCGAGCTGGTGAGGACGGGCGCAATGCACCCCTTCACTTCACTGGTAATCTGCATTCTGGTGGTGGCGGTTACGGCTGTAGTGGTTTTTGTCGAACGTGGTCAGCGCAAGATCCTGGTCAACTATGCGAAGCGTCAGGTCGGCAACAAGATCTTTGGCGGACAGAGTTCTCATTTGCCGCTGAAGCTCAACATGGCTGGAGTGATTCCTCCGATTTTTGCGTCCAGCATCATTCTTTTTCCGGCGACCCTGGCCCAGTGGTTTGGTTCATCGGAGAGCATGACCTGGCTCAAGGATCTTGGATCGACGCTCGCGCCGGGGCAGCCGATTTACGTGATTCTCTATGCTGCAGCGATTGTTTTCTTCTGCTTCTTCTATACGGCCCTTGTCTTCAATGCCAAGGAGACCGCTGACAATCTGAAGAAGAGTGGTGCTTTCGTGCCGGGCATACGGCCTGGCGAGCAGACGGCGCGTTACATCGACAAGATTTTGATGCGCCTTACGCTGGCGGGTGCGGTGTATATCACCCTGGTCTGCCTGCTTCCTGAGTTTCTGATCCTGAAATGGAACGTGCCGTTCTATTTCGGCGGGACATCCTTGTTGATCATCGTGGTGGTGACGATGGACTTCATGTCCCAGGTTCAGGCCTACATCATGTCCCACCAGTACGAAAGCCTGTTGAAGAAGGCTAACTTCAAGGGCTCGCGGGTTCCGCTCAAATAAGCTCCTGTCGAAGGAAGGTGGCGTCGTGATGCTGGTTCAGGTCACCGAGAATCTTCCTGGTAACAAGCTTGAAGGTTGTGACGCCGTGGAATTTGAGTGGAGCCCGGATCGTTTTCCGAGCGAAATAACAGAATAGTTGTTAGGAGCAAGAAATGAGAGTTCAAGCATCGGTCAAGCGGCTTTGCAGGAACTGCAAAATTGTCCGTCGCAAGGGTGTTGTGCGTGTGATCTGTACCGATCCGCGTCATAAGCAGCGCCAGGGTTGATGCGGTCACCCGCATTCTTTATAATTTAATGTTTAGCATTCTGGGGTGAACGCATGGCCCGCATTGCAGGGGTAAACATTCCCAATCATAAGCACACGGAAATCGCTCTTACTGCGATTTTCGGTATCGGACGCACTCGTGCGCAACAGATCTGTGATGCGGCCACTGTGGCCCGCTCTACAAAGATCAAGGATCTGACCGAATCCGACATGGAACGACTGCGCGACGAAGTCGCGAAGTTCACCGTTGAAGGTGATCTGCGTCGTGAAGTGACGATGAGTATCAAGCGCCTCATGGATCTGGGGTGCTATCGCGGGGTCCGCCATCGCCGTGGTTTGCCCCTTCGTGGCCAGCGTACTCGTACGAACGCCCGCACCCGCAAGGGGCCGCGCAAGGCGATCGCCGGCAAGAAGTAATCAGGGATAAAACATGGCAAAGACTGCTGCGAAGGTTCGCAAGAAGATCAAGAAGAACGTGGCCGAGGGCATCGCTCACGTTCATGCTTCCTTCAATAACACGATCATCACGATCACCGATCGCCAGGGCAACGCGCTGTCGTGGGCTACCTCCGGTGGCGCCGGCTTCAAGGGCTCCCGCAAGAGCACCCCGTTTGCTGCCCAGGTCGCTGCTGAAGCGGCTGGCAAGGTGGCCGTCGAGTGCGGCATCAAGAATCTGGAAGTTCGCGTCAAGGGCCCTGGTCCTGGTCGTGAGTCCAGTGTTCGGGCGCTGAACGCGCTGGGTATCAAGATCACCACGATCACCGATATCACCCCGATTCCGCACAACGGCTGCCGTCCGCCGAAGAAGCGTCGTATCTGACAAGGAGTTGAACAGTGGCTCGTAATCTTGACCCCAAGTGCCGTCAGTGCCGCCGCGAGGGTGAGAAGCTCTTTCTGAAGGGCGAAAAATGCTTTACTGACAAGTGCGCGATTGAGCGCCGGTCTTACGCTCCTGGTCAGCACGGCCAGAAGTCTGGCCAGCGTTTGTCCGGTTATGGCGTTCAGCTGCGTGAAAAGCAGAAGATCCGTCGTGTCTATGGTGTTCTCGAGCGTCAGTTCCGCAAGACTTACGCTGAAGCTGATCGCCGCAAGGGCCAGACGGGTGAAAACCTGCTCCAGCTCCTCGAAGGCCGTCTGGATGCAGTTGCTTACCGTATGGGTTTTGGTGCTTCCCGTGCCGAAGCTCGCCAGGTTGTCCGTCACAACGGCGTACTGGTTAACGGCAAGCGCGTGAACATCCCTTCCTATACCGTTCGTCCGGGTGATGAGATCACCCTGACCGATACCGCTCGCAACCAGCTGCGTGTCAAGGCTGCCCTTGAGGCTGCCGAGGCCCGGGGCTTCCCCGAGTGGCTGGCGGTGGATATCAAGTCCGGCAAGGGTACGTTCAAGGCTTATCCGCAGCGCGCGGAACTGCCCCCGACCCTGAATGAAGGTCTGGTCGTCGAACTGTATTCGCGTTAATGGCGGTCGCGCCTCTGGCGCGGCTCTATAGAAGGATTGTCGATGCAAAGTAATGCTCTGCTGAAACCGCGCATCATCGAGGTGCAGAACGTTTCGCCGGTGCATGCCCGTGTGACCATGGAGCCGTTTGAACGCGGCTTCGGTCATACCCTTGGCAATGCACTCCGCCGGATTCTGCTGTCGTCGCTGCCGGGCTACGCGCCGACCGAGGTGTCGATCGAGGGCGTACTGCATGAGTACTCGACGCTGGATGGTGTGCGGGAAGACGTTGTCGACCTGCTGCTGAACCTGAAGGGCGTCGTCCTCAAGGTGCATGGTCGCAACGAAGTCACGCTGTCCCTTGCCAAGTCCGGTGAGGGTGTGGTCACTGCAGCCGACATCGAGGTGCCTCACGACGTTGAAGTGATCAATCCGGACCATGTGATTGCTCACCTCGCGCCTGGCGGTAAGCTTGACCTGCAGGTGAAGGTTGAGCAGGGACGTGGTTACGTTCCTGGCAACCAGCGTCCTGCTGCTGGCGAAACCAAGACCATTGGCCGCGTTGTACTGGATGCTTCGTTCAGTCCGGTTCGTCGCGTCAGCTATGCTGTTGAGAGCGCCCGTGTGGAGCAGCGTACTGATCTGGACAGGCTGGTTCTCGACATCGAGACCAACGGTGCAGTGGATCCTGAGGAAGCAGTCCGTTTTGCGGCACGGGTTCTGATGGACCAGTTGTCCGTGTTTGCCGATCTGGAAGGTACGCCTACGGCGGTTGAAGCGCCCAAGGCCCCGGCAATTGATCCGATCCTGCTGCGTCCGGTTGATGATCTCGAGCTGACTGTTCGTTCTGCGAATTGTCTCAAGGCCGAGAACATCTATTACATCGGTGATCTGATCCAGCGCACCGAGACCGAATTGCTCAAGACCCCGAATCTGGGCCGGAAGTCGCTGAACGAGATCAAGGAAGTCCTCGCCTCGCGTGGTCTCACGCTGGGCATGAAACTTGAAAACTGGCCGCCGGCCGGGCTGGAAAAGCTCGGTTGAGCGTAACGAAGAAGAGGTAATAACAAATGCGTCACCGTAATGGTCTTCGCAAGCTCAACCGCACCAGCGCGCACCGTCAGGCGATGTTGCGCAACATGGCGAACTCCCTGCTGAGGCACGAGGTCATCAAGACCACGCTGCCCAAAGCCAAGGAGCTTCGCAAAGTGGTTGAGCCCTTGATCACCCTCGGCAAGAAGCCGAGCCTGGCGAATCGTCGTCTTGCCTTTGACCGTCTCCGCGATCGCGAGATGGTCGTCAAGATTTTTGACGAGCTGGGTCAGCGTTTCTCCACCCGCAACGGTGGATACCTGCGCATCCTGAAGTGCGGTTTCCGTGATGGCGACAATGCTCCGATGGCGTTCGTTGAACTTCTGGATCGCCCCGAAGGTGAAGTAGCTGCCCAGGATACCGAGCAGGTCGCTGCCTGATCGAGTGGTACTGAAAATGTATTTCAAGAAGCCGGCGTAAGCCGGCTTCTTGCTTTGGTGCGCGCCCAGTATGGGCGCCTTCCTCCGGGTGTAAGGCCGGCTGCAGGTTGGTCACAGCGACGAAGTGAAGTGGATAGAGAACTCATGCAGAGGCCACAGTGGTGGGTGGCCATCTTGGGGTGAAGGGCTGAAGGAATGGGAGGTGGAGCACCCGAGTTGTCGAGAGCGGGGAGTCTCAGATGTTCATTAACCCAAAGCTCGCATGTATCCACCCTCAATGCTCCGGGAGCCAGGCAATCAACCTTGCCCAACTGGAACTGGCGTAACCAGGGGTGTGCCCTAGGATTTGCCTGCGGACTGCCTCAACCATTCCAAGCGCCCGGTACGGACCCGCATGGGGGGGCGGGAGGGGGTGGTCAGATAATCTGACTGCTCTTATCCCGATTGAGCGGAGGGTCGTGAGCGCTTGAACGGCTCGAGCAGCCTCACGAATGTGTTTGAAATGCCCGGTGTCAGGGTGATCCGCAGCAAGGCTCGATGACCTTGACCGTGCCTTGCTGCAGGCCCTTTTCAGCTGGCGATCATGCCAGCGCCCACCGTGTTGTTGGTGGATTCGTCGATCAGGATGAAGGCGCCAGTGGCGCGTGAAGCCTCGTAGTTGTCGGCAAAAATAGGTTGGGCCAGCTTGAGGGTGACTCTGGCGATGTCGTTCATCGCCAGGGTGGCAGCGCTCTCATTGGCCAGGGAATTGATGTCCACCCGGTGGGAAATGCTTGCCACTTTGGCCTTCACTTCCCGGGTTGTGTGGCGCAGCCAGTAGGTCCGGGCCGGCGATAGCGGGGTTTCGGACAGCCAGCAGACCATGGCGTCTACCTGCTTGGACTGCACGGGCACCTCATCGCTGTTGACGATCATGTCACCCCGGGAGATGTCGATTTCGTCTTCCAGAAGCACCGTCACAGACTGTTCGTGGATGGCCTTGCCGATGGACTGTCCGTAGAGCTGGATGTCCTTGATCTTGCTGGTGCGCCCGTTGGGCAGCACGGTGACGCTGTCCCCCACCTTGATCTCGCCGGACTCGACTCGCCCCATGAAGCCGCGGTAATCATGCAGTTCGGGGTTGTCGGAGGCCTGTGGGCGGCACACATACTGAACCGGAAAGCGGAAGCTTTCAGCCTTCTCGGTGTGGGCGGCGGGGGCTGCTTCGAGGATGTCGATCAGGGTTGGGCCCTGGTACCAGTCCAGGCGCTCGCCCCGATCCACAATCATGTCGCCGACGAGGGCCGACAAGGGAATGAAGCGTACGTCGTCGAGGCCGATCTGCTCGGCAAAAGCCTGGTATTCGGCCACGATCCGTTCGTAGGTGGCCTGATCGTAATCGACGAGGTCCATCTTGTTGACAGCGACCACCACGTGGGGAATGCCCACCAGCTTGGCCAGATAGCTGTGGCGGCGGGTCTGGGTGAGCACGCCCTTGCGTGCGTCAATCAGGATGATGGCGAGGTTGGCGGTGGAGGCCGCAGTGACCATGTTGCGGGTGTACTGCTCGTGGCCCGGTGCGTCGGCGATGATGTACTTGCGGGTGCCGGTCGAGAAATAGCGATAGGCCACGTCAATGGTGATGCCCTGCTCGCGCTCCGCCTGCAGGCCATCCGTGAGCAGGGACAGATCCACGGCGGTCAGGCCGCGCTTGCTGGAGGTGCGTTCAATGGCCGTCAGGGTGTCGGCCAGGATGGTCTTGGTGTCGAACAGCAGGCGGCCGATCAGGGTGCTCTTGCCGTCATCCACGGAGCCGCAGGTGAGGAAGCGCAGCAGGCCGTGGTCTTCAACTTGGGCGGTCATCAGAAGTAACCTTCTTTCTTGCGTTGTTCCATGGAGGCGTCGCTGGTCTGGTCATCCAGACGAGTCGCGCCGCGCTCGGTGATGGTGGTGGTCGCTGTCTCTATGACGATCTTCTCCACGGTGTCGGCGTCCGACTCGACGGGCGCGGTGCATGAGATGTCGCCCACGGTCCGGAAACGGACCTGCAGGTCGATGATCTCCTCGCCGGCCTTCGGCAGGTTGGTCAGCTCGCCGCTCATCAAGGGCACATTGACTGGCACGATGGCGCCTTGCCGCATGACCACCGGACGGGTGTGGGCGAAGTAGATGGAGGGCAGCTCAAGGCCTTCACGCTCGATGTACTGCCACACGTCCATCTCGGTCCAGTTGCTGATCGGGAAGGCGCGGATGTTTTCACCCTTGTGGCTGCGGGCGTTGTAGAGGTTCCACAGCTCAGGGCGCTGGTTCTTCGGGTCCCATTGGCCGAACTCGTCGCGGAAGCTCATGATCCGCTCCTTGGCGCGGGCTTTTTCTTCGTCCCGGCGGGCGCCGCCGATACAGGCATCGAAACCGAATTCCTCGATGGCTTCCAGCAGGGTCACCGACTGGTGCTTGTTGCGGGACTCGTTCTCATGCTTGAGCACCACGGTGCCGCGCTTCATGGAATCTTCCACCGAGCGGACGATCAGGCGTTCACCCAGCTCCGTTGCGCGCTTGTCACGGAACTCGACCACTTCCTTGTAGTTGTGACCGGTGTCGATGTGCATCAGGGGAAACGGAAACTTGCCTGGGCGGAAGGCTTTTTCAGCGATCCGCAGCATGCAGATGGAATCCTTGCCGCCGGAGAACAGCAGCACTGGATTGCTGCACTGGCCGGCCACTTCACGCATGATGTGGATGGCTTCCGATTCGAGCCAGTCCAGGTGGCTCAGGGTTTGCTTGGTGAGCGTCGACATTGCTTTACTCGTTTTCGTTGTTCTGGGCGCCCGTCACTTCTTGACGTGCAGGCCGCATTCCTTGGTCTCGGGATTTTCCCACCACCAGCGTCCGGCGCGTACGTCCTCGCCGATGGAAACCGGACGGGTGCAGGGGGCGCAGCCGATGCTGGGGTAAAACTTGTCGTGCAGGGCGTTGTAGGGTATCTGGTGAAGACGGATGTAGGCCCAGACTTCCTTTTCCGTCCAGTCCGCCAGGGGGTTGAACTTGACGAGGCCGTTGCCCTGGTCGAGCTCGCGCTTGGGCAGGTCTGTGCGGGTGGTGGATTGCTGGGCACGCAAACCGGTGATCCAGGCCTGCTTGCCCTGCAGTGCCCGTCCCAGGGGTTCCACCTTGCGGGCGTGGCAGCACGCCTTGCGGAGCTCGACGCTGTCGTAGAACGCGTTGATGCCGTTTTCCCGGGTAAAGCGCTCTATGGCCTCATGCTTGGGGTAGTAGAACTTGAGCTTGAGGCCGTAGTGCTGCTGGACCCTGGCCATCAGGTCATAGGTTTCCAGGGGCAGGCGGCCGGTGTCGAGGGAGAAGACCTCGATGGGCAGGCGGCTGGTGCAGATCACGTCGGTGAGGACCATGTCCTCGGCGCCGAGGCTGTTGGCCATGGTGATGGCCGGCAGCTCGGCGGCCCAGGCGGCAAGATCGGCCTTGAGCTGGGCGACTTTGGCTTCCAGGCTGGCAATCAGCGTCGGGTCGTCTAGCTTGGGATTCTGGCTGGGATGCATGGATCAGCGCTCCTTGTCAGGCCGCGCGCTGGGCGCGCCGGAACAGGGGGGCGGGCTGGTCCACCGCGGCCTGGTAGGGGGTGGAAAAATCCTGCAGGCTCGCCAGTGCCGCTTCCAGCTGCGCGTCCGAATACTTGCCAGCCTTGGGTTGAATGGTGTCGAAACCGCAGCGCTGCATAAAGAAGAACTGATCACGCAGCACATCGCCGATGGCGCGGATTTCGCCCTTGAAGCCGTAGCGCGTGCGCAGCAGGGCTGCTGCGGAGTAAGACCGGCCATCGGTGAACTTGGGGAAGTTGAGGGCGACACCGGAGATCTCGCCCAGATCCTCTGCCAGCTCGGCCACATCCTCATGGCTGTCCAGCCATACGCCCAGGCCAGGGCGGCCCGAGAGCTGACCCTTGTGGGCTTGCCAGACGGCGAAGGGAACGAACACCGGACCTTCCGGCAGCGAAAGCTCCTCGGGTGCCTGGGTCTCGTCCAGGATGAGGACCTGGGCGTTGTCGTCGACCAGCTGGCCGTTCTTGATGAGCTTAGGCATTCTGCTTCCTTTCCTTGACTGCAGCTTCTCCGTATACGCCGAGCTTGAAGGGATCCAGGCCAGTCCGGCGGACAGTTTCGATGAAGCGCTCGCCTTCCTGGCGTTCAGCCTGGTAGACGGTGATGATCTTGCTGATGACGTCAGGCATTTCGTGGGCCGCGAATGAGCGACCGATGACCTTGCCGATGCTGGTCTGGTTGCCCTGGCTGCCGCCGAGGCTGACCTGATACCACTCCTCTCCGTTCTTATCCACACCCAGGATGCCGATGTGGCCTACATGGTGGTGGCCGCAGGAGTTCATGCAGCCGGAGATGTTGAGCTCGATGTCCCCGATGTCGTAGAGGTAGTCCAGATCCTCGAAGCGGGCCTGGATGGCGTTGGCGATGGGGATGGACTTGGCGTTGGCCAGGGAGCAGAAATCGCCGCCGGGGCAGCAGATGATGTCGGTCAGCAGGCCAAAGGTGGGGGTGGCCAGGTTGGCGCTGCGGAGCTGTTCCCAGACCGCGAAGAGGTCCGACTGCTTCACGTCGGCCAGCACCAGGTTCTGCTCATGGGTGGCACGGATTTCGCCAAAGCTGTAGGCGTCGGCCAGGTCGGCCACCCGTTCCAGCTGGCTGTCGGTCACGTCGCCGGGGGCGCGCTTGGGATCCTTGAGGGACACCACCACGATGGCATAGCCCGGCACCTTGTGGGCCAGTACGTTGCGTTTGGTCCAGGCGGCAAAGGCGGCGTTGGCTGCCCGCTGTTGGGCGTAGCCGGCATCCTCTGAAGGCAGGGAGGCGTAAGCGGGTGTGGTGAAGTGGGCTCCCACCCGTGTGACTTCTGCCTCGGTCAGGGTGCTGGGGCCGCCGCGGGTAAAGGCCCATTCCGCCTCCACCTGCCGCTTGAACTCGGCGATGCCGAGTGCCTTGACCAGGATCTTGATCCGCGCTTTGTACAGGTTGTCCCGTCGTCCGTGGCGGTTGTAGACCCGCAGGATGGCTTCGTTGTAGGTGATGATGTGCTGCCAGGGCACGAAGTCGGAAATCTCCTCGCCGATGATCGGGGTGCGGCCCATGCCGCCGCCCACCAGCACCCGGAAGCCGATTTCGCCGGCCTCGTTGCGCTTCAGTTCCAGACCGATGTCGTGGCACTGGATGACGGCGCGATCCTGACGGGCGCCATTCACGGCAATCTTGAACTTGCGGGGCAGGAAGGCGAATTCCGGGTGGAAGGTGCTCCACTGCCGGAGCACCTCGCACCAGGGCCGGGGATCGATGTATTCATCCCCCGCAACCCCGGCGAAGGGATCGGAGGTGATATTGCGGATGCACGCACCGGAAGTCTGAATGGCATGCATCTCCACGCTGGCCAGTTCAGCCAGGATCTCCGGAACTGCCTCCAGGGATGGCCAGTTGAACTGGAAATTCTGGCGCGTGGTGATGTGGGTGTAGCCCTTGTCGTAGCTACGGGCAATGTGGGCCAGTTTCCGTACCTGACGGGTGGACAGCAGGCCGTAAGGCACGGCGACCCGCAGCATGGGTGCATGGCGCTGGATGTACAGGCCATTTTGCAGGCGCAGTGGGCGGAATTCGTCGTCGGTCAGCTCACCGGCCAGGTAGCGGCGGGTCTGGTCCCGGAACTGGGCGACGCGTTCGTCGACAATTTTCTGGTCGTAGGAGTCGTAACGGTACATGGGTCTTTCCTGGTAGTTCTCAGGGGCCGGTCAGGCCGCGATCAGCTTGCTGCCTACCAACACCAGCATGGTTGCCAGAATCGGACGCAGCACCCGGTCGGGGACCCGGGTGGAAATATGGCTGCCCAGCCAGATCCCGGGAAGGGAGCCGATGAGCAGGCTGCCCAGCAGGGACCAATCCACGCTGCCGAGGAACCAGTGGCCAATGCCAGCCACCAGGGTCAGGGGCACCGCGTGGGCAATGTCACTGCCAACGATACGCAGGGTGGGCAGACGGGGGTACAGGAAGAACAAGGCACTCACCCCCAGGGCGCCAGCACCCACTGACGATATCGTCACCAGCACGCCCAGGATGGCTCCCGTGGCAACGGTCAGCAACGCGGTACGTCGGGGGTTTTCCACTCCACCGCTGCGTTTCAGGGCAAAGTCCTGAATCTGCCTGCGGAAGATGATTGCCACCGCTGTCAGCAGCAGTGCAATGCCGAGTGAAAACTTGATCAGGCCGGTTGCCCCGTCGATTCCCCCAGGGGCGAATTGTCCGAGTACCACAAGGGTCAATGCCGCGGCCGGGATACTACCCGAGGCGAGGCGGCGGGTCACGGCCCAGTCGACGGTGCCCTTGAGGCCGTGGGCCAGGGTGCCCCCGGCTTTGGTGATTGCGGCGTAGAGCAGATCTGTTCCCACCGCGACGGAAGGGCTGATGCCAAACATCAGTACCAGCAAGGGTGTCATCAGCGATCCGCCTCCAACGCCAGTGAGGCCGACGATGGCGCCGACGGAAAAGCCTGCAACGGTATACGCGATGTCCATGGAGGATCCTGATGACGTGTGCTGCGCATCGTAAACCGAGCAGATAGATTGAAGAAGCTCGCCTGGGTTAAACTCTAAGAAGAAATTGTTATAAAGAGGTGGCTTGTGAATATTCAGCAACTCCGTTATGTGTACGAAGTCGCTCGCCGCCGTCTCAATATATCCGAGGCAGCGGAGGCCTTGTTCACGTCCCAGCCGGGCGTTTCCAAGCAGATCCGCTTGCTGGAGGAGGAGCTGGGCGTCGAAATCTTCGTCCGCCACGGCAAGCGCCTGGTGGCCATTACGGCGCCGGGACGGCAGGTGCTCGGGATTGCCGAGCGGATGTTGCTGGATGTGGAAAACCTGCGCCAGGTGGGGGCCGAGTTCAGCAACGAGGCCACGGGCAGTCTTTCCATCGCCACCACCCATACCCAGGCCCGCTACGCCTTGCCCAGGGTGGTTCAGGCCTTCATGAGCCGCTACCCCAACGTGCGCCTTTCCCTTCACCAGGGCAATCCACGTCAGGTCTGCGATTATGTGCTGTCAGGGGAGGCAGACATCGCGATCGCGACCGAGGCGATCGCCGACGAGCACGAACTGATCATGCTGCCGTGTTACCAGTGGAACCGCTGCGTGATCGCCCCCCAGCGTCATCCCATCCTGGCTGAGCAGCCCCTCACGTTGGAGGCCATCGCCCGCCATCCCATCATTACCTATGATTTTGCCTTTACCGGGCGTAACCAGATCAACAAGGCCTTCGTCGGGCGGGGGCTCAAGCCCAACGTGGTGTTGACCGCCATCGATTCGGACATCATCAAGACCTACGTGGCGATGGGGCTGGGTGTCGGAATCCTGGCCCGTATGGCCTACGATCCGCTTGCCGACCGGGCTCTGGGCATGGTGGATGCAGCGCACCTTTTCGAGTCCAGCACCACGCGGATCGGGGTGCGCCGAAATGCCTGGCTGCGGGGATACGTCTATGCCTTCATGGAACTCTTCGCCCCCCATCTGAGCCGCAAGGTGGTCGATGCGGCCCTGGCAGGGGGTGGGGAAGATCCGGGGTTGTGACCCCCCGCTCAGGCGCTTGGCAGGCGGCTTGTCCGGCGTAGCCGCAGGAAACCGAGCAGGCCGAGGCTGGTCAGCAGCAGGGTGGATGGCTCGGGGATCTTCCGGTCTTCCGGAGCCAGGGCGCCCACAATCCCGAACTCTTCCCCGCCGTTCGTGTTGCAGCCCAGATCGTTCTTGTTGGCCGGGTCGGTGATCTGGCCGTCTTTCCGCAACGGTGCCACCAGCCAGGAGTTGTCGGCGTTCTGGATGCACCCCAGATTGCCCGTGACCACGAACAGGTCGCTGGCCAGGAATTTCTTCAGATCCATGTCCGGCGCGTAGGCCAGCATGTCGGGCTTACCTGAGCCGGTGTTGTGATCGATATTGAGGTATTCGTCACCATTGGCGGTCCATCCTGCGCATCCTCTCTGCTCGAACAGGTCGTAGGGGTTGGCCTCACAGGACGCTTGATCACCATAGAAGGCAATATTGCCATAGTTGAAGGTGGGGGCCGCCTGGTCCCAGGTGTTGTTGGCCACGCGGTCCAGTTGCCATTCTGCCTTCAGCGTGGTGCCGGTGGCGTCGAAGATCTGCACCTTGGCACCAAACCACAGGGAGTCACCGACGCCGGTCTGATTGTAGTCGGCGTACAGCACGGGGACGCTGGCCAGCGGGTTGAGGCTCTGCAGGTAGGTCAGCAATTCACCGACGGTGGTCGTCCCGTTTACACCCGCGGCAGGCTTGGAATAGAGGGGGTCCGTCGGGAAATTCGTGCAGCTTTGGGTGAGTCCGCCCCAGTTGCAGGTCCAGCCATAGATAGAGCTGCTGCTGTTCAGGTCGGCGGGATCCTGCATGGTCACACCGCTGCCGTTGGGGTTCACGTTGGTGGCGCCGCCGGCGTTGGATGTGATGTTGACGGCAATGTTTCCGGTGCCTACCGAGAAGTCATACACCCCATAGATCGCGGTTGGCAGGAAATCTGTCTGCGCAGTTTGTCCCTGAATGGCATCCAGCACCTTGGCCGAGTAGGACCAGAAGTCGTCGTACTTGAACGCAATGGGAATGCCATTCAGCAGGATGGCCTCGCGCAGCGCCCCTTGTCCGTCCGGATACAGGCTGTAGATCGCGTTGGGATTGTTTTCCGGTGTCGGCAGGGCCAGGAAGGGGGCCGGTGCTGCCGTTGCAAGGCTGCACAGGCCTGTGGCTGCAAGCGCGAGGACGGACGCGGCCAGTGTGTGTGTTTTGGTTTTCATGGGACACCTCATCAAGTTCAGGGGCTAGGGGTGATACGTCTCCATCTGCTCAAATGCATGATTTGTGCCATTAAAGTTGAATTTGTCATAGATCACGTATCGGCGCGGGTTTTGGTGGCGTTGGAGGTCTTGGCTGATGCTTTAATCTTTTTGAAATCCGGGTGTTGTAAAGGGGCGCGATAAAAAAACCGTCGAAAAATGGCGTATTTTTTTGTGAAAGCTGCGAATTATTTACTTTAACTAGCGGATTTTTATGATTTTTAAGGTGTTCCTGCGGATTTTTCGGATGCGTATTTTTTGTAAAAAAAATCGACATCGTGGGTGTTGTGGGCGGCGGCTGTTCCAAAGTTCTGTTTTTGCTGTTTCCAGCAAGAGTGTTTCCAGATCCTTCCCAGGGGGGTGGGTTTGATGCCTTTGTGAGAGACTTCAAGCCCTTTTCTCCTGGCTCGCCCGCTCCCATGCAGTCCCTCGCCACCTTTGCCGCACTGTTGCTGGCCTCCGTCCTGCTCGTGCCGTTTTTCAAGCGGGCAGGGTTGGGAACCGTACTGGGCTATCTGGCCGTGGGCATGCTTATCGGCCCGTCAGGCCTGAGTCTGGTCCGTGACCCGGACAACCTGATGCATACGGCGGAGCTGGGGGTGATCCTGCTGTTGTTCGTGATTGGTCTCGAGTTGAAGCCGTCCCGCCTCTGGGCCCTGAGGCGGGCCGTGTTCGGGCTGGGCGCTGTGCAGCTGGTGGGGGTTTCGGCAGCCCTGGCCGTGGCGGGGCGCTATCTGGGGCTGTCCTGGCCTGCCGCCACGGTGGTGGGCATCATCCTGGCGCTCTCATCGACCGCCTTTGTCCTGCCGACCCTGGCCGAGCGGAAGGAACTCTCCACCCGTCATGGACGGGATGCCTTTGCGATTTTGCTGTTTCAGGATCTTTCGGTCATTCCGTTGCTGGCCCTGATCCCCTTGTTCGGCACCGGCAAGTCCACCGCCCTGACCCACCCGGGGGTGGGGCTGGCCGTACTGCTGGCTGTGGTGCTGCTGGGGCGCCCGTTGCTGGATGCCCTGTTCCGTCACGTGGCGCGGGTCAACAGCCGCGAGATGTTCACTTCGGCCGCCCTGGTGACGGTGCTGGGGCTGGCCCTGCTGATGCAGGCCGGCGGCCTGTCCATGTCCCTGGGAGCCTTCGTGGCGGGGGTGCTACTGGCCGATTCGGAATTCCGCCACGAACTGGAGGCCGCCATCGCGCCGTTCCAGGGGCTGCTGCTGGGGCTGTTCTTCATGGCCGTCGGCATGGCGACCAATCTGGGCCTGCTGATCAAGCAGCCGCTGCAGATACTTGGGCTGACGGCGGGGCTGATCCTGGTCAAGTTTGTGGTGCTTTATCTTTTGCGGCGTATTTTCCGGGGGGGCGCCACCGATGCCCGCATGTTGTCCCTGGTGCTGGCCCAGGGCGGTGAGTTCGCTTTCGTGCTGTTCGATACGGCCCAGTCCTTCCGGGTGCTGGGGGAGGTCCAGGCGGATCGTCTGACCCTGGTGGTGGCCCTGTCGATGGCGGCAGCCCCGCTCCTGTTGATGGTGGGGGATTGGCTGAGCCGGCGTCAGGAAGCCCGGCAGCCACCGCGGGCCTTCGATGCGATGCCCGCGGAGGGGAGTGAGGTGGTGATTGCCGGCTTTGGCCGGGTCGGCCAGGTGATCGGTCGTCTCCTGCTGGCCAGGGGCATCCGCTTCACTGCTCTGGATGCAGATGCGGGGCAGGTGGATACGGTGCGCCGCTTTGGCCTGAAGGTGTTCTATGGAGATGCCTCCCAGCTGGATCTGCTGCATGCGGCCCAGCTGGAGCAGGCCAAGGTGCTGGTGCTGGCCATCGATGAGGTGGAGGCCTCCCTCAGGACCGCGGAGCTGGTGCGCCGGCACTTTCCCCATGTGCGTGTGGTTGCCCGGGCGCGCAACCGGTTCCATGCCAGCCGTCTGATGGACCTGGGCATAGAGCGGCAGATCCGGGAGACCCTGCCGGCCAGTCTGGAGATGTCCCGCTGGACCCTGGAGTTCCTCAACGAGCCTCCTGCCCTGGCCGAACAGCTGGTCCGCCGCTTTGCCCACCATGATGACGAGGTGCTGGCCCGTCAGCAGGCGATCATTCACGATGAGGGACAGATGATCCAGTCGTCCACCGAGGCCCGGGACGAGCTGGCCCAGGTACTGGAGGAAGCCCGGCTGGCGTTCACCCGCAAGGGGCGTGGCGCCTGAGCCTTACAGGGTGGGGAGCTCGAGGGCCATCCGGTCGTGGGACCAGCCGGCGGCCAGGGCGAGCATCAGCGCGATCCGGGCCTTGGGCGGAGGCAGGTCTCCCGCTGTCAGCCAGCCTTCGCCGTCATCGTCCGCGTTCGCGTTGCGGATGACCGGCCCGGTGCAGCGGCTGGCCCGCAGGATTGCAACGCCCTGATGGCGGGCTTGACGCAAGGCCGGCAGCCAGGTCGCGGGTACGCTGCCGTGGCCGGTGAGGGCCAGTACCAGGCCGCGATGCCCGGTTGCCAGACAGCTTTCGATCAGTTCCGGAGGGGCCCCGGCGTAGCCGGGCAGAATGGCCACCGGGGGGAGTGCCGGCGTATCCAGATGGGCGAACTGCCCGGCCGGCCGGGCCTGTTGCCAGGCTCCGGAAGACCCGAAAGCGTCCAGGCCCGTCGTCCGGACCTTGCTCAGCATGCGGGCCCCGTGAATTTGACCATGCAGGACAATCAGTACCCCTTTGCCTTGCGCCGCCGTGGCCGCAGCCAGCTGAGCGGCCGCGAGCAGGTTGGCGGGGCCGTCCGCCTCCGGGTGATCTGCCGGATGCATGGCACCGGTAAGGACCAGGGGAGTGCGTCCTGAGGTGGTGAGGTGGAGATACCAGGCGGTTTCCTCCAGCGTGTCGGTACCGTGGAGGACCACGATGCCGCTGATTGCCGGATCTGCCTCGGCCCGGCGGATCGCCCCGCGCAGGCGGATCCAGTCGGAGGGGTGCATGTCCTTGCTGTCGAGGGCCATGACCTGTTCGGCGCGTATCGACGCCACCCGGGTCAGCTCCGGCACGTTGTCCAGGAGGCGCTCTACCGTGCGCACGCCCGCCTGGTAACGACGACTGCCGCTGGCAAGGTCAGTTTCCCCGGCGATCGTTCCGCCGGTGGCCAGGATCTGGAGCATGGAGGAGGTGTGCCAGGGTCAATCCAGGGGTTTGTCGTTGGGAGCCTTGTAGAGCTTCTGCATGGCTTCAGAGAGAGGAAAGTTGAGGTTGAGGCCCTTGGGGGGGATGGGCTGGGTGAACCACTTTTTGTAGATGGCTTCGGCCTCGCCGGAGGTCATGGCTCTGGCGAGGGCGGAGTCCACCAGTTTCTTGAAGCCGGGGTCATCCTTGCGCATCATGCAGCCGTAGGCTTCGTAGCTCTGGGGGGTGCCGGTGATGGCCCAGTCTGCCGGGCGTTTGGCCTTGGCCAGTTCGCCGTAAAGGAGCGCGTCATCCATCATGAAGGCAACGGCCCGTCCGGTTTCCAGGGTCAGGAAGGACTCCCCGTGGTCCTTGGCGGAGATGATGCGCATGCCGAGATTCTTGTCCTCGTTCATCTTGCGGATCAGCCGTTCGGAAGTGGTACCGGCAGTGGTGACGACGTTTTTGCCGGCCAGGTCGGAGAAGTCCTTGATGCCGGAATCCTTGCGGGTCATCAGGCGTGTCCCGATGATAAAGAGGGTGTTGGAGAAAGCTGCCTGGCGGGCCCGCTCGGCGTTGTGGGTGGTGGAGCCACACTCGATGTCGACGGTGCCGTTCTGGATCAGGGGAACCCGGTTCTGGGAGGTGACGGGGGTGAGCCTGACGGCAAGGGTGGGGAGCTTGAGTTCGGCCTTGACCGCGTCCACCACCTTGAGCATGAGCTCCTGGCTGTAGCCAATGACCTGTTGCTTGTCGTCGTAGTAGGAGAAGGGGATGGAGGATTCCCGGTGGCCCAGCGAGATGGTCCCGGAGGACTTGATCTTGGCCAGGGTCGGGGATTCCTGGGCGCAGGTGGGCTGAACGGTGAGCAGGCCGGCGGCGGTCAATGCTGCGATAAACAATTGGGGACGCATGGGCATGGGCTTTCCTCCGGAGAAGGTCAAATCGTCGTGGGGTGCGTTGCACGGACCCTGTCCTAGCATTGTGCCTTTCTTCGGCGCCGGGCGGGGAAGCCAGGGGGCGCGAGTGCCTGGCGCCCATCCTCCTGGGGTGTGGTGAGGGGACCGCAGTCGTGCTGTCTGCAAGCGCAAGGTCCTCGACCTCACCGGGCTGGAGCCTCTTTTCTGGGCCCTGGAGTACGCCACCGCTGCGATCGCCCATGAAAAACGGCACCGCCTGGGTGCCGTGTGTGGGATTCAGCGCGCCATCCGTTTTCGGCGAGCCGCTTCCCGTTTTGCGACTTCCTTCTCGATCTGCGCGAGCATGGCGGCATCCGGATCCGGCCAGTGCCCCCCCGCGGAGCGGGCCATGTAGGCCACGGCTCTGGAAAAGGCGACCAGGCTCAGATCGGGCTTCCCGCCCCGGGCCGGCATCCCCCTGACGCCAACCCACCCGTGGGAGGTGAGCACTGCCTGACCTTCCCGCAGCAGGGGCGCCCAGTGTTTCCGGTTGTTCAACTGGGGTGCCCTGGGCACGTTCTGGCCATGGCAGGTGCTGCACACCTCCTGATAGACGTGCTCCCCGGTGGCAGATTCTTCCGCCTGGAGGAGCTGCGTCAGGCTCAGGCCAAGGAGCAGGAAAAGACAGTGTGCTGACCGCCCCTGGCCAATCCAGACACCGATTTTCAACAGGGCATTCCGGCTGAAGCCCTGCAGCCCAAGATTGATCAACGGTTGCTGTCGCCCCGGCGAGGGGTGCCTGCTGCTGGGACTGGAGGCTTCGCATCGCCGGGTTTGCGACCCGTCAGTGTGACTGCGGAACGGGTGCTTTCTTCGAGCAGGGCTGGGGCGCCCCGGTTCGGATTGCCCCGGGGTGCCACGTTGCCCCGGTCCCGGCCTTCGCCATAGCGGACGCGGTTGAAGGCGGCCTCCGGGTCCCGGTATTCGGAACGGGTCTTGGGCTTGTAGTCCACCCGGTTGCCGAAATCGTCGTCCACCGGACGGGATTCGGCTTGGCGGTTACCCCGGGGAGGGAGTTCCTGACGTTGTCCGCCGCCCGGACGTCCCGGACGTTGTCCGTCGCGGCGGGCACCCTCCTGGCGAGGGCCCTCTCCGCGCGGCGGACGGGGCTGCTGCGGGCCCTGGCCACCCTGGGGCCGGTCGCCGCCTTGGGGCCTGCGCCCCTGACCGGGCTGCTGAGCCTGGCCCGCTTCGTTACGCGGACCACCCTGCCTCTGGGCGGGTTTGGCATCCTGTTTCTGATGGTCACCCTGGCCCTTGTTGCGGCGCTCGCCGTGGCGGCCGCGCTGGCCGTCATGGGAGCCACGGGCTTCCCGCGGAGGGCGCTCGTCGGATTCGGGAGGGGTTGCGGAGGGCACGAAATCAGGGACATCCACCTTGTCGATGAGCCGCTTCATCAGGCGCTCGATGTCCTTCAACAGGGGGAGTTCATCCTTGTCTACCAGGGATACTGCAGCACCTGTGGCGCCGGCCCGGCCGGTACGGCCAATGCGGTGTACGTAGTCTTCGGAGACATTCGGCAATTCGAAGTTGACCACCTGGGGCAGCTGATCGATATCCAGACCGCGCGCGGCGATATCGGTGGCCACCAGTACCTGCAGCTTGGCATCCTTGAAGTCGGCGAGGGCGCGGGTGCGCGCCGACTGGCTCTTGTTGCCATGGATGGCCGCGGAGGGAATCCCCTGCTTGCCCAGGTACTCCGAGAGCTTGTTGGCGCCATGCTTGGTGCGGGTGAACACCAGGACCTGGAACCATTGGTGTTTCTGGATCAGGAAGGCCAGCAGTTCGCGTTTCTGTTTCTGCGGACAGAGATGGACCGACTGCTGGACCAGCTCGGATGCGGTATTGCGCTTGGCCACTTCCACGTAGCCCGGGTTGTGCAGCAGGCCGTCGGCCAGGGTCTTGATCTCGTCGGAGAAGGTCGCCGAGAACAGCAGGTTCTGCCGGGCCTTGGGCAGCAGGGCGAGGATTTTCTTGATGTCGCGGATGAAGCCCATGTCCAGCATGCGGTCGGCTTCGTCCAGCACCAGGATTTCGACACCGGAGAGGTCCACATTGCCCTGGTTGCAGTGATCCAGCAGGCGGCCAGGGGTGGCCACGAGGATGTCAAGCTTCTTCTTGAGCTTGGTGATCTGGGGGTTGAGGGCCACGCCACCGAACATGACCATCGAGGTCAGGGGCAGATGTTTTCCATAGGTCTGCACCGACTCTTCCACCTGGGCGGCGAGTTCCCGGGTGGGGGTCAGGATCAGGCAGCGGGGCCGGCCAGGCTTCTGGTTGTGGGCGTGCTCTTCAGAGAGGATATGCAGGATCGGCAGGGTGAAGCCTGCCGTTTTGCCGGTACCGGTCTGGGCTGCGGCCATCAGGTCGCCACCCGCCAGCACGAGGGGAATGGCCTGGGCCTGGATCGGGGTGGGGCGGGTGTAGCCGGTTTCGGCGATGGCTTTCTGGATGGGCTCGCCGAGGGCAAGGTCGGCAAAAGTGATCGCGACCGCAGCCTGGGCTGCGGAATTGTCTTGACTCATGGGCAGTGATGCTCCTGCGACGGCCTGACCGCTGGGAAAGCGGCACCAATCGGGGCGGACGCAACGATTAGTTGTCGATCAGCGAGATCGAAACTAGATGGATTAGAGACCGGTACGCTGATTGGCTTGCGTACGGTTGCATGATTCTACGGACTTATGGCGATTTGCGTTGACTTTTTTGGCCCTGCCAAAGGGGACGCCCGAGGGCGTGGTGACGGTAAAGCGGATGGCGTACAGTGCCTGGCGTTATATATTGCTGTCTACAGGTTGTCCATGACTGGGGGCAGCTTGCGGCCATCCATCCGGGGCCGGAGTCCCTGGAAGTGACCCTCCTGCTTCCCGGTAGTCGCGCCTGACCGCGGTGGAGACCCTCGAGAACATCGGAGGCCTTGGGCTCGTCATTGGCGCCCGGGCCAGCGCGGTGATCCTCGCTGTCTTCGATTGAATTCCTCCTTGTCCGGAGTTTCCCCATGACTGCTAGCTTTCACCGCCTTGCCATCCTGGTCTCGTGCATGGGGGCTGTCTTCCCGGCCCGTGCAGACGAGATTTCAGTTGCGGTTGCGGCCAACTTCACCGCCCCCATGCAGAAGATTGCTGCCGATTTCGAGAAGGCCAGCGGTCACAAGGTCCAGCTGATCTTCGGTTCCACCGGCAAGTTTTACGCCCAGATCAAGGCGGGTGCCCCGTTCCTGCTGCTGCTGGCGGCCGACGATGAAACCCCGGCCAGGCTCCTGAGGGAAGGGGAGGGTGTCCCCGGGAGCTCGTTTACCTACGCCATCGGCAAGCTGGTCCTGTGGTCGCCCAAACCGGGCTATGTGGATGACGCCGGCGCCGTCCTCAGGAGCGGCCGGTTCGAGCGCCTGTCCATGGCCAACCCGCGTCTGGCCCCTTACGGTCTTGCGGCCAGCGAGACCCTGAAGGCCCTCGGTCTATCCGATGCCCTGCAGGCCCGGATCGTGATGGGCGAGAGCATCACCCAGGCTTTTCAGTTCGTAGCCTCGGGCAATGCGGAGCTGGGCTTCGTGGCCTACTCCCAGGTGCACAAGGACGGTCAGCGGATCGAGGGGTCCTACTGGCTGGTGCCGTCCCGCCACTACACCCCGATCCGCCAGGATGCAGTCATCCTGAAGAAAGGGCAGGGCGTCCCCGCCGTGGAAGCGCTGGCGGCCTATCTCAGATCCCGGAGCGCGGTCACGGTGATCCGCAGCTACGGCTACGAGATCTGAGGGCATGCTGAGCGCTGAAGACTGGGCGGCGATCCGCCTGACCCTGGAGCTGGCGAGTACCGTCACCGGCCTGTTACTGGTGGTGGGGACGCCCATTGCCCTGTGGCTGGCCCGCACGCGCTCGCCGCTGCGGGGCGTGGTCGGGGCAGTGGTGGCCTTGCCCATCGTGCTGCCTCCCACCGTGCTGGGGTTCTACCTGCTGGTGCTTCTGGGGCCGCAGGGACCGGTGGGGCAGTTCGTCGAGGCGATGGGCCTGGCACGCCTGCCCTTCACCTTTCCGGGGCTGGTGCTGGCATCGGTGGTGTATTCCCTGCCCTTCGTCGTTCAGCCCCTGCAGAATGCCTTCATGGCAATCGGGGAGCGGCCGCTGGAAGTGGCTGCCACCCTGAGGGCTTCTCCCTGGGATCGTTTCGTTCATGTGACCCTGCCGCTGGCGCGACCGGGCTTCGTCACGGCTGCCATCCTGGGCTTTGCCCATACGGTCGGCGAGTTCGGGGTGGTGCTGATGATCGGCGGCAACGTGCCGGGTGAGACCCGGGTGGTGTCCATGCAGATCTACAATCACGTGGAGGCCATGGACTACGCCAGCGCCCATGGCCTGGCAGGGGTGCTCCTGGTGTTTTCCTTTCTGGTGCTGCTGATGTTGTACAGCGTGGGCGGTGCCCGCAGCTTCTGGGGGGGCGGCCCCCGATGAGCGTGCTGCGCCTGGCTCTGGACTTGCCGCTGACCGATTTCAACCTTCATGCGGACCTGACCCTGCCCGGGCGGGGTGTGACGGCGCTGTTCGGCCCATCGGGTTCTGGCAAGACCACGCTGCTGCGCTGCGTGGCAGGACTGGCCCGCGGCCAGGGGCGGGTGGAGGTGAACGGAGAGTGCTGGCAGGACGATGCCCGCCGGGTCTTCCTTCCGGTGCATCGCCGGCCCCTGGGCTATGTCTTCCAGGAGCCGAGCCTGTTTCCCCACCTCTCCGTGAGGGCGAATCTGGAATTCGGACTCCGCCGGATCCCGCCTGCCGAGCGGCGGGTGGGCTGGGATGTGGCCATGAGCCTACTGGGCATCGGGCATCTTCTTGAACGGGGACCGGAGCGCCTGTCGGGTGGGGAGCGGCAAAGGGTGGCGATTGCCCGCGCCCTGCTGACGAGTCCCCGCCTGTTGCTGATGGATGAGCCCCTGGCGGCCCTGGATGCGGCCCGCAAGCAGGAAATCCTGCCCTACCTGGAGGGGCTGCACCGGGAGCTGGAGATCCCCGTGCTGTACGTGAGCCACTCCCGCGAGGAGGTGGCCAGGCTGGCCGACCACCTGGTGTTGCTGGATCGGGGGCTGGTGACGGCCAGCGGCGCCGTGGCGGAGATCCTGGCCCGGACCGACCTGTCCCTGACCCGGGATGAAGATGCCGGGGTGCTCCTGGAGACGCGGGTCGAGGCTCACGACGAAATTCACCACCTGACCCGTCTGGCCTTTTCCGGCGGCTGCCTGTGGGTGAATCACCAGCAGCGTGCCCCCGGTGAAATGCTGCTGGTGCGGATTCCGGCGCGAGACGTGAGTCTGGCGCTGGAGGGAGGTGGGCCATCGAGCATTCTCAACCGTCTCGCCGGGACGGTCAGCGGTTTCGCCGAGGCGGCCCATCCGGCCCACTGCCTGGTGACCCTCGACGTGGGGGGCTGCCTCCTGCTTGCCCGCATCACCAGGAAATCCCGGGATCAGCTGGGGCTGATACCCGGGATGGCGGTAGTGGTTCAGGTCAAGGCGGTCGCCCTGCTCGCATGAGGTCAGGCTGCCGCTGGATTGACGGCCTCAGAACGCCAGGTTGGCCTTGAGCCAGAAGGTCCGGCCTGGTTCGTTCACCCGGGTGGTCTGGGTGAATCCGCCCACCATTGCGCCGCTGCGGCTGATGAATTCGGCGTAGGTCTTGTCGAAGAGGTTGTCCACGCCCGCGGTCAAAAGGGTGCCCTTGCGGGGCCGGTAGCCTGCATTGAGGGATACGATGGCAAAGCCGCTGGAGGCGCCGATGTCCTGGCCGACGATGTTCCCGTTGCCCGGGTCGAGCCGCTTCTGGCCCTGGACGAGGCGGAGCAGGGCGCCGGCGCTCCAGGTCTTGTCGTCGTAGCCGGCGCCGACGCGGCCTTCGAGCGGGGCGATCTGGGACAGGGGCCTGCCGCTGGTATCGTTGTCGCCGTGGGTCCAGGCCAGGGTACCCCAGGTCTTCCAGAAGGGGGTGAGCTGGTAGCTGGCGTCTGCTTCCAGGCCGTAGGTGGTGGCGTCGATGTTAAGGGCGCCGGTGGTCAGGTAGCTGCCGTTCCGGATCGTGTTGATCTGGATGAAATCCTGGTGCTTGGCGTAGAAGGCTGACAGGGAGGCCTTCACCGGGCCCGCAGCGTAGATCACCCCGGTGTCCAGCTGGTTGGTTTTTTCGGGTTTGATCAGAAAGGTGCTGGCACTGCCGGTCATCATGCTGGAGGTGGCCGCCGGGGATTTGCTGCGCTCCCAGTAGTCTGGTGCCCGCTCGCTATGGCCGACGCCCGCATACAGGGTGGTCGCGGCATTCCAGGCATTTTCCCAGCGCAGGAAGGCGGCTTTCAGGGTGTCCTTGTCGCTCACTCCCGACGTGCTCCGGCCACTGCGCTCGTCCTTTGCCTCAGTCCAGTCGATCCGGGCGCCCCCGATCAGGCGGTGGGCGGCATTGAGCTCGTGGGACAGTTCGCCGAACATCCCCCATTGCTGAAAGCGCATGTCGGCGACCCGGGATGCCGTCAGGGTACGGCGCAGGGTGTGATCGTTTTCCTGGAAGTCGATACCGGTTTCCAGGCTGCTGCGGGGGGAGAGGTCGAGGGTGGTGGCGATCCGGCCCCCCCTGGTTTCCCGATCCGGATTGCTCAGCATCCGCATGCCGCTCAGCGGACGCAGGCTGTAGTTGTCCATCACGTGGTCCACGTAGTTGCGATAGACCTGTGCCTCCACCTTGGCGACCAGGGGGCTCAGATTCTTCTTCTCGAACTTGAGGCCCACGTTGGTCCGGTCGAACTGGGTACCGTCCATGCTGCGGTCGGCATAGGCAGCCTGCCCGTCGCTCTTGGCGAAGCTCAGTTCGATCCGGGTGTCCTGGTCTGGGGTCAGGCCGACGGCGCCGCTGATGCTCCAGCGGTCGTAGTAGGAATGCACCCGGCGGCCGGATCCATCCTTGTAGTCCTGGCTGTGGGAGTGGGTGCCGGTGAGCTCCCCGTAGTAACGCTCGTTGCCGAGTTCGGCGCGGAGAACCTGGTCGTTGCGGCCGAAGCTGCCGCCCAGCAGGCTGGCTTCCACCTTGCTTTCAAAGCCCTTGCGCACTTTCGCGCTGCGCTCGAAGAGGACCACGCCGGCACTGTTGCCCGGCCCGTACTTTACCGTTTGAGGCCCCTTCAGCACGGTGATCCGGTCGAAGGCTTCCGGGAAGACGTAGGCGGTGGGGGGGTCCATCCGGTTGCCGCAGCCGCCCAGGATCATCTCGCCGTCCAGCAGGATCCCCAGCCGGGAGGCCGCCATACCCCGGAACACCGGGTCCCCGTCGGTGCCGCCCTTGCGGATCACCGAGAAGCCGGCGATGTTCTTCAGGTAATCAGCCCCGTCGTGGGCGGGTACCGGTTGCCGGGGCGCACGGGGGTCGGTGGTGACGGTGAGAGGGGCGTCCATGGTCGGTGCGGTCACGACCACTTCTGCCAGGGTGGGCGCGGCCTGTGCCGGAAAGGCGCAGGCCAGGGCGAGGGGGACGGTGAGAGGAATGAGGCGGCAGCGGCCGGTGTTCCGGTTCATTGAGTGTGGCTCCCTTAGAGATGATGGGGCGCACATTAATGGGTGAGCGGCTGCGCAGGCTTGATGCGCGGCAATTTACCGCACCAAAACGGTGCGGCATAGTGTCGCAGGGCGGCTCAGATGCGGAAGCGGGAGACGCTGGTCCGCAGGCTGCCGGCCACCTCGACCAGGCGTTCGGCGGTTCCTGCCACGGAATGAACCGCGGCGGAGTTTTCCTCCGACATCTGGGCGATGGACTCCACGCTGCGGGCCAGTTCGGTGGCGGCTCCCCGCTGTTCGCCGAGGGCATCACTGATGCTGCCGATGGCCTGCTGTACGGTGCTGGCAGACTGGCGAATGCTGTCCATGGAGGCACTGGCCTGGGAGGCCGTTGCCACCACTTCACCCACCAGCGTACGGCTGGATTGCATGCTGCTCACCGCGCCGGTGGCGCCCTGCTGGATGGTACTGATCACCGTGCTGATTTCCTGGACCGAGCTGGTCGTGCGTTCGGCCAGCTTGCGCACTTCGTCGGCAACCACCGCGAAGCCGCGGCCCTGTTCACCCGCCCGGGCCGCCTCGATGGCGGCGTTGAGGGCCAGCAGGTTGGTCTGATCGGCGACCTCCCGGATCACCACGGTGATCTTGTCGATTTGCTGGACCTGCTCCGAGAGTGTCTGGATCTGACCCGCGGTGGACTCCACCTGTTCGGAAACCTGGATGCTGCTGCGGGTCGCAGCATCCACATCACGGGCGCTGTTGCTGGCCAGGTGCCCGGCTTCCCGGGCCTGGCTGGTGGCCTCGCCGGCATTGCCGCTCACGTGATCGATGCTGACGGTCAGCTCCTCCACGGCGGCGGCCGCCGCCGCCGTGGCGCTGGCCTGATGCTCGCTGCTGATCGACACCTGGCGGGCTGCGGTGGACAGGATGTCGGCGGAGTCGGTCACCCGGCCCGAGTGGGTCATGATGTCGCCGATGGTGTGGGCCAGGTCGGCGCGCATCGCCTCAAGGGACTGGAGCACCTGGCCGATTTCGTCGCCTCCACGGGGGCGCGTCTGACCCGGGGTCAGATCTCCGCCGGCGATGCGGCTGGCACAGCGATTGGCTTCGGCGAGACGCACCTGGATCGTGCGGATGGTCTGCAGGCTGTTGAAGGCGCTGACCCCCGCCGTCGCCAGAAGCAGGATCAGGGCGAGGGTGCTGGCGCTGCTCATGGTTCGCGCAGCATCGTCGGCGGATTCCTTGCCCAGCTTTTCGTTCAGGACGAGCAGGGCGCCGATGTTCTGGGTGATCCTGTCAGCCAGAGGGATCAGCTCGGTCAGTTTCTGCCGGGCTTCCTCCTTGCGGTTTTCCCGGGACAGGCGGATGACCTCGTCGATTTGCGGCCGATATTCCTTGAAGCTGGCGCGCAGGGTGTTGATCAGGCGGCGGTCCTCGTCGTTGGCCAGCAGGGCGTCGTAAGTGGTGAAGCCCTCATCCACACCTTGCCGGGAGGCCTGGATGCGTGTGCTGGCCTGATCCATGTCTTCCGGTGTGGTGGCGACCAGATGCCGATAGATGTATTCCCGGGCCAGGCCAAAGTTGGTGGCGATGTGGTTCAGGGCCAGCAGGCTGGGGACACCGTTGATGTTGGCGAAGTTGGTTCTCTCGAAGACCTGCCGGGTCTGGAAATAATTTGTTCCGGCGAGGATCAGCATGCCGGTCATGGCGGTTGCCGCCAGCAGGATCAGGCGTTGTTTGATGGTCATGGCAATGTCTTTCTTTTTGTGGCGTTTTCCCGGTCAGTGCCGGCGGCGGGCCGGTGGGCCATGGGCAGGAGTCTGAACCGGCTGTACGGCTTCTTGCAGAAAATCTTGAGGAGGCGGAGCGGGAAGGGGCTCGCTGTCCCGGGGGAGTGTCGGCGGGGTGCGTTAAAATCCGCTCTTTGCGCTTTCTTGTTCCATGCCCCGTTCTCCTGCCGGTTCTGTGCCAGTTCTTGTCCTTCCCAGTCCGTTTGCTCCGGAGACCGATACCCTTCTCCTGCTGGAGCCGCCGGAGTGTGACCGGGAGGCTGTCCTGCGCCAGATCCTCGCGGGATCCTACGACAAACCCTTTGTGATCGACGACGGTACCACCCGCAGCCTGCATTTTTCCCTGTCCCTGATCCAGAGCACCATGAGCCTGAAGGATCCTTTCGCCCTGGCGCTGGACTACACCCAGGCGATGATGAGCTTCCTTCTCTTCGTGCCCAAGCCCCGGCAGATCCTCATGCTGGGCCTGGGCGGGGGCTCCCTGGCCAAGTTCTGCCACCGGCATGTGGGGTCGGCACGGATCACCGTGGTCGAGATCGACCCCCGGGTGATTGCGCTCTCCGACGAGTTCGAACTGCCGCCGGACGACGACCGGCTGCAGGTGCTGGAGGGAGACGGTGCGGATGGGGTGCGCCGCAGCCGTGACTGGGAGGCGCGTCCCGATGTGATCATGATGGATGCCTTCGATCGGCATGGCCTGGCGGACTCGGTGAGTTCCAGGGGCTTTTATCAGGATGTGTGCGATGCCCTGACGGGCAAGGGGTTGATGGTGGCCAACCTGGCTGGGGAGAAGGCCGACCGGGAGGATCACCTGGCGATGATTGCCGAGGTCTTTGACGACCGCCTGATGATGATCTCCCTTTCTGACGGCAACGATATCGTGCTGGCCTTCCGGTCCCCGGGTTTCACGCCCCGCTGGCGGGAAGTGGCGAGCCAGGCCCGTGCCCTGCGGGTTCGGACCGGGCTGGATTTCCCGAAATTTGTCGAACGCCTGGAGCGCAGCCGCCGGCTGGCCTGCTGGTGAGGGGCTTGTGACCGCTGTCCGGGCGTCCGGTCTGGTGGCCGCTTTCCATGAAAAAAGAGATCCCTTGATGAATATTCTCCAAGCGTCCCGGGGGGCTGGCCGGGTGGTGGGGCGTTTTGCCCCGTCGCCAACGGGCCCGCTGCATTTTGGCTCGATGGTGGCGGCCTTGGGCAGTTGCCTGTCGGCGCGGGCTCAGGGAGGTGACTGGCGGGTCCGGATCGAGGATGTGGATACCCCCCGCAGCGTCCCCGGTGCCGCCGATGGCATCCTCCGCACCCTCGAGCGTTTCGGTTTTGAGTGGGACGGGGAAGTGGTCTGGCAAAGCAGCCGCACTGGGGCCTACCGGAGCGCCTTCGAGCGTCTGCGGGAGGCTGGCCAGGTCTTTGGCTGTGCCTGCACCCGCAAGGAAATGGCGGACTCCGCGCTGTCCCGGGATGGCACCCGTCGTTATCCGGGAACCTGCCGTTTGGGCCTCCCGGCTGGACGGGTAGCCCGGGCCTGGCGCCTGGCCGTGCCTGCGGGGCCCATCCACTTTGAGGATGGCGTCCAGGGAGCGATCCGGGAGGAGGTGGCCTGCGAGGTGGGAGACTTTGTGTTGTTACGGGCCGACGGCCTGTTTGCCTACCAGTTGGCGGTGGTGGTGGACGATGCCGAAGCCGGGGTGACGGAGGTGGTGCGGGGCGCCGATCTGCTGGACTCCACCGCACGCCAGATCCTGCTCCAGCGCCTGCTGGGGTATCCGGCTCCGGCCTATGCCCATCTGCCGGTGGCGTGCAATCTGGCGGGAGAAAAACTCTCCAAGCAGACCCTTGCCCGGGCAATCGAAGCCGCGGCTCCAGCCCAGGTCCTGGTGGATGCGCTGGCTTTCCTGGGGCAGGCACCTCCGGCGGACCTCGCGGTGGATAGTCTGGCAGCGGTCTGGAGCTGGGCACGGACCCATTGGTGCCTGGACAGGGTGCCCCGCTGCCGTGCGGTACCCGCGCCCGCTTATGCCTGATCCGAGGCGCGCTGGTGCCGCCAGGCTTCGATGGCCACCGGGATTGCGTCGAGAGATTCGAACAGGTGCACGCCGGTCAGTTTTCGGGCACAGCCCCTGATTCCGGCCCCGCCGGCCCAGAGGGCGACCTGTTCCGGCAGGCTTTGCCGCAGGCTGCGCAGCCCCTCCACTGCCTGGCGGGCCGGATAGGCGGCGCTGAAGGAGACGGCAACGATGTCAAAGCTGGCGGCGTCGGTGGCGGCGCGGATGTCCTCCAGAGGTGTCTGGGTCCCCAGGGAGATGCAGCTGGCCCCTTCCGGGGCGATCATGGCCTCCACCATCAGCAGCCCGAGGGCATGCTGTTCTTCCGGAAAGGTGGTGAGCAGCACCACGGGCCGTCCTCCCTGGGCCATCGGCTGGGTGCTGATGGCTGCCCGCAGGATGTTCTGGATCTGCTCGGTAAACAAGTGCTCTTCCGCAATCTCCAGCTCTCCCCGCAGCCAGGCATCACCGATCAGGCTGCTGAGGGGAGCGACCACACTGCTCACGAACTGCTGCAGGCCGAGCTTCATCAGTTGCTGCTGAAGGCTGCGGCGGAGATCTTCGTGGAGGTGCAGCCGGACGAACTTGAGGATCGCTGCAAACTGGGCACTTCGTTCCGGATCGGCCGGATCCTTGGGACTCCCCATGTCCTCCAGCATCCGGGTGAGGGTGCTCAGGTCGAGGCCGATGATCTTCGCTGGGCGATGTCCCAGATCAGTCAGCCGGCGGATCAGTCGCAACTTGTCCACTTGCTCGGGGGGATAAACCCGTTCTCCATGGGTGTCCCGGGCCGGCAGGGGGAATCCGTAACGTCGTTCCCAAACCCGCAGGGTGTCCTTGGCCAGGCCCGTGTCACGCTCCACCGCAGCGATGGGAAGGCCAGCAGGAAGGAGAGGATTGTTCATTGATTGTCCTGGACAAAAAGTTGACATCAGCGTGAATTGCTTCTAGTGTAGAAACATCAACAGTTCTTGTCTAGGACAAACATCATGAATACCCAGTCGATGGAAACACCCAGGGCGCTCTTCATGACGGTGCTGGCTCTCGCTGGGATCGCTTTCGGTGTCCAGCAGATGGCCCGTTCCCCAGTAAGCTTCACGGGAGTCGAGAGCGTCCTCCAAGCAGATTCTGATCGTCCTGCTGTCCAGGACGAAGACATTGACGTACTGTGGTTTGTCCATCAGAACAGTGGTGCTTGACACCATGAGCCCATCTTCTGCGTCCGGGATCTTCCAGACCCTCCTGCTTCTCCTGTTTCTGGGGGCTGGGAGCGTGCAGGCGGCATGCCCTGGCCTGCTCAACCACAGCTTCCCGCGTCTTCAGGACGACAAGACCCAAAATCTGTGCGATTACCAGGGCAAGGTGCTGCTGGTGGTCAATACCGCGAGTTACTGTGGCTTCACCAGCCAGTATGATGGACTGGAAAAGATGTATGCCAGGTACAAGGACAAGGGTCTGGTGGTGGTGGGTTTTCCGTCCAACGACTTCGGCAACCAGGAGCCTGGCAGCAGCAAGGAGATCGCTGATTTCTGCCGCCTCACTTATGGGGTCAAGTTTCCCATGATGGCCAAGACGGAGGTGGGCGGATCCGCAGCCAACCCGTTTTACCGGCAGCTGGCCTCCATCACGGGGGAACGCCCGCGCTGGAATTTTCACAAATACCTGATTGACCGGAGCGGTCAGAAGGTCATGAGTTTTCCCAGCACAACGGCGCCAGACAGCCGGACCCTGGTGAATGCCGTCGAGAAGGCTCTGGCCGAGCGCCCCCAGTAAGTTGCAGATTACCTCCCCCTTCCCATTGCCCCAGCCCCGCTTCCGACAGGAGAGACGCCCATGAACGCGCCCGAGAAATTCCACCTCCCCGACATTCAGGCTTCCGAAGATCTGCGCCAGCTGGCGATCCAGCGAGTCGGCGTGCGTGGCTTGCGTTATCCCATCAGCCTGCGCGACGGTCAGGGCCGTGTCCAGCCCACCGTCGCCACCCTGGAAATGACGGTCTTCCTTCCGCCGGAGGTGAAAGGCACGCACATGTCCCGGTTCGTGGAAATCCTGGAGACCGAACGGGGCCCGCTCGATCTGACCGAGCTGCAGGTGATGATGAACGATACCCTGGTCCATCTGGGCGCCCCGGCGGGACGCATCCACATGCGTTTTCCCTTCTTCGTCCGCAAGCAGGCGCCGGTCTCCGGTGTGGAAAGCCTGCTCGACATGGACGCATCCATCACCATCGAGAAAGCCTTTGGCCGGGAGGCCGAAGTCAGCCTGCAGGTGGTGGTTCCGGTGACCAGCCTGTGCCCCTGCTCCAAGAAGATTTCCGAGTATGGTGCCCACAACCAGCGCTCCCATCTGACCCTGACCGCTGTGCTGCGGGATCAGATGAGTCTGGAGAGGCTGGTCCGGATTGCCGAGGAGGAGGCTTCCTGCGAGGTCTTCGGCCTGCTCAAGCGCCCGGATGAGAAATGGGTGACCGAGCGCGCTTACGACAACCCCAAGTTCGTGGAGGATCTGGTCCGCGATGTGGCCTTGCGCCTGAAGGCTGAGCCGTGCATTGCCCGCTGGACCATCGAGTCGGAGAACTTTGAATCCATCCACAATCATTCTGCTTACGCCTTCATCGAAGGCAGCAACGGCTGAGCCGCCTACAGGGAGCCTGATATGGATCGTGGAAACCCGGATCGACTGAAAGCACGGGGCTCGAAAGCCCGCCGCATCGCCGTGGTGGGAGGGGGAATCTCCGGCCTGGCCGCGGCCTGGCTCCTCAGCCGGGAGCATGAAGTCGTGCTCTATGAGGCCGGAAGCTACGTGGGTGGCCACACCAACACCGTGGATGTGGAGGTGGACGGTCAGTGTTTTCCAGTGGATACGGGATTCCTGGTATTCAACCGGCGTACTTACCCCAACCTGTGTGCCCTGTTCAGCCTGCTGGAGGTGGAGTCCGTCGAGAGCGAGATGTCCTTTGGCGTGAGCCTCAGCACGCCGGAGCTGGAGTGGGCCGGAAGCGATCTGGCCAGCCTGTTTGCCCAGCGCAGCAATCTGGCCCGTCCGGCCTTCTGGGGCATGCTTGGCGATATCCGCCGCTTCAACCGCGAAACCACCCGGATGGCACGGGAAGGGACTTGTCCGGACATTGCTCTGGGTGACTACCTGACAGTCCACGACTATGGCCAGGCTTTCCGGGACTGGTACCTGATCCCGATGGCGGCCGCGATCTGGAGCTGCTCGACCCGGACCATGATGGCGTATCCGCTGGCCACCTTCGTGCGCTTCTGCCATAACCACGGGCTGCTGCAGATCTTTGACCGTCCGACCTGGTACACGGTCAGGAATGGTGCCCGCACCTATGTGCGCAAGCTGCTGGACGGGATTGGTGATGTCCGTGTTGCCAGGCCGGTGACGGGGGTTCTGAGGGAGGACGGGGGGGGCGTCTGGGTCGAGTCCCGTGATGGCCGGGAGCGCTTCGACGAGATCGTCTTTGCCTGTCACTCGGACCAGACCCTGGCGATCCTCGGCAAGGGCACTGCCCCGGAGGAGCGTCGCCTGCTGGGAGCCGTGAAATATCAGTCCAATGACGCCTGGCTGCACACTGATCCACGCCTGCTGCCCCGGCGCAGGAGCGTGTGGTCTGCCTGGAACTACCTGTCCGGCCATGGCGCTCCCGGGGAGCGCCCGGTGTCCGTTTCCTACCTGCTCAACCGCCTGCAGCCCCTGCCGGTCGAAACCCCCGTGGTGGTGTCCCTCAATCCCCTGGTGGAGCCCCGCCCCGAACATGTGCATGGGCGTTTCAGTTACGCCCATCCGGTGTTCGACCAGGCGGCCATCGATGCCCAGGGCCGCCTGCCTTCCCTGCAAGGCGCACGCAATACCTGGTTTGCAGGCGCCTGGACCGGCTATGGCTTCCACGAGGATGGTCTCAAGTCTGCGCTGGCCGTAGTCAATGCCATGGGCGTACGGGCCCCCTGGCAGGGTGGCCAGGCCTGTCCGGTGGCACAGGCGGGATGAGCGGCGGCGCCTTCACTCCGGTGGTCTGTTTCGGTGCGGTGATGCACGAACGGACCCGGCCGGCACACAACCGCTTCACTTATCCCCTGGCCACGCTGCGGGTGCCACTGAGCCAGCTGGACACGCTCCGGGTTCCGCTGCTCGGGGTCAACCGTGCCCATGTGTTCGGACTCCACAACCGGGACCATGGTGCCCGGGATGGTTCGCCGCTGCTGCCCTGGATCCGCGATCTGCTGGCGGGGCAGGGGGTCCATGAGGCGGATGGTGAGGTGGTTCTGCAGACCATGCCGAGGATGTTCGGCTACCTGTTCAACCCGGTCAGTTTCTGGTTCTGTCACGACCGCTCGGGGCGTCTCCGCGCCGTGCTGGCGGAGGTGAGCAACACCTTTGGCGAGCGCCACAACTACCTGGTGGCCCATCCGGACCGGCGGCCCATCACGGCCGGAGATGAGCTGCGGGCCTGCAAGATCTTTCACGTATCGCCCTTTTTTCCGGTCAGGGGCGAGTACCGCTTCCGTTTTGACCGGCAGGGGGGGGTGGTGAATACTGCCATCGATTACTGGGAGGGGGATCACTGCCAGCTGGCCACCCGCCTGTCCGGTCGGGAGGAGCCCCTGGCGGGCGCGGTCCTCCTGCGCTGGCTGGCCCGTCTTCCCCTGATGACATTCGGCGTGATGTTCCGCATCCACTGGCAGGCCTTGCGCCTGGCCCTCAAGCGTGTTCCCTTCTTCCGCAAACCCTTGCCCCCGGCCGAGGAGATCTCTTCATGAACAGGCTCGATGAAAACATCGTCGGAGCAACCGCCGACACTGTCGCCCACCTCCGCCGGGGCACCCGGCTGGTCCTGGGACTGCTCGACAGCATCCAGGGAGGCAGCCTGGACGTAACCCTGCCCAACGGAATGTCGAGGAAGGTCGGGCAGGGTCCCTGCGTTGCCCACATGTCCGTGGCCGACGAGGAGGTCTTTGACGACATCCTGGCCAAGGGGGACATCGGTTTTGCCGAAGCCTGGATGGCGGGTGACTGGCACACCGACAACCTGCCCGCGTTGCTCACGCTCCTCGCCCGCAACCGGGCGCCCCTGGCCAATGCCATTCATGGCAAGGTCTGGCGCCTGCTGGGGCATCGCCTGACCCACCTGCTGCGGGCCAATACCCGGGCCGGCTCGAAGCGCAACATCGAAGCCCATTATGATCTGGGCAATGATTTCTACCGCCTCTGGCTGGACCGGACGATGACCTACTCCAGCGCCCTGGAGCTGGGCCCCCGGGATGATCTGGAGTCGGCTCAGCTGCGCAAGTATCGCCATATCCTCGATCAGCTGGCCCCGACGCCAGGTCAGACGATCCTCGAGATCGGGTGTGGCTGGGGAGGCTTTGCCGAGGTGGCGACCACCGAATATGGCTGCCGGGTGCTGGGGCTGACCCTGTCAAGGGAGCAGCTGGCCTGGGCCCGCCAGCGGGCCGAGGAGGGGGGCTGGGCCGACCGGGCGGACTTCGAGCTATGCGACTACCGGGACGTGCGCGGCCAGTACGACCACATCGTCTCCATCGAGATGCTGGAGGCCGTGGGCGAACGTTTCTGGCCGGGCTATTTCCGTCAGATCCGGGAGCGGCTCAAGCCGGGGGGCCGGGCAGTGATCCAGGTCATCACGATCGCCAACGAACTGTTTGCCAGCTACCGCAAGGGCACTGACTTCATCCAGCGCTATGTCTTTCCCGGCGGCATGCTGCCGAGCCCCGCCGTATTCGTGCGCCACGCCCGCAGGGCCGGTCTGGCAGTGGCCGGGGATCGGGCCTTCGGGCTGGATTATGCAGAAACCCTGGTCCGCTGGCGGGAGGGGTTTGAAGCAACCCTGATCCAGACCCGCAGCCTGGGGTATGACGAGCGTTTCGTCCGTCTGTGGCGTTTCTACCTGGCGTATTGCGAGGCCGGGTTCCGGGCGGGCAGCGTGGATGTCCATCAGTTCCAGCTGCATCATGAAAACCCTGCGTAGAGCCCTGCTTTGCCTGCTGGGGGTGGCCTGCCTGGCCTTTGGAGGGGCCGCGTCGGCCAGCCTGCCCGAGCCCGTCCGGGCGCTGTCCGCCGGCTGGAAGCCCCTGGGCAAGGGAGAGACCAGTTTCCTGGGGCTGCGGCTCTACGATGCGACGCTCTGGGTGGCTGGCAGCGATTACCGGGACGATCAGCCCTATGCGCTGGCCTTGAACTACGCCCGGGGATTTTCCCGGGCGACCCTGGTGGCTACCAGCCTGGACGAAATGCGCCGCCTGGGCGGCGCGGACGAAGCCCGCCTGAGCCGCTGGAAGGTCGAGCTGGAGCGGGTTTTCCCCGATGTGGCGGCGGGCGAAACCATCGTGGGGGTTCATCTGCCGGGCCGGGGGGCGGTGTTTTACCATCAGGGCCGCCTGTCCGGTGAAGTGCTTGATCCGGCCTTCGCCCGGGCCTTCTTTGCCATCTGGCTGGATGTCCGGACGCGCGTGCCGGCCTTGCGCAGCCGTCTCCTGGGCCTGCCAGCGTGAGGGACGAGCGACCGGCTCCGCCGACACTGCGTTATGGGCTGCTTGGGTTGCCGCTGGCTTTTGCCGCTCTGCCGGTCTATGTGCATGTCCCCAAGCTGTATGCCGATCAGCCTGGACTGAGTCTGGGCCTGGTGGGGGGCATCCTCCTGGCCACGCGCAGCGTGGATGCCCTGGCGGATCCTTTCATCGGCTGGGCATCGGATCGCTGGCTGTCCCGCAAGATCCTGGTGCTCGTGGCTTTGCCCCTGCTGGCCCTGGGCATGACAGGACTGCTGGCGCCGCCGGCGGGGGCGGGGCCGGTGTGGCTGGCGAGCCTGCTGGTGCTGGTGACCCTGGCGTACTCGGTCGCTGCCATCAACCACTCTGCCTGGGGGGCTGAGCTGGGCGGGGATTCCGATGGCCGTACGCGCCTCGTGGCCAGCCGGGAAGGCTTTGGGCTGATGGGTGTGGTGCTGGCTGCGGCCTTGCCGGGTCTGCTCGGCGACACGCTGAGGGAGGGGCTGGCGTGGACCGGGTGGCTCTTTGCGGCCGGCGCGGTCCTGCTCGCCCTGGTCTGCCTTCCACCCCTGCCGGTAGGGGAGCGGCACCCAGCCTCGGCCGAGGCCGCCTGGCCGGCCCTGCGGCGGGCGCTGACTGATCGCTCCTTCGCGGCCTTGCTGGGTGTCTTTGCCCTCAATGGGATTGCGGCGGCAGTCCCGGCGTCCACGGTCCTGTTCTTCGTGGCCGACGTGATTCAGCGGGAGGATCTCGCCGGTCTCTTTCTCGCGGCTTACTTCACCGCGGGGGCCGCCGGACTTCCCCTGTGGGTGCGCCTGGCCCGGCGTCTCGGCAAACCCCTGGCGTGGCTGGCGGGCATGGGGCTGGCGGTGGTGGTCTTTGCCTGGGCCTGGACCCTCGGGCCGGGGGATGTGAAGCCTTATCTGGTGCTCTGTGTCCTGTCTGGCCTTGCCCTGGGTGCGGATCTGGCGCTCCCGCCGGCCCTGCTGGCAGATCAGCTGGCCGTCCGTGAGGCGGGCAGGGCAGGGGCGTGCTTCGGCTGGTGGACTTTCGTGACCAAGGCCAATCTGGCGCTCGCTGCCGGTCTTGCGCTTCCCCTCCTGGGGAGCCTGGGCTACGTGCCGGGCAGCCGGGATCCGGCGGCCCTGAGTGCTCTGGCTGGTGTTTATGCCGTATTGCCGCTGATCCTCAAGCTTGTGGCAGGGGTGGCCCTGTGGCGCCTGAGGAAATCCATCTAGAACCCTGATTCCCCGGAGAACCCTTCATGAGCAAGATCGCACTGTTGCTGGCTGGTGTCATTGGCCTGGGAGGCTGTGCGTCAGTCAACACCACTGACTATGCCGCCGAAAAACCCGAGCTGGATCTGGCCCGCTATTTCAACGGCACACTGGATGCCCACGGGATGTTCCAGGATCGTTCGGGCAAGGTGGTCAAGCGCTTCCATGTGGAGATCGCGGCCCGCTGGGAAGGCAATGTCGGTACCCTGGACGAGCGTTTCACCTACTCCGACGGCACCACCCAGCGGCGGGTGTGGACCGTGACCAAGCACGATGCCCATCGCTACACCGGCCGGGCGGACGATGTGGTCGGCGAGGCCCAGGGCGAAGCCCATGGCAATGCGCTACGCTGGAAGTACGTGCTGGCCCTGCCGGTGGACGGCAAGGTTTACAACGTGGACTTCGACGACTGGATGTTCCTGATGGACGACAAGGTGATGCTCAACCGCTCGGTGATGAGCAAGTTTGGCTTCCGGCTGGGCGAAGTCAGTCTGAGCTTCACCAAACGGGAGTAGGCATGTCCTGGTTTGCCCCCCTCAACACGCCGATCACTGACTGGCAGGACCGCCGGGTCTGGATCGTGGGTGCGTCCACCGGCATCGGAGCCGCCCTCGCTGTGGAGCTCAACAGCCGGGGCGCACGTCTGGCCCTGTCGGCCCGCAATGGGGAGCGCCTCCGTCACCTGTGCGCCGACCTGCGGGATGCCCTGGCGCTTCCCATGGATGTCACCGACGCGGGGGCGTTCACTCCGGCCCTGATGGAAATCCTCGATGCCTGGGGTGGGGTGGACCTGGTGATCTTCAACGCCGGTACCTATGAACCCCTGCGGGCCTGGGAGCTCACCACCGACAACGCACGCCATACGGTGCACACCAACCTGCTCGGCGTGATGGACGGGGCGGCGGCGGTACTCCCCCAACTGCTGCTCCAGGGGCACGGCGCGCTGGCCATCGTGGGCAGCGTGGCCGGCTACCGGGGCTTGCCCCGGGCCCTGGCCTATGGGCCGAGCAAGGCGGCGCTGATCAATTTTGCTGAAACCCTCTACCTGGATCTGGCCCCCAAGGGGGTGTCGGTCTTCCTGATCAACCCGGGCTTCGTCGCCACACCGCTCACCGCCCAGAACGACTTCGAGATGCCGGCCCTGCTCACGGCGGCCGATGCTGCGCAGCGCATCGTCAAGGGTTTTGCCCGGGGGGGCTTCGAGATCCATTTTCCGAAGCGTTTCACGGGTGTCCTCAAGCTGATGCGTCTGCTCCCCGCACGCTGGTATTTCCGTCTGATCAGCCGGGGGACCGGGTTGTGAGCGCCTTCGCTGATCCGGCCCCGGTGGCACGGGTGGTGTCCTTCTACGAGAACCTGTCCCCTGACGGCCTGGGCCGGATTGCCGAGGTGTATGCACCGGATGCCGCCTTCAAGGATCCCTTCAATGAAGTACAGGGCCTGCCGGCCATCGAGGGGGTGTTCCGCCACATGTATGAGCAGGTCCATGAGCCCCGCTTCCGTGTCACGGGTCAGATGGCTCAGGGGCAGGAAGCCTGGCTGGCCTGGGAGTTCCGCTTCCGCTTCAAGGGCTGGAGGGAGGGAGAAACCCAGCGGGTCCGGGGCGCCACCCATCTGGTCTTTGCGGGTGACGGCCGGGTGCAGGTCCACCGGGATTACTGGGATACAGGGGAAGAGCTGTATGCCAAGCTGCCCTTGCTGGGACGCCTGATGCGCTGGCTCCAGCGCAGGCTCTCCGCTTCGTGAGGGGCTGCAGGGTGGCGAGGCCATGACGCACGCGTGCGCCTGACCGTCACCCGGACCAGGAAGCCCGAACGGCGCCGGGTCCTGGGTGAGGCCGGAGAGATGTCTTGATTTTCGATCTTCCGGATGTCAGGCTCATGGAATCCAGCTCAGCGGAGGCTCTCCCATGAAACTGCTGTGTTCCGTGTTCGTGCTGCTGCTTGCGAAGGGCGCCGTGGCTGCTGACTTCCCGGCGCATGAACTCCGCCAGGCGGGCAGGCCAGCAGAGGCCGCAGCTGCGTCCTTCGCCGGCAAGGACGTCTATCCTCCCCAGATGCTCGCGGACAAGGCATTTCGCAAGGCCTATCACCGGGCCTTGGGAGAGTCACGCCGCGAGCGCTGGCTGGCCCGGCTGGAGGGGCCTGGAGTGCCTGTCCGTCCGGTCAGGATCGGGGGCGGGGAGTATCGCCTGGTGGCGGCCTGCAAGGCCCATGACTGTTACGAGAACAACCTGGTGGTGGTGTTTGCGCCCGCCAGCGGACGGCTTCTGGGCAAGGTGCTCCAGAGTGAACGCCCGCCCTATTTCATTGGCGATCCGGACGGAGCGGAACAGGCCGAACTGGATCGGCTGTGGAGGGAAGAATGGCGACCTTGACTGGAGTGCCCCTGGACGGTGGGCTGATGCTGCGGCCCCTGCGCCTGACCCCGGGCCAGGATCTGCGTCGGGCCCTGGAGTGTGCCGTGTTTGCCGAAGGCCTGTCGGCGGCCTTTGTGCTATCGGGCCTGGGCAGCCTGCAGGCCGTGAGTCTGCGCTTCGCCGGAGCGTCCGAAGCCACGATCCTGTCCGGCAAGCTGGAACTGCTTGGCCTGGCGGGCTCCCTTTCCGCTGACGGGGCCCATCTCCACGGCAGCGTGGCGGACGATATGGGACAGGTCAGCGGAGGACATCTGGGCTACGGCTGCATCGTCCGCACCACGGCGGAGGTACTGCTGGCCCTGCTGCCTGACTGGGATTTCCGGCGGGCGACGGATCCGGGTACGGGCCACGCCGAACTGGTGGTCCGCCGGCGTTCATGAAAAAGGGGCCGTCATGACGGCCCCGGGCATGCGGCGGAGGCAGTGCTCAGGCCAGTCTGGCCTTGCAGGCCTTGGCACATTCAGCACAGCTTTCCATGCACTCACGGCAGGCCTTGTGCTTGTCCGCATGCTTTTTGCATTCAGCTTCACAGGCCTTGCACACATCCACGCACAGGGCGGCCAGCTGGGGCGCAAAACGGGATTCCGCACCGGCCAGGGTGATCAGGGCACGGCAGGAGGCCAGCATTTCCCGGACGCTGGTTGCACAGGCAGCCATCGCCTTGTCTCCCTCGCCAAGTAGCATGATGCAGTGGGTCAGGCAGATTTCACCCTTCTCGATGCAGATGCCGGCGGTGTCGAGTACGGCCTGCCAGGGATGGGTGCCTTCGTGGTGATGGTGGTGCGCGTGGTCGGCTGCGGCCTTGGCCGTGCTCGCCATCATCAGGGCGCCAGTGGCGAAAAGGGCGTCACGTCTGTTCATCGGGATGTGGTCTCCTGAGTGGTGGTGTCGGAAGTGGTGACCGCCTTGTCGATGCGGCGGGCTTCTTCCTCAGAGATGTACTCGAAAACGCGGATCACTTTCTGTACCCCGGAAGTGGTACGGGCGACCTCCGTGGCCGCGTTGCCTTCCTTCTCGGTGACCAGGCCGAGCAGATGGACCGTGCCGGCCTCGGTGGTCACCTTCACATGCTGGATCCGGAAGTCCTTCTGGTCCACGAAGCGGGCCTTGACCTTGGAGCTGATGTAGCTGTCGTTGCTGCGGGCGGACAGGCTGCTGGTAGGGGCCACCCGCAGCTCATTGACCACCTCCTTTACGTTGTCCACGGTCCGCGCGATGCGCTCCGCCTCGGCGCGGCTTTCCTCGTTGAAAGCCTCCCCGGTCAGGAGCAGCTTGCGGTTGAAGGCGGTGGTGTTCACGTGCACCCGGTCGCCCAGCTTCTCGCTGATCCAGCGGGAGGCTTTCCACTCGATGCTTTCGTCCTCCACGTAGGCGCCGGAGCTGCGCCGGTCGGAGGCCATGGCGACAGCCATGCCGGTGCCACCCACGATGACGGGGATGCACCCCTGTACTGCGGCCAGGGTCCCGATGGCGAGGGCGAACCAGGTCAGGGGTTTGCGCAAGGGTTTCATTCTTCGACTCCGAGAAAGAGGCAATCGATGCCGTCGCACAGGCAGTGCAGGGTGAGCAGGTGGACTTCCTGAATCCGTGCCGTGCGGTCGGCGGGAACGCAGAGGTGGATGTCGTCGGGGCCGAGCAGATCGGCCATCAGGCCACCGCCCTTGCCGGTCAGGGCCACCACCCGCATCTCGCGCTCATGGGCCGCATGGACCGCTTCGATCACGTTGGGGGAGTTGCCGCTGGTGGAGATGGCCAGCAGCACGTCGCCGGGCTGGCCGAGGGCGCGTACCTGCTTGGAGAAGATCTGGCTGAAATCGTAGTCGTTGCCGATGGAGGTCAGGGTGGAGCTGTCGGTGGTCAGCGCAATGGCCGCCAGGGGCGGGCGCTCCAGCTCGAAGCGGTTGAGCAGCTCGGCGGAGAAGTGCTGGGCATCGGCCGCGGAGCCCCCGTTGCCGCAGGCCAGGATCTTGCCGTTGGCCATCAGGCAGTGGGTCATGGCTTCAATGGCTGCGGCGATGGGCTCGGCCATGAATTCGAGGGCGCCCAGCTTGGTCTGGGCACTGTCGGTGAACTGCTGGGCAATGCGGGCTACGAGATCCATGGATGGCTCCGGGTGAAGTGGCCGGAATTCTATCATCCGCGCCCGCCCATGCCGGCGCTGGGGAGACATCCCCTTACAAACCCAGCAGCACGTCGATGCGCAGGCGTTTCCAGGGGTTGGGATGGTCGGTCAGCGCGGCGATCCGGCCGCTCACCGGGGTGCCCTGGTCCATGGCCAGAGCCACCAGGCGGTTCTCTGCCCGGGGCAGATAACCGAGCTTGTGTCCCCGCCATTCCACCCGGATCGCCCGTGGGTCGTGGGGGTTGTCCGGTTCCCGGATTAGCGCCAGGCGGTCGCCCGCACGCATCTCCTCCCACAGGATCTTGCCGCCGTAGTACTGGAAGCCCGCCAGGGGCGAGTTCTGGAGCAGGATTCCCACGTGTTGGGCGAGGGCCGGCGCGCCCTGCAGGAGACTCAGGCACAGCAGGGCTGCCGGTATGGACAGCGCGCTAGCTGGCATCGAAGGCCCCGCGGATCCATTCAATGCGGTCCTGCTCCAGGCGGTCCAGCAGCACTGCGTCGAAGCGGCACGGCGCCTGGGCGAAGCGGCGGCCCGGGCCGAGGAGCCAGTACTGGGCGGCGAGGATGATCCGGCGCTGCTTGGCGACGGTGATGCTGGCGGCGGCACCCCCGAAGTCACGGTTGCTGCGCAGCCGAACCTCCACGAAGACCAGGCTGCCCCGGTCGCCGGCAATCAGGTCCACCTCGCCGCCGCGGCACCTGACGTTGCGGGCCAGGAGGGTCAGGCCGTGGCGGACCAGATATTCGGCGGCCAGGGCCTCGGCGGCAGCTCCCCGGCGCAGGTGTTCGGCTTGCGCCGGGGGGGCGTCGTCGCCACAATCGGGCTCCCCCGCCATTTCCCGGCTCCGCTGCCATGCATTCCGCCCTTTCCGAACCGTCATCACCGTCTCCCCTTGCCAAGACACCGTCATTGTATGTGGTGGCAACGCCGCTGGGTAACCTGCAGGACATGAGCCTGCGGGCGCTGGCGATACTCAAGGCAGTGGACGCGGTTGCCTGCGAGGACACCCGTCACAGTCAGCGCCTGCTGGATGCCTTCGGGATCAAGACCCGGCTGGTTGCCCTTCATGAGCACAACGAGCAGGAGGCCGCAGGGCAGGTGATCCGGATGCTGGAGGAGGGCCGACAGGTGGCCCTGATCACCGACGCGGGAACCCCGGCCGTGTCCGATCCGGGTGCCCGGGCGGTGGCGCGGGTTCAGGATGCCGGCTTTCCGGTGGTGCCGGTGCCGGGGGCCAGTGCCGTCGTGACGGCGCTGTCTGCCTCCGGTCTGGCGGATGGCGCCTTCCACTTCCATGGCTTCCTGCCCACCAGGAGCACGGCCCGGCGGGCAACCCTGGAGAGCCTGCGCAGCGTGCCCGGCACCCTGGCGTTCTATGAGGCGCCCCACCGGATCGCCGAAACCCTCGACGACCTGGTTGCGGTGCTGGAGCCGACCCGCCAGATCGTGGTGGCCCGGGAACTGACCAAGATGTTCGAGCAGATCGTCCGCATGCCGCTGGGCGATGCGCCGGCCTGGCTCGCGGCCGATCCGAACCGGGCGAGGGGCGAATTCGTGGTGCTGATATCGGCAGCGCCACCGCTGGAGGGCCTGTCTCCCGAGACCGAGCGGGTGCTCGGCCTGCTGCTGGCAGAGCTGCCGGTGAAGCAGGCGGCGAAGCTGGCCGCCGCCATTACCGGCGCGTCGAAAAACGCCCTGTACGAACGGGCGCTGGCACTCCGGGCGGGCTGATTTGCTCTGTTGCGGGCGGGTTCCAGACCGGTGCGGGGTCCTCAGTGGGAGAGGATCTTGGCCAGGAACTGGCGGGCCCGCTCGGAGCGGGGGGCCCCGAAGAAGGCGTCTGTGGCGTTATCCTCGACGATCCGGCCCTGGTCCATGAAGATCACCCGGCTGGCCACCTTGCGGGCAAAGCCCATCTCGTGGGTCACGCACATCATGGTCATGCCTTCCTGGGCCAGTTCGACCATCACGTCCAGCACCTCGTTGATCATCTCCGGGTCGAGGGCTGAAGTGGGTTCGTCGAAGAGCATGCAGATCGGGTCCATCGCCAGGGCGCGGGCGATGGCGACGCGCTGCTGCTGGCCGCCGGACAGCTGGCCTGGGAACTTGTGGGCGTGGGCCTTGAGACCAACCCGGTCGAGGAGCCTGAGGCCCTTGTCGGTGGCCTCCTCCTTGCTGCGGCCGAGGACCTTGACCTGGGCGATGGTCAGGTTGTCGGTGATGCTCATGTGGGGGAACAGCTCGAAGTGCTGGAACACCATGCCCACCCGGCTGCGCAAGCGGGAGAGATTGGTCTTCGGGTCGCCCACCGAAATGCCGTCCACCGTGATGGTGCCGGACTGGAAAGGCTCCAGACCATTGACGCACTTGATGAGAGTGGACTTGCCGCTGCCCGAGGGGCCGCAGACGACGATCACTTCGCCCTTCCTGACCTGGGTGGTGCAGTCGGTGAGGACCTGGAAGCTGCCGTAGTGTTTGGAAACCTTGTCGATGGAGATCATGTTGCGTTCTGGGGGTTAATGGGCCACGTGGGCGTTGAGTTTTTTCTGGTAGCGGCGGACCAGCTGGGAGGCCGCAAGGCACAGGACGAAATAGACGGCGCCGGCAAACAGCAGCAGTTCCACCAGGCGGCCGTCCCGGTCGCCCACCTTGTAGGCGGTACCGAAGAAATCGGCCAGCGCGGACACATAGACCAGGGAGGTGTCCTGGAACAGCACGATGGCCTGGGTCAGCAGCAGGGGCACCATGTTGCGGAAGGCCTGGGGCAGCACCACCAGACGCATGCTCTGGGCGTAGGTCATGCCGAGGGCAGAGGCCGCGGCCACCTGACCCGCAGGCACCGACTGGATGCCGGCGCGGATAATCTCCGAGTAGTAGGCTGACTCGAACAGGGCGAAGCCGATCATCGCCGAGGTCAGGCGCACGTCGGTGTTCGGATCCAGAGCGAAGACGCTGCGCAGCAGCTGCGGCACGATCAGGAAGAACCACAGCAGCACCATCACCAGCGGGATGGCCCGGAACAGGTTGACGTAGCCAGCGGCAAACCAGGACAGGGGCTTGAGCGGCGACAGGCGCATCATCGCCAGGGCGGTCCCCCAGGCGATGCCGAAGATCACGGCGGTGAGGGTGATCTCCAGCGACACCTTCATGCCTTCCCACAGGAAGGGCAGGGCGCCGGGGATGGATGACCAGTCGAATTCGTACATTTCACTTGCCTCCCAGGTAGCCCGGCACCCGGGTCCGGTTCTCGACGACGCGCATCAGGCTCATCACGACCACGTTGATCAGCAGATAGAACACCGTGACGGCGATGAAGGATTCGTAGGGCTGGGCGGTGTAGTCCACCAGCTGCCGGCCCTGGGCCGCCAGTTCCAGCAGACCGATGGTGGAGCAGACCGCCGAGTTCTTGAAAATGTTCAGGAACTCCGAGGTCAGCGGTGGCACCACCAGCCGGAAGGCCATGGGCAGCAGCACGTGGCGATAGGTCTGGGGCAGGGTGAAGCCGAGGGCGAGGCCGGCATTTTTCTGGCCCTGGGGCAGTGCGTTGATACCCGAGCGGACCTGCTCGCAGACCCGGGCGCTGGTGAAGAAGCCGAGACAGACCATTGCCGACAGGAACTGCTGGGTGACCGGGTCGAGATCCTGCTTGAACCAGGTGCCGAGCTTTACCGGCAGCAACTCGGGCAGCACGAAGTACCAGATGAAGAGCTGGACCAGCAGCGGGATGTTACGGAAGAGCTCCACATAGCCGGCGGCGATGGCGGAGAGCCATCTGTTGGGCACGGTGCGCAGCACGCCGATCAGGCTGCCCAGGGCGAGGGCCATGACCCAGGCCGACAGGGACAGGGCTACCGTCACCTGCAGGCCGGACAGCATCCAGCCCAGGTAGGTGCTGCCGTCACCGGCGGCGGCAGGTGTGAGGAAGACCCCCCAGTTCCATTGGTAACTCATGGTTGTTCCTTGCGAAGGGTGAATCGGCGGGCGGACGCCGCGAGGACAGGCATGTCCGCTCCTGCCGCACGACAGTTCATGCACATCCGCTGGGCTCCTGTCCTGCTGGCGGCCCGGATCAGGTTAACGGATGCAAGGATACGGGCCTTCCGGAGCTTCATGCCATGGGCCGTCATCCCGTCGTACTTGTCGTCGTGCTTGGCCAGCCGGGCTGGTAAAATGACGACATCTGCCTTTCGCTACGGAATGCCCGCCATGAACCTGACCCTCACCCGCCCCGACGACTGGCACCTGCACGTGCGCGATGGCGCCGCCCTGGCGGCCGTGGTGCCTGACACGGCCCGACGCTTCGGCCGGGCGCTGATCATGCCCAACCTCAAGCCGCCGGTCACCACGGTGGCCCAGGCAGAAGCCTATCGGGCGCGCATCCTGGCGGCGGTGCCGGACGGTCTCAAGTTCGATCCGTTGATGTCGCTTTACCTGACCGACAGCCTCAGCCCCGAGGAGATCGATGTGGCCGCTGCCAGCGGCTTCGTCGTTGCCGCCAAGCTCTATCCCGCCGGCGCGACAACCAACTCGGACGCGGGCGTCACCGACATCGCCCGGATTCATCCTGTCCTCGAACGGATGGCCGAGAAGGGCCTGACCCTGTGTGTTCATGGAGAAGTGACCCACGCTGAGGTGGATATCTTTGACCGCGAGCGTGTCTTCATCGATCACGTGCTGGCCCCGCTTGCCGCGCGCTACCCAAGCCTGCGCATCGTCTTCGAGCACATCACCACCGCCGAGGCAGCGCAGTTCGTGACGGAGGCCGGGCCGAACGTGGGTGCCACCATCACCGCCCACCACCTGCTCCTCAACCGCAACGCCATCTTCGCCGGCGGCATCCGTCCCCACCACTACTGTCTGCCCGTGCTCAAGCGCGAAACCCATCGGGAAGCCCTGGTCAAGGTGGCCACCTCGGGCAACCCGAAGTTCTTCCTGGGCACCGATTCGGCGCCCCACGCCAAGACCACCAAGGAAGCCGCCTGCGGCTGTGCCGGCTGCTACACCGCCCATGCGGGGATCGAGCTGTATGCGGAAGCCTTCGAGCAGGCAGGTGCCCTGGACAAGCTGGAGGCCTTTGCCAGCTTCAACGGCCCCGATTTCTACCGCCTGCCCCGCAATCCCGACACCATCACCCTGGTCAAGGAAGACTGGCAGGTTCCCGCGGGCATCGATTACCTGCCTGGCGATCCCCTGGTTCCCCTGCGGGCTGGCGAGACCATCGCCTGGAAGCTGGCCTGATGTCTTCTGCCCTCCGTTGAACGATGCACCCCATTTTCCGTAAAACTGTCCTGATCCTGGCCGTTCCCCTGCTGGCTGCCTGCGAATATGAAGGTGCGGCCTACATCGTCAATGGCAACAAGGACGAGAACATCAGCCTCATCCGGGAACAGCGCTGGTTCTGGAGCAGCGAGGTGGAGCAGGCCATCGTGGTGGCCCGCCTGCCCGAATGCCAGCGCCGCCACGAGATCCGTCCCGGTACGGCGGGGAGCGTGAAGATGGAGGTCTTCGAGGCCGGCACCCGTCTGTGGGCCCTCAAGCAGGGCAGGCACTGGTATCTGGCCAGTACCGAGGCGTGCCAGTTCCAGCGCTGGCCCGATCCTCCCGAGGAGCCTCCCGGTGCCCTGGTGGGGACCTTCAGCCGCAAGAACGACCTGCTGGAGTTCCTGCCGGCGGAGGAGGGAAGCCCCGCCCGCCGGATTCGGGATTCCGGGGAGTAAGCCCTGCCCGGCGCCCCCTTTTGGGGGCCGTTTCCCCCCATGCTGCCACCCGCCGCCTACGCCCAGCGTCCCCTCTTCGAGCCTCTTGCCACCTTGCTCGCCCGGTGTCCGTCCGGGATTCCGGACGCCGGGGCGCTGACCGCCCTGCTGCGGAGCGTTGCACCCCAGGCCGTCAGCGGCTCCGGCCATCCCCTGGGTTTCGTCCTGCCGCCAGCGGACCTGGAGGGTTACGAGGACCACATCGACGCCACCGGGGAGGTGCCCACCCGCCCCGGCGACTGGCACGACTTCTTCAACGCCCTGGCCTGGTGCTGCTGGCCCCGGACCAAGGCCGCCTGCAATGCTCTGCACCTCCAGGAAATCGCCCGCCGGAGGGCGGCTGGCCTGTCTGGCCGGGGGCCGCTGCGGGACGCCCTCACCCAGTTCGACGAATGCGGTGTGCTGGTCGTCTCCGCCGACCCCGACCTCCCCGCCCTGCTGGTCGCCCATGCCTGGGAGGAGGTCTTCTGGCGCCAACGCCAACGCCTCCTGGACAGCACCCGCTTCCTCATCTTCGGCCACGCCAGCTGGGATCAGCTCCGCACCCCCTTCGTCGGGCTGTGCGCCAAGGCCTTGTACCGGGTGGTGGAGCCTGCCTGGCTGCAACTGTCCGTGGCGGAGCAACTGGCTGAGGCCGATGCCTGGCTGGCCCGCCGCCTCACCAGTCAGCCCTTCGGCAAGACCGATCTGGCGCCGCTGCCCCTGCTTGGCGTGCCGGGGGTGACGCCGGACAGCGAGGACCCTGCCTACTACCGGGACACCCGCCAGTTTCGTCCCCGACGGTGATCGGCAAGGGGGATCGTGAGCTTGCTGTGACCTGAGGGCCGATTTGGCGGAAAATAACGGACCCGCTGGATGGCTGACGGGCTTGGCCCCGTTGTGCCGACACCAAATCCTTCCTTCAGGAACCGATCATGTTGCAGAAATCTTCCGCCTTTGCCGGCGTTCAGGGCCCCGTTGTCGTCATCGTGATGGATGGCTACGGGATTCCGAAGACCGATGTGGGCAGCGCCATCGCCGCCGCCCGCAAACCCACCCTCGACCGCCTGTTCGCCCTGCATCCGCACATCTCCCTGCGCGCCCACGGCACCGCGGTGGGCATGCCCTCCGACGACGACATGGGCAACTCCGAAGTCGGCCACAATGCCATCGGGGCAGGGCAGGTCTATAGCCAGGGCGCTGCCCTGGTGGCCAACGCCATCGCCGACGGCGCCCTCTGGAACGGGGAGGCCTGGCAGGAGATCGTGGCCGGGGCCAGGGCCGGCCGCGGCGTGCTGCACTTCATCGGCCTGTTCTCCGACGGCAACGTGCACAGCCACATCGACCACCTCAAGGCGATGGTCGTCCGGGCCAAGGCCGAAGGCGTGCCCACCGTGCGCATCCACGCCCTGCTGGACGGGCGCGACGTGCCCGAGACCAGCGCCCTCGATTACGTGGTGCCCTTCGAAGCCTTCCTGGCCGAACTCAGTACCGACGGCTTCGATGCCCGCATCGCCTCCGGCGGCGGCCGCCAGTACATCACCATGGACCGCTACGATGCCAACTGGCCCATGGTGGAAAAGGGCTGGAAGGTCCACGTGCTGGGGGAGGGGCCCCAGTTCGCCAACGCCACCGAGGCCGTCAATGGCCTCCGCCAGAAGCACCCGGGCACCATCGACCAGGACCTGCCCGAATTCGTCATCGCCGATGGCGGCATCCCCATCGGCACCATCGAGGACGGCGATGCGGTGGTCTTCTTCAACTTCCGCGGCGACCGGGCCATCGAGATCACCCGCGCCTTTGTCGACGAGCAGTTCAGCGCGTTCGACCGGGTCCGCCATCCCCGGGTCACCTTCGCCGGCATGCTTCAGTACGACGGCGACCTGCAACTGCCCAAGCGCTTCCTGGTGGCCCCTCCCGCCATCACCGATACCTCCGGCGAATGGTTCAGCAAGATGGGCCTGGCCCAGTTCGCCTGCTCCGAAACCCAGAAATTCGGCCACGTCACCTACTTCTGGAACGGCAACCGTTCCGGCAAGTTCGAAGGCGAAACCTGGGAGGAAGTCCCCAGCGACGTGGTGCCCTTCGAGCAGCGCCCCTGGATGAAGGCCGCCGAAATCGCCGACGCCATGATCGCTGCCCTCCGCTCGGGCAAGTACCGGGTCCTGCGCTGCAACTTCGCCAACGGCGACATGGTGGGCCACACCGGCAACTTCCGCGCCGCCACCATGGCCATCGAAGCCCTCGACCTGGCCCTCGGCCGCCTGCTGGATGCGGTGGAGGCGGCCGGCGGCGTCGCCCTCATCACCGCCGACCACGGCAATGCCGACGAGATGTTCGAGCTGGACAAGAAGACCAGGCAGCCCGCCCTCAATCAGGATGGCTCCTACAAGGCCAAGACCGCCCACACCCTCAATCCGGTTCCTCTGATCCTCCACGACACCGTGACCGGCGGCAAGCTGGCCCTGCGCCAGACCCCCACCGCGGGGCTGTCCAACATCGCCGCCACCGTGGCCAACCTGCTCGGGCTGGAAAAGCACGACAAATGGGACGACAGCGTCCTGGAAGTGAAGTAAGGCCCAGTGATCCGCCGGGGTGGCCGTCTGCTGGAGGCGGGCCTCCCCCGGACAGATCCGGGCATCCGCCGGGTCATGAACGGACAAGGGGGCCGGAGCCCCCTTGCAGCGCATCGTCCTGGTGGGACGCGAGCGTGACGGTCAGCGGTTCTTGAAGTCCGGTTTGCGCTTTTCGACGAAGGCGGCCATGCCTTCCTTCTGGTCTTCAAGGGCGAAGGCCGAGTGGAAGACGCGGCGCTCGAAGAGCAGGCCTTCCTGGAGGCTGGATTCGTAGGCGCGGTTGACCGACTCCTTGATCATCATGACGACGGGCAGGGAGAAGCCGGCAATGGTCCCGGCGGCCTTGAGGGCTTCGTCGAGGAGTTGGTCGGCGGGGATCACCCGGGCCACGAGGCCGGATTTCTCGGCTTCGGCGGCGTCCATCATGCGGGCAGTGAGGCACAGGTCCATGGCCTTGGCCTTGCCCACGGCACGGGGCAGGCGCTGGGTGCCGCCGGCGCCGGGCAGGATGCCCAGCTTGACTTCGGGCTGGCCGAACTTGGCGGTGTCGGCGGCGAAGATCATGTCGCAGCTCATGGCCAGTTCGCAGCCGCCGCCCAGGGCAAAGCCGGCCACGGCGGCGATGATGGGCTTGCGACAGGTCTTGACCCGTTCCCAGTTGCGGGTGATGTAGTCGCCCTTGTAGGCGTCCATGTAGCTGAAGGTGGCCATTGCACCAATGTCGGCGCCGGCCGCGAAGGCTTTCTCGGAGCCCGTGATGACGACGCAGCCGATGTTCTCGTCGGCCTCGAAGACATCGAGGGCGGCGCCCAGCTCATCGATCAGTTCGTCATTGAGGGCGTTGAGGGCCTTGGGGCGGTTGAGGGTGACGAGGCCGACCTTGCCGCGGGTCTCGACGAGGATGTTCTTGTAGTCCATGCGTTCTCCTGTTGCGCTTGTTATTGAATGGCCCCGGCACGGCGCAGGGCGTCCACTTCGGTGGGGCTGAAGCCCCAGTCGGCGAGGACGTCGGCTCCGCTGGCGCCGGGGGTCGGCGGGCGGGGCGTGTCTGGCGTGCTGCGGCTGAAGCGGGGGGCCGGGGCGGGCTGGACGATGCCGCCCACCTCGATGAAAGTGCCGCGGGCCTGATTGTGCGGATGTTTCGGCGCTTCGTCCATGTCCAGTACGGGGGCGACGCAGGCATCCGTTCCTTCCAGCAGGGCGCACCACTCATCCCGGGTACGGGTTTCCAGATGCAGGGCCAGGCGGCTCCGCAGTTCGGGCCACTGGGATCTGTTCCACTGGGCCTGGAAATCCGGATCCGTGATGCCTGCCTTTTCCAGGAACAGGGCGTAGAACTGGGGTTCGATGGGGCCGATGGAAATGTATCTGCCGTCGGCGCAGCGGTAGGTATCGTAGAAGTGGGCGCCGCCGTCCAGCAGGTTGCTACCCCGTGCCTGCTGCCACTGGCCCATGGCCTTGAGGGTGTACATCATGGTCATGAGCAGGGCCGAGCCGTCGGTCATGGCAGCGTCCACCACTTGGCCCTGGCCGGAGTGACGGGCCTCGGTGAGGGCGGCCAGCACTCCCACTACCAGCAGCATGGCGCCACCACCGCAGTCGGCCACCAGGTTGAGGGGCACCACGGGCTTGCGGCCGGGCTCGCCGATCGCGTGGAGGGCCCCGGAGAGGGACAGGTAGTTGATGTCGTGGCCGGCAGACTGGGCCAGGGGGCCGTGTTGGCCCCAGCCGGTCATGCGGCCGTAGACGAGGCGGGGGTTGGCGGCGAGGCCTTCGTCGGGGCCGAGGCCAAGGCGCTCCATGACGCCGGGGCGAAAGCCCTCCAGGAGGATGTCGGCACCGGCCACCAGGCGGCGGGCGGTGTCGAGGCCTTCGGGCTTCTTGAGGTCGAGGCTGACCACCCGGCGGCTGCGATTGAGGATGTCGATCTGCGGATCGAAGAGTTCGGCGCCGGGCTTGGCGCCCGGGGCGAGCTTGCGCTCGATGCGCACCACCTCGGCGCCCAGGTCGGCCAGGATCATGGCCGCCATCGGGCAGGGGCCGAGGGCGGCAAATTCAATGATTTTCACGCCATGCAGGGGTCCCACGCGGTTTCCTTCCGTTGTTGTTTTCCAGGCTGTAAAGGCAGGCAGGCCGATGGCGCGACGGGGAAGCCCTGCGTCGCGTCATCGGCCTGCCTGGTTGTCTGACCGCTGGGTCAGGCGGCGATGCTGCGGCCGATCACCAGCCGCTGGATGTCGTTGGCACCTTCGTAGATCTGGGTGATGCGGACGTCGCGGAAGATGCGTTCCACCGGGGTCTCATCGGTGTAGCCGCAGCCGCCGTGGATCTGGATGGCGGCGGAGCAGACCTTCTCGGCCATTTCGGAAGCGAACATCTTGGCCATCGAGGCTTCGACGAGGCAGGGCTTGCCCGCATCCTTGAGGGTGGCCGCACGCCACACCATCAGGCGGGCGGCGTCCAGCTGGGTGGCCATGTCGGCGAGGCGGAAGTTGACCGCCTGGTGCTCGATGATGGGCACGCCGAAGGTCACCCGGTCCTTGGCGTAGGCCACGGCGGCCTCGTAGGCGGCGCGGGCCATGCCCACGGATTGGGCGGCGATGCCGATGCGGCCGGCTTCCAGGTTGGAGAGGGCGATCTTGTAGCCTTCGCCTTCCTTGCCCAAGAGGGCGGTGGCGGGAACGCGGCAGTTGTCGAAAACGATCTGGCAGGTGTCGGAGGCGTGCTGCCCCATCTTCTGCTCGATGCGGGCGACGGTGTAGCCGGGGGTGCTGGTGGGCACCAGGAAGCAGGAGATGCCCTTCTTGCCGGCGGCCTTGTCGGTGACGGCGAAGACGATGGCCACGTCGGCGTACTTGCCGGTGGTGATGTAGTGCTTGACGCCGTTGATGACGTAGTGGTCACCGTCGCGGTCGGCGCGGGTGGTGATGGCCGCCGCGTCGGAGCCGGTGTGGGGCTCGGTCAGGCAGAAGCAGCCGAGCTTTTCGCCACGGGCGAGGGGCTTGAGCCATTCTTCCTTCTGGGCGTCGGTGCCGTACTTGTTGGTGATGCCGCAGGGCAGTGAGTTTTGCACGCTGACGATGGTGGAGGTGGCACCGTCGCCGGCGGCGATCTCTTCCAGGGCCAGCACGAGGCTCATGTAGTCCATGCCAGCGCCGCCCCATTCTTCGGGCACGCACATGCCCAGGGCGCCGAGCTCGCCGAGCTCCTTGAGGGCCTGGGCCGGGAAGGTGCTGTTGCGGTCCCATTCCGCAGCGAAGGGCGCGAGGCGCTCCTGGGCGAAGGCGCGGAGGGAGTCGCGGATCATTTCCTGTTCTTGGGTGAGGATCATGGTGTGGGTTTCCTTAGAGCATTTCCACGGCGAGGGCCGTGGCTTCGCCGCCGCCGATGCACAGGCTGGCGATGCCGCGCTTGCCGCCGGTTTTCTTCAGGGCGCCGAGCAGGGTGACGAGGATGCGGGCGCCGGAGGCGCCGATGGGGTGGCCCAGCGCGCAGGCCCCGCCGTGGATGTTCACCTTGGCGTGGTCGAGCTTCAGATCATGGATGGCGGCCATGGTGACGACGGCGAAGGCTTCGTTGATTTCCCACAGGTCCACGTCGGCGGTGGTCCAGCCGGTCTTGGCGAGCAGCTTCTGCATGGCGCCGACCGGGGCAGTGGCAAACAGGTTGGGCTGGTGGGCGTGGGTGGTGTGGCCGACGATCTTGGCGATCGGCGTGAGGCCCTTGGTGGCGGCGGTGGAGGCGCGCATCAGCACCAGCGCGGCGGCGCCATCGGAGATGGAGCTGGAGTTGGCCGGGGTCACGGTGCCATCCTTGCGGAAGGCCGGCTTGAGGGTGGGGATCTTGTCGAGGTTGGCTTTGGGCGGCTGCTCGTCGCTGGCGATCGTCACGTCACCCTTGCGGCCGGCGACGGTCACGGGGGTGATTTCCCACTCGAAGGAGCCGTCCTTGATGGCGGCCTGGGCGCGGGTCAGGGAGGCGATGGCGTAGGCGTCCTGCTGCTCGCGGGTGAAGTTGTAGAGGCCGGCGCAGTCCTCGGCGAAGGTGCCCATCAGGCGACCCTTCTCGTAGGCATCCTCGAGGCCGTCGAGGAACATGTGGTCCATCACCTGGCCATGGCCCAGGCGGTAGCCGCCGCGGGCCTTGGGCAGCAGGTAGGGGGCGTTGGACATGGACTCCATGCCGCCGGCGATCATCACGTCGTTGGTGCCGGCCAGCAGCAGGTCATTGGCCAGCATGGTGGCCTTCATGCCGGAGCCGCACATCTTGTTGACGGTGGTACAGCCGGCGGACAGGGGCAGGCCGCCGCCCAGGGCCGCCTGGCGGGCCGGGGCCTGGCCCTGGCCAGCGGGCAGCACGCAGCCGAAGATGATTTCCTCGACGGTCTCGGCGGAGATGCCGGCGCGCTCGACGGCGGCCTTGATGGCGACGGCGCCGAGCTGGGCCGCGGTGAGGCTGTTGAAATCACCCTGGAAGCCACCCATCGGGGTGCGGACAGCGGAAACGATGACGATCGGGTCGTTGGTGTGGGTCATTCGGCAAATCCTTTAAGGTCGGTGAAGAGTGAGGTGTGAGGAGTGAGGAGGGGCCGGAGCGGGCGTAAAGGGCGACACGCGTCCCGCGCGGCCTCCTTGCTCCTCTCCCCTCACTCCTTACCGGATCAATTACTTGGCGGCCATGCGGATGGCGCCGTCGAGGCGGATCACTTCGCCGTTCAGGTAGGCGTTGCCGAAGATGTGCTCGACCAGCGCGGCGAACTCGGCCGGCTTGCCCATGCGGGCGGGGAAGGGCACGGTCTTGCCCAGGGCATCCTGCACTTCGGCGGGCATGCCCAGCAGCATCGGGGTTTCCATGATGCCCGGGGCGATGGTCATCACGCGGATGCCGGAGCGGCTCAGTTCGCGGGCGATGGGCAGGGTCATGGCGACCACACCACCCTTCGATGCGGCATAGCCGGCCTGGCCGAGCTGGCCGTCGAAGGCTGCCACCGAGGCGGTGCTGACGATCACGCCGCGCTCACCGCCGGCATTGGGCTCGTTCTTGCTCATGATGGCCGCAGCCAGGCGGATCATGTTGAAGCTGCCCACCAGGTTGATGTTGATGGTGCGGGCGAAGGACTCGAGCTTGTGCGGGCCTTCCCTGCCGACCACCTTTTCGGCGGGGGCCACGCCGGCACAGTTGACCAGGCCGCGCAGGGTGCCCAGTTCGGTGGCGGCGGCAAAGGCGGCCTGGGCGCTGTCTTCACTGGTCACGTCGGTGGCAACGAAACGGGCATTGGCACCCAGTTCGGCTGCCAAAGCTTCGCCGGCTTCCTTGTTGACGTCGGCAAGAACGACCTTGCCGCCCTTGGCGACGATCATGCGGGCGGTTGCTGCACCCAGGCCGGAGCCTCCTCCGGTGACCACGAAAACATTGTTGCTGATGTCCATCAGGTGCTCTCCTCTTTGTTGTCCTTGATGCGCCCGGGTGGGCGCACTGTGCTATCAAGTTTAGGCAAGCCGGTGGCGCGGCTCCATGTCTAAATCGCTCAATCTGGGTGGTAGAATTTGCCATAACTGCCTGGTCCTGCTGCAGCCCTCTCCCTCATGCCTCCGTCCTCCCGCTTCCACCCCGGTGCCGCCACTGACAAGGGTACCATTGCGATGGCCTTCGTCCAGGAAGCCCTTGCCGGTGTGCGTGCGCAGGGGATCGACGGGGATGCGCTGCTGGCCCAGGCGGGCATCTCGCCGGAGCTGCTCCAGGCGCCCCAGGCCCGGGTCTCGTCGACCCATTACGGCACCTTGTGGCATGCCATTGCCCAGACCATGGACGACGAGTTCTTCGGCATGGACAGCCATCGGATGAAGGCCGGCAGCTTCACCCTGCTGTGCCACAGCGTGATTCATTGCGACACCCTGGAGCGGGCCCTGCGGCGGGCCCTGCGTTTCTTTCGGCTGGTCCTGGACGATTTCGAAGGGGTGCTGCTGCGGGAAGGGGAAATGGCCCGGGTGGTGCTCGCGGAGCGGCTGCCCGGTCCGCGGCGGGCCTTCGCCTACGGCACCTTCCTGATCATTCTTCACGGGCTCGCCTGCTGGCTGATCAGCCGGCGGATTCCCTTGCACCATGCGACCTTCCGTTGTGCCGAGCCGGACTACAGCGCTGAATGGCGGGTGTTGTTTTCGCCGGATCTGCGCTTTGACCAGATGGAAACCGAGATCGCCTTCCCGGCGGAGTACCTGGACATGGCCAATGTCCAGAACGAGCGCACGATGAAGGTCTTCCTGCGCAGTGCGCCGGCCAATTTCCTGGTCAAGTACCGCAACAGCGATGGCCTGGTGGCGCGCATCCGCCGTCAGTTGCGGGATATCCCGCCTGATACCTGGCCCGCTTTCGAAACCCTGGCGCAGCAGCTGCATTTTTCCCCGTCCACCTTGCGCCGGCATCTGACAGACGAGGGACAGTCTTACCAGACCATCAAGGATGCGCTGCGTCTGGACCTGGCCATCAGCCAGCTCAGCCACTCGGACAAGTCCGTGCTCGATATTGCGCTGGATCTGGGGTTCGCCGAAGCGAGTGCCTTTCACCGGGCTTTCAAGAAATGGACTGGAGCCCGACCGGGAGAGTACCGGCGGGCTCTGGGCGGGCAATAACGCCCACCTGCGCGGAGACCGTCATGGCAGCCGATAGCCTTCAGGATACCCCGCTTCACCGCCGGCGCTTTCCGCTGCACCTGCATATCTCGTCCTTGTTTTTCCTGTTGCTGCTGGTCGCGGGTGGCAGCATCGCCTGGCTGTCCTATGCCCGCAGTGCGGACATGCTGGAGCGGGCGGCGGGCGACCTGATGGTGCGCATCGTCCGCCAGACGGCCGCGGAGACCGAGGCCCTGCTTCAGCCGGTGGGGTCGGCGATGGGGCTGCTGGCCCTGCAGCCCCTGACCCGGGCCGGCACCCTGGAGGCGCGCTGGACCAGTCTGCCCCTGCTGCGGGAGGTGCTGGCGGGGTCACCCTCCGTCAGCTCGTGCTACGTGGGCTACGACAACGGGGACTTCTTCCTGCTGATGCGCTTCGTCAGCGACGAGGACCGTCGCCAGCTGGGGGCGCCTGCAGATTCCGCCTATGTGGTCCAGAGCATTGCGGGGGAGGATGGTCGCTTCGTTTTTCTGGACGCTGCACTGGAGGTGCTCGCCACGGACCGGCGTGCGGACTATGCCCGGAACTATGATCCGCGGCAGCGGGACTGGTACCGGCTTGCGCAGGCGCAGGCGGGGGCGGTCCAGACGGCCCCTTATCTGTTTGCGGCCACCCGCAAGCCCGGGGTGACGATTGCCCGGCAGGCGTCGGGAGGGCATGCGGTGGTAGGGGCCGACATCCGCCTGGCGACCCTGGACGAGACCCTGGATGCCCAGCGCATCACCCCGGGCTCCCGGCTGGTGCTGTTCGATGGGGCGCAGCAGGTCATTGCCTATTCGGAGAGGGGCTGGTTGCACGGGGATGAGAACGACCGGGTGTCCCGCCCCCGGGTGGATGCGCTGGAGGCAGGCCTGCTGGCGGGGTTGCTGCGCCCAGGGGTGAAGTCGGGAGAGGGACTGTACGCCTTCACTGGGGCTGGCCGGGCGTGGCGGGGGGCGGTTGTGCCCCTGCCCGTGCTCGGTAACGGTCCCATCCATCTGGGGGTGGCGGTGCCCGACGCGGAGTTCCTCGTGGAGGCAAGGGCGATCCGGGACCGCTCCATCCTGATCACCCTGGCGGTGATCCTGCTGGCGCTGCCCTTGAGCTATCTGGCGGCGCGCCTGGTGTCCCGTCCCATCCGTGAGCTGGCCGGGGCGGCTGCGGCGATCCGCCGTTTCGATTTTTCCAGTTCGGTGTCCACCCGTTCGGTGGTGCGGGAAGTGGACGATCTGGCCGAGGATCTTGCGTCCATGAAGGGGGCGATCCGGCGTTTTCTCGACATTGCCTCGGTGATGGCGGCGGAAACCGATTTCGGGCGTCTGCTGGCCCGGGTGGTGGATGAAACCGTGGGCGTGCTGGGTGCCCGGGCCGGTGTCCTCTTCCTGACCCGGGACGGGGAGGAGGGGCTGGAGGCGATGGCCTTGCGTAATGCTCATGGGGAAAGCCTGCCCCTGGAGGGGCTACCTGCAGGGGGGGCGGTGGGTAGCCTGGTGGCACCTGGCCAGCGTTCCGGTGTCGTCCAGATCTCCGGGGAAGGCTCGCCCTGGCGTTCGCTGTTGGGTGCCCTGGAGAGCGACCGGATGGCCTGCCTGGCGTTGCCGCTGCAGGATCGTGAAGGCATGCGGCTGGGGATGCTGGTGCTGTGGTTCGAGAGTCCCCCGGAGGAGGACAAGATCCGTTTTGCCGAAGCCTTGTCGGGCTCGGCCGCGGTGTCCCTGGAGACCCGTGCCCTGATCGAGGCCCGCAAGGAGCTCTTCGAGAGTTTTGTGCGCCTGATTGCAGGAGCGATTGATGCCAAGAGCCGCTATACCGGCGGCCATTGTGCCCGGGTGCCGGTGCTGGCCCAGTTGCTGGCCGAGGCGGCGTGCGCCGCCACGGAGGGGCCTTACACGGGGTTTCAGATGAGTGAGGATGACCGGGAGGCGCTCCATCTGGCCTCCTGGCTGCATGATTGTGGCAAGGTGACGACACCGGAGTTCGTGGTGGACAAGGCCACCAAGCTGGAGACCCTGTACGACCGGATCCACGAGATCCGGACCCGCTTCGAAGTCCTCAAGCGGGATGCGGAAGTGGCGTGTTGGCGCCGGATCGCGGAAGGGGCTGTCCGGGAGGAGGCGCTGGCCGCCCTGGCGCAGGAGTGGCGTGTCCTGGATGAGGAGTTTGCCTTCGTGGCGGCCTGCAACCTGGGCAGCGAGCAGATGGACCCTGCCGCCGAGGCCCGCCTGCGCCGGATCGCAGCGCGTACCTGGCTGCGGACGCTGGACGACCGGTTGGGGGTGTCACCGGAGGAGCGCCTCCGGAAGGGCGATGCCCCGTCCTTGCCGGTGCTGGAGACGGTGCTGGCGGATAAGCCGGAGCACCGGATTGCCCGTGAAGAGGGGGATCGGATCCTTCCGGACAACCCCTGGGGGTTCCGGATGCCTGTGCCCGAACTCCTGTATCACCGGGGGGAGTTGCGCAACCTGACCATTCCCCGGGGCACCCTGGGGGAAGAGGAGCGCTTCAAGATCAACGAGCACATCATCCAGACCATCCGGATGCTGGACGAGTTGCCCTTTCCCCGTCACCTGAGGGCCGTTCCTGAGATAGCTGGAGGGCACCACGAGCGGATGGACGGGGGCGGTTATCCCCGGGGGCTGGGGGCGGCCCAGATGAGTCCTCTGGCGCGAATGATGGCGATTGCCGATGTCTTCGAGGCCCTGACCGCGGTGGATCGGCCCTACAAGCGGGGCAAGACCCTGTCGGAGGCGGTGGGGATCATGGCCCGGATGCGCGACAACGGTCACATCGACCCGGATTTGTTTGCGCTCTTTGTGCGCTCCGGGGTCTGCCGGGCTTACGCCGAGCGTTTCATGGATCCGGCGGCGGTGGATGAAGTGGACCTCGCGGCGCTGGGCCTGGCTTGAGCGTTCCGCTCAGCCGGCCAGGCCGCTGATCATCAGGCTGCCGAGCCAGCCCGAGGCCACCAGGCCCGCCGGAAAGAGCAGCCGTGTACGCAGGCCATAGGCACGGCACTCCACCCTCCTGTGGAATGCCCATCCGCCCAGCAGGCTGAGCAGGATGGCCAGCATGATCCCGAATGCATTGAGGGTCGGACTGCTCGGGAAGAGGCTGACAAAAACCGCATTGACCAGCAGGCAGAGGGGGAAGTGCACCAGGAACACGGAATAGGAGATCCGGCTCAGTCCGGTCAGGGGCTTCGGGATGGGCAGCCGGTGGAGCAGCCCTGTGTGCCGGCCGAGACCCAGGATCAGCATCACGCCCAGGGCGATGGCGAGGCGGAGGCGGAAGTCGAGGACCAGGGCCGAGAGCGCCAGCAGGGTCAGCCCGAGGAGCCAGAGCTGTGCGTGGCGCTGGCCGGCAGCCCACCAGGCCAGTATGCCGAGGCCGAAGGCGCCAAAGAAGTAGAAGGCGGATTCGTCCCACCAGGCATCCCGGTTGAAGCCGAACAGGGAGGCTCCGGTCATGATCCCCAGAAGGGCCAGGGCCAGGGGCCTGGCGTGGGCGCGCAGGGGGGCGATGCGGCCCGGGAGCCAGATCAGCAGCGTGGCCAGGGTAAACAGCTGGAAGTCGATGGCCACGTACCAGACGCCGGCGGACAGGGCTTCTTCATCCAGCAGGTTGTGCAGTAGCAGCACATGGGCCAGCAACTGGCCAGGCGCGGGGGGCGCGGAGAGGCTGCGGTGTTCCATGCCCAGGCTGGCGAGGCCATTGCAGGCGATCGCCAGGAGCAGGGCCGCCGAGTAGGGCACCACGAGCCGGGTATAACGCTGGAGCAGGGCCGCCATGGGCTGGATCGTCTGCCGGGCGTGGGCCTCCTTGCCCAGGTACCTGGCGCCGAACAGAAAGCCGGAAACCACCAGGAAGACCTGGACCGCCATCCGGCCGTAGTCGTTGAACCAGGCGATGAGGCCGGGCATCAGGGGCGCGGCGATGTCGGTCATCGGGCCATAGAAGGCCAGGTGATGGAGGACGATGGAAAGGCAGGCGAAGGCTTTGAGGGCGTCCACCAGGGGCATTCGGGAAGCGTCGGGGGGCATGGGCGGCTCGGGACAAAGAAGGTCGCCGGTGGTGCGGAGCCGGCCGGCGAGGACCGTGTTCTAACGCCAGAGACGCCCGGACGGATGACACGCAGCCAAAAGAAAATGCAAAAACGCCCTGCGACCCGGGACGGGCGGCAGGGCGTCGGGGGAAGCGGGGAAGGTCAGCTCTTGACGGCTTCGACGACGATGGACAGCTTCACCTCGTCGCCCACATAGGGGGCGTATTTGCCTGCATTGAACTCGCTGCGCTTGATGGTGGCCGTGGCGTTGGCACCGCAGGCGTCCTTCTTGTGCATCGGGTGGGGCATGCAGTGGAAGTGGGTGACGGTCAGGGTGACCGGCTTGGTGATGCCCTTGATCGTCAGGTTGCCTTCAATGGTGCTCGGCTTGTCGCCATCGAAATTCACCTTGGTGGATTTGTAGGTGATGGTCTTGTACTTGGCGGTGTCGAAGAAGTCCTCACCCTGAATGTGCTGGTTAAATAGGCTGGAACCGGTATTCACGGAGGTGGCGTCGATGGTCACATCCACGGAGCCGGTCTTGGCGGCCCGGTCGAGGGTGATGGCGCCGGTGGTCTTGTCGAAGCCGGACTGCTGCAGGGAGTAGCCGAAGTGGTTGTATTCGAAGCGGGGGAAGGTGTGGCTGTTGTCCAGGCTGTAGGTTTCCGGCGCGGCGAAGGCTGCGGTGGACAGGCCGGCGGTGAGGGCGAGGGCGATGAGCTTCTTCATGGGTTTACTCCGTTTTGATCATGAGACTGGGGGTTGGGGGTGAACTGTGAGCTCACTTCTTGGCCGGGCCGGCGTTGGCGACGACCCGGAATTTGATTTCGATTTCGTTGGCGACGGCTGACACATCGGCCCAGGGGCCTTCACCGATGCCGTAGTCCATGCGCTTGAGCACGAATCCGCCGTCAAAGACGCCGCCGCTGCCTTCCTGCTTGAAGGTGAAGGGGGCGACCACGTCCCGGGTCTGGCCCTTGACGGTCATCTTGCCCAGAGCTTCGAAGCGGTTGTTGCCCAGGGCGCGGACACCGGTGGAGACGAACCGGGCCGTGGGATGGGCCTTGACGTTGAACCACTGCTTGCCGACTACTTCATCGTTGGCCTCCCTGGAGCCCGCATCGATGCTGGCCAGATCGATTTCGAGGGTGGTGCTGGCAGCCGTCGGCCTGGCGGGATCAAAGGCGATGCTGGCATTGAAGCGCTTGAAACTGCCGGGCACCGGGACGCCCATCTGCTTGGACGTGAAGGCGAGGCTGCTCCGGGTGGCATCCACCTGGTTGTATTCGATGGCCTGGGCGGTGCCGGTCAGCAGCAGACCGCTGGCGGCCAGGGCGAGGGAAGCGGTACGGAAGGGCATGGGTTTCTCCTGAAGGGTTTATTGACCGAAGGGCAGCATGCGGCGCAGGGTGCCGTCCTTGTCAAGGATCTGGTGTTTGAGGGCGCCAGCCACATGCAGGCCGACCAGGGCCAGCAGGGCGAAGTTGAGCAGCTTGTGGGCTTGCAGGAAGAAGTCACCCAGGCCTTGATCCTTGCCCATCAGGTCGGGAATGGGCAGGACACCAAAATACACCACCTGGAAGCCTTTGGCCGAGCTCATCAGCCAGCCGCTCAAGGGCACCAGTACCATCAGCAGGTAGAGCAGGTGGTGGGTGCTCTCGGCGATCCGGTGCTGCCAGGCGGGCATCGGCAGGGGTGCGGGCGGGCGATGGGTGATGCGCCACAGGAGGCGCGGCAGGAACAGCAGCAGCACGGTCATGCCGATCCATTTGTGGTACGAGTAGAGTTTGAGCTTGTCGGGGGACAGGGGCAGGTCCTGCATGTAAACGCCCAGGGGAAAAGCCACCAGGATCAGGACGGCCATGATCCAGTGGGCGGCCATGGCCGGGCCGGTGTAGCGGGGTGAGGGTGCAGGCATGGTCAGTGTTCCGGGTGAAAGGGGGTTGGGCTGGCGTCCTGCCAGAGATAGGCGTCCATTGCCAGACCACCCTGGATGAATTCGGGTTCCAGGCGCAGGGGGGTTTCTTCCGGATCCGCGGCGCCGAGGGCGACGAAGAGGGGCAGCAGGTGTTCCTCGCTGGGGTGGGCGGCGGCGCCGTGGGGGGCCTGGTGGCGATAGTCCAGGAGGATCTCCCGGTCGCCCCGGGCCAGTGTTGCCCCAGTCCAGTCGGAGAACATCCTGGCCTGTGGGAGGGGCGCGCTGTCCTCGCCCCAGGTCAGCCAGGCAAAGTTGTGGGTGATGGCACCGGAAGCGAGGATCAGGATGCCTTCTTCCCGAAGGGCGCGCAGGGCCTGTCCGATCCTGAAATGCCACCCGGGGCCCGCAAAGGGCTGGAGGGCCAGTTGCAGGACCGGGATGTCTGCATCCGGGAACATGGCCTTGAGGGGAATCCAGGCGCCATGGTCCAGCCCCCGGTGCGGGCTTTCCTCGCAGGGAAGACCGGCAGAGTGCAGCAGATCCGCTACCCGGGCTGCCAGCGTGGGGGCGCCGGGGGCAGGATAGTGCATGCTGTAGAGGGCAGGGGGGAAACCGCCGAAATCGTGGATGGTTTCCGGAGTGGCCGCGGTGCTGACCAGGGGCATCCGGGCTGCCCAGTGGGCCGAAATGACCAGAATGGCTCGGGGGCGCGGCAGCGCTGCGCCCAGCTGTTTCCAGAGAGCAACGCTGGCGCCCCCCTTGAGAAGGATGTCGGGGGCGCCGTGGGAGAGGAAGAGTACAGGGTGTCGGAGGGACATGCCGGTTTCCTTACTGGAATTGGCCACACTGTAGGCTTTTCATTTGGGTGGAAAAACCCTTAAATTGAAAACTTTTTGTTGCGGAAATTGAAACAATGGATCGCTTGCAAGGGATGGAGGTCTTCATTCGCGTGGCTGAGGCAGGGAGCTTTGCCGCGGTTGCGGATCATCTGGGGGTGGCCCGTTCCGCCGTGACGCGGATGATTGCCAGTCTGGAAGCGCATCTTGGAGTGAAGCTGATCGCCCGCAGTACCCGCAGTCTGCGGCTGACTGCGGAAGGGGAGGTGTACCTGGAGCGCTGCCGGGAAATTCTGGATCTGGTCAGTGCAGCCGAAGGGGATTTGTCCGGCGGAGACCGGATCCCGCGCGGCTCGATCCGCCTGAGCGTGCCGGTGAGCTTCGGCATACGCCACCTGGCGCCCCTGGTGGCCGAGTTCGTGCGGGCCTGGCCGGAGGTCAGCCTGGACGTGGATTACAACGACCGTCAGGTGAGCCTGATCGAAAATGGCCTGGACATGGCGATCCGGATCACCTCCCAGCTGGATCCGACTCAGGTGGCCCGGCGCATCTGTTCGTCCCGCCTGCTGACCCTGGCCTCTCCTGATTATCTGGCGCTCCACGGCCGGCCCCAGGTGCCGGCGGATCTGACGGGGCATCACTGCCTGGGCTATACCGGTACCGCCCGGTCGGCCTGGCCCTACCGGGTAGAAGGGGAGGTGCAGTGGGTTCCGGTGCAGGGCCGTCTCCACGCCAATAGTGGGGATGCGCTTATGGATGCCTGCCAGCGGGGCTTGGGGATTGCCCGTCAGCCCAGTTTTCTGGCTGCTCCGGCGATTCGGGAAGGCGTGCTGGAAGTGCTGCTGGTGGACTATCCGAGCCCTGAGCTGGGAATCTATGCGGTTTTCCCGAGCAACCGCTATCTGCCGACCCGTGTGCGGGCGCTGGCGGACTATCTGGCCGGGCGGATCGGTCCCGTTCCCTACTGGGACGAGGGCTTGCCCTGAAACAACGGAGCCTGTCCTTAAAAAACTGGCGGTGGGCCAGGTGTGCCCCTAAGATGGCAACGCGTTTCCGCCTGAAGGCA
>NZ_JAQUVG010000074.1 GCF_028693495.1 Zoogloea sp. | reverse complement strand
GGGAAGTCGAGCTGCTCGTCGGTGGCGCCGAGCTTGTCGAAGAGGTCGAAGGTGTGGTTGATGACCCAATCGGGGCGGGCGCCCGGACGGTCGATCTTGTTGATCACCACGATCGGCTTGAGGCCGAGGCCCAGGGCCTTGCGGGTCACGAAGCGGGTCTGGGGCATCGGGCCTTCGACCGAGTCGACCAGCAGCAGCACGCTGTCCACCATCGACAGCACGCGCTCGACCTCGCCGCCGAAGTCGGCGTGGCCCGGGGTGTCGACGATGTTGATGTGGGTGTCGCCATACTGGATCGCACAGTTCTTCGACAGGATGGTGATGCCCCGCTCCTTTTCGATATCCCCCGAGTCCATGATCCGCTCACTGACCTGCTGATTGTCGCGGAAGGTGCCTGATTGGCGCAGGAGCTGGTCGACGAGGGTGGTTTTGCCGTGGTCGACGTGGGCAATGATGGCGATGTTACGGATGGCGCGGGACATGTAGGTGGATACCGGAATTACTTGTAAACGCAGGATTTTAGCACGCCTTTGCGCGTTGCAGCATGACGGAGCCGCCACAAGGGGCGTGCTAAGATTGGCATTCATCACCTTTTTTCGAGGAGTAGCCTGGCAATGCTGGCAATTATCGGCGGTAGCGGTCTGACCCAACTGGCCACCCTGGACCTGATCCGTCGTGAGGTGGTGCGCACGCCCTACGGAGAGCCCTCGGGGGCGCTGACCTTCGGCCGGGTCTGTAATACCGCCATTGTGTTTCTGGCACGGCATGGCTATGGCCACACGATTCCCCCGCATCGGGTCAATTACCAGGCCAATTTATGGGCCCTGCAGCAGGCCAGGGTGGATGCCATCATTTCCGTGGCTTCGGTGGGCGGGATCCGGGCCGACCTGTGCCCGGGCAGGCTGGTCGTGCCCGATCAGATCATTGACTACACCTGGGGCCGCAAGAGCACCTTTCACGAAAATTCCGATGAGCCGGTGGTGCATATCGATTTTACGGAGCCCTACGATCAGTCCTTGCGTCAGCGCATCCTTGCGGCTGCCGGGGCTGCCGGCGAACCGGTTCTCGATGGTGCGGTATATGCTGCCACCCAGGGGCCACGTCTGGAAACAGCCGCCGAGATCAAACGGCTGGAGCGCGACGGATGTGATGTGGTTGGGATGACCGGCATGCCGGAGGCCGCCCTGGCCCGTGAGCTGGGCATTCCCTACGCTGCCATCAATGTGGTGGCCAATTTTGCAGCGGGGCGAGGGAGCAGCGAGACCCGGATCTGTTTTGACGAAATCGAGGTGGTTCTGAAGGAGGCCATGGGCCGGGTGCGCAACGTTCTCAACCATATCTGCGACAAATGATCCGCGAAGTCCTGCGCATGGGGGATCCCCGCTTGCTGGAGCGTGCCCGGGAGGTGGACGTCTTCGGAACGCCCGGGCTGGCTGGCTTGATCGCCGACATGCGCGACACGATGAAGCATCTCAACGGCGCCGGCCTGGCGGCGCCCCAGATCGGTGTCGGGCTGCGGGTGGTGATCTTCGGGGGTGGGCCGAGCCCCCGCTATCCGGATGCCGCTGCGGTGCCCGACACGGTGCTGATCAATCCAGTGCTCATGCCCGTGACCCGGGAGGAGGAGGGCGGCTGGGAGGGTTGCCTGTCGGTCCCTGGCCTGAGGGGCTGGGTTCCCCGATGGACCCAGTTGCGTTACATGGGGTTCGATGCGGACGGGGCTCCGATCGACCGCTATGCCACGGGTTTTCACGCCCGGGTGGTGCAGCACGAATGCGATCACCTGGATGGGATCCTTTATCCCATGCGGGTCAGGGACTTCAGCCGCTTTGGTTACACCGAGGTGCTTTTTCCGGACGGCTCCATGGCGGGTGATGACTGAACGCCGTCCCAGAAGGGCTGTGGCCTGGATCGACAGGCCGCAGCCCTTCAGATCGCCAGTTTTTCCAGCAGATCCGTCTCGATCTTGAGTATTCGAGCGTCCTGGGAGAGTTCTGGTCCGCTGATCAGGAAGGTGTCCTCCGCCCGCTCGCCAAGGGTGGCGATCTTGGCTGTATGGAGGTTGATGCCGTGGGCCACCAGGGTTTCGGCGACACCGAACAGCAGACCGGGCCGGTCGGCGGCGATCACCGACATGATGTAGTGCTGTCCGCGCTCATCCGGACGTATGCTGACTTCCGGCGTGATGGGAAAGTGCTTGACCTCCCGTGACAGGCGACCCGCGGCAGGTCGGTCCACCGGAGCATTTGCCTGAAGGCGTTCTGTCAGGTCGTGTTCCAGCAGGTTGATCATGTCCCGGTAATGGATCTCGTGGCCTGGATCCAGCAGGACGAAACTGTCCAGGGCGTAGCCATGGCGGGTGGTGTGAATCTTGGCATCGGCGATGCTGAAGCCCAGGCGGCTGAAAAATCCGCACAGGCGCACGAACAGGTCCCCGGCATCCCGCATGTAGACCATGACCTGCAGGCCTTCCCCCACCTGACTGAGGCGGGCCTTGACCAGCGGTTCATCGCTTTCCACCCGATAATAGAGCATGCGGGCGTGCCAGGCGATTTCTTCCGGATCGTGGCGCAGGAAGTAAACCTGGTCGAGTTGGGCCCAGAGGGCATCTTCGGTGCCGGGGCGCAGGCCATAGTAGCGCAGCAGGCTGCGGGCGTCGTCCTGGCGGACGGGGGTCCCCAGGGCCTGCTGGGGCGTGGCGCCGCGGAGCAGGCGCTGGGTGGCAAAGAACAGGTCTTCGAGCAGCTTGCCCTTCCAGCCATTCCAGACCTTTGGGCTGGTGCCACGAATATCCGCGTGGGTGAGGATGTAAAGGGCTGTCAGGTAGCGCTCGTTGCCCACCAGCCCGGCAAAACGCTGGATGACGTCCAGGTCGGAGAGGTCCTGTTTCTGAGCAACATTGGACATGGACAGATGGTGCTGGACAAGCCAGACCACCAGGCGGGTGTCTTCTTCGCCCAGACCATGGTTTTCGCAGAAATCCCGCGCATCCTTCATACCCAGCCTGGAATGATCTCCCCCCCGTCCTTTGGCGATGTCGTGGAAGATGGCTGCAATGTAGATCAGCCAGGGTTTCTCGAAACTCGTGCACAGGCGGGTCAGCAGGGGGTACTCGTGAGCATGATCGGCAACCATGAGGCGCCGCACGTTGCGCAGCACCTGCAGGATATGCTGGTCCACGGTGTAAACATGGAACAGGTCGTGCTGCATCTGGCCGACGATGCGTCGCCAGGCTGGCAGGTAAAAGCTGAGGATGCCGTACTGGTTCATCCGCCGCATTTCGTGAACGATGCCCCGCTTTTGTTGCAGGAGTCGCAGGAAAAGCGCCCGATTGGCCGGGTTCTGGCGGAATTCAGTGTTGATCAGCTTGCGGCCACGCCACAGGGCCCGCAGGGTGCGGGCGGTCATTCCCTTCAGCTCGGAGCGCTGCTGAAGGAGAAGGAAGCATTCGAGCAGGGCGCTGGGATGACGGTCAAAGACGCCCTCGTCCCGCACATCAAGCAGTTCCCGGACGCACTGGAAGCGCTCGTTGATGTTGATCGCGGCCGGATAACGGTTGGGGAAGAACTCCACCCCGAAGTTGAGGAGCAGGATGGTGTTGAGCTGGGTCACCTTCTTGGCTGTCCGGTAGTACTCCTGCATGAAGACTTCAGAGGCACGCCGGTTGTCGGTGGCGGTGAAGCCGAACTCATGGGCAAGGGTTTCCTGGTGGTCGAAGAGCAGGCGGTCTTCCCGGCGACGGGTCAGGTGATGGAGGCGGATGCGCACGTGCTGCAGGAAGCGCTCGAGCTCCCGCAGTTCAATCGCTTCCTCTTCGGTGATCAGACCGTGCCGGGCCAGGTCGCGCCAGTGGGTGCCCAGGCCGGCTGCCCGGCTGATCCAGCCGATCAGCTGCAGGTCACGCAGGCCGCCCGGGCTTTCCTTGCAGTTGGGCTCAAGGGAGTAGGGCGTGTCATTGTGGCGGGTGTAGCGCTGCTCCTGCTCAAGGCGTTTGGCTTTGAAGAACTGGCCGGGGTTCAGTTGGCCATGGAGGCGTTCCTGGAAACGCTTGAACAGGGGAGTGTTGCCGTGGATCAGGCGCGCCTCGAGCAGGTTTGTCATCACGGTGATGTCCTGCTCGGCCTCTTCGAGGCAGCCGTCGATGGTGCGCACGCTATGGCCTATCTCCAGCCCCACGTCCCAGAGCAGCCCGATCAACTGGGTGAGGCGCTCGCTAAGCTCCTCGTCGGGGTCGTCTTCCAGCAGGAACAGCAGATCCACGTCCGAATGGGGGAAGAGATCTCCCCGGCCATAGCCACCTACCGCCACCAGGCTGGCGGAAGAGGGGATGGCAGAGGCTTTCCACAGACTGGTCAGGACGGAGTCCACCAGCTGGCAGCGTCCCCTGAGGATGGGATCAGTCAGGGGGCGGGCTTCATAAGCGCGGCGCAAGGCATCGGCACCTGCCTTAAGGGAGGCTTTGTGGTGGGCGATCAGCTCGCGATTTGCTTCAAGGGCCGGGGGCAGGTGGGCAGCAGGCATCGTGGCAGGGTTCAGGGCAGCAGATGGGCGACGATGTCCGGGCGTGCCGGGGAGCCCGCAGACAGGGTGAGTACCTCCACACCGCTTTCGGTCACCAGCACCATGTGTTCCCACTGGGCGGACAGGCTGCGATCCCGGGTCACGATGGTCCAGCCATCGGAGAGTTCGGATATGGCCGCCTTGCCTGCATTGATCATCGGTTCAATGGTGAAGATCATGCCGGGGGTCAGTTCGATGCCGGTGCCCGGCTTCCCGTAGTGGAGCACCTGGGGATCCTCGTGGAAGCTGGCGCCGATGCCGTGGCCGCAGAACTCCCGGACCACCGAAAAGCCGGCATCCTCCGCGTGTTTCTGGATGGCATGGCCGATGTCGCCCAGGTGGGCGCCGGGCCTGACCTGCGCAATGCCAAGCCACAGGCACTCATAGGTGATCTGGCAGAGGCGGCGTGCCAGGATGCTGGCGCTCTTCTCGCCACCCACCAGAAACATCCTGCTGGTGTCGCCGTGATAGCTGTCCTTGATCACCGTGATGTCCAGGTTGACGATGTCGCCCTTCTTGAGTGCCTTGTCGCTGGGGACGCCGTGGCACACCTGGTGGTTGATGGAGGTGCAGATCGACTTGGGATAAGGGGTGTAGCCCGGCGGACAGTAATTGAGGGGTGCAGGGATGCAGTCCTGCACGTGCACCATGTAGTCGTGGCAGAGTTGGTCAAGCTCTTCGGTGGTGACGCCCGGTTTGACGAAGGGGGTGATGTAGTCCAGGACTTCGGAGCCAAGACGACCCGCAATACGCATTTTCTGGATTTCGTCGGGCGTTTTTATCGTGACGCTCATGGGTGTTTTGTAATTTTGGGGAGTCAGCCTGCTAGGCTAGCCGAAGCGCAGGGTGGCGGCAATCCGAAGGAAGATCGATGTCTGCGCCGGTCTTGAGGCGATGGCTCCAATGCTGCTACAATCGGAGGCTTGTCTGGATGACATCCGGCAAAATACACACGTCCGGCCCATTGGGGTCCGGCAGGTCCTTGCAAAGACTTGCGGCTAGGCGTGGCGTCGCAAGGTGCGGCGCCGGCAGGTCGGGCGGCGGTCAAACCTCAGTACTGGAGCAATTAAATGTCTGTAACCATGCGTCAGATGCTCGAAGCGGGCGTCCACTTCGGCCACCAAACCCGTTTCTGGAACCCGAAGATGGCTCCCTTCATCTTTGGTCAGCGCAACAAGATCCATATCGTCAATCTCGAGAAGACCCTGGTCAAGTACAACGAGGCCATGGACTTTGTCCGCAAGCTGGCGTCCAACCGCGGCACCATCCTGTTTGTGGGCACCAAGCGCCAGGCTCGCGAGATCGTTGCCGAAGAGGCCCGCCGTGCCGGCATGCCCTACGTGGATGAGCGCTGGCTGGGCGGCATGCTCACCAACTTCAAGACCGTGAAGGTGTCCATCAAGCGCCTCAAGGAAATGGAAGCCATGGTCGAGGACGGTTCCATCGAGCGTCTGTCCAAGAAGGAAGCCCTGATGGCCTCCCGTGAGCTTGAGAAGCTCCAGAAGAGCCTGGGCGGCATCAAGGATCTGGGCGGTCTGCCGGATGCCCTGTTCGTGATCGACGTGGGCTATCACAAGATCGCCATCACCGAAGCCAACAAGCTGGGTATTCCGGTTGTGGCCGTGGTGGATACCAATCACTCCCCCGAGGGTGTCGACTTCGTGATCCCCGGCAATGATGATTCCTCCCGCGCCATCCGTCTGTACGCCCGTGGCGTCGCCGACTCGGTGCTGGAAGGTAAGAATGCCGTGATCCAAGAAATCGTTGCAGCCGGCTCCGACGAGTTTGTCGAAGTCGAAGAGGGCAGCGAAGAGCAGGCCTGACAGATCTCGGGATGGGCGCCAAGGGCGCCCATCTTCAAATACGATCACATACAATCCAGATAGATACTTAGGAGCAAGCATGGCGGAAATTACCGCAAGCATGGTCAAGGAGCTGCGCGAGAAGACCGACGCACCCATGATGGAGTGCAAGAAGGCCCTGTCCGAAGCCGCGGGTGACATGGACAAGGCGGAAGAGATTTTGCGTGTCAAGCTGGGCAACAAGGCTTCCAAGGCTGCAGCCCGTGTGACCGCCGAAGGCATCGTTGGTGTTTACATCTCCGCTGACGCCAAGCTGGCCGCCATGGTCGAAGTGAATTGCGAAACCGATTTTGTCGCCAAGAACGATGACTTCCTGGCGCTGGTCAAGAATGTCGCCGAGCTCGTGGCTACCAGGAATCCTGCCGATGTGGACGCCCTCTCCGCCCTGGAGCTTGATGGCCAGACGGTTGAAGAGGTTCGCAAGGCCCTGATTGGCAAGATCGGTGAGAACATGTCCATCCGTCGCTTCGTTCGTACCGAAGCGCAGGGTGCCGTGGCTTCCTACGTTCACGGCGGTGCCAAGATTGGCGTGCTGGTGGACCTGGTGGGTGGCGACGAAGTGCTGGCCAGGGATATCGCCATGCACATCGCCGCGTCCAAGCCCAAGTCGCTGGATGCTTCCGGCGTTCCCGCCGAACTGCTGGATGTGGAGCGTCGCATTGCCATCGAGAAGGCTCGCGAAGCTGGCAAGCCCGAAGCCATGCTCGACAAGATCGCCGAAGGTACCGTCCAGAAGTACCTGAAGGACGTGACCCTGCTGGATCAGGTCTTCGTCAAGGCCGAAGATGGCAAGCAGACCATCGCCCAGCTGCTCAAGGCGAAGGGTGCGTCCGTTGCCGGCTTCACCCTCTACATCGTGGGCGAGGGTATCGAGAAGAAGGTGACCGATTTTGCTGCCGAGGTGGCTGCCCAGGCCGCTGCTGCTGCCCAGAAGTAAGAAAGGCATTCTGAAATGAGCCAGCCCGCCTACAAGCGCATCCTCCTCAAACTTTCTGGCGAAGCCTTGATGGGCGACGATGCTTACGGCATCAATCGCGAGGTGGTTGCCGGCATCGTTCGAGACGTGGTTGAAGTTACCCGTCTTGGCGTCGAGGTGGGGGTTGTGATTGGGGGCGGGAACATCTTCCGTGGCATGTCCGGGGCCGCGTCTGGAATGGATCGCGCCACTGCCGACTACATGGGGATGCTGGCGACCGTCATGAATGCCATGGCCCTTGCGGATGCCTTCCGCACCGCAGGGGTCAATGCGCGGGTCCAGTCGGCCCTGCGTATCGATCAGGTTGTTGAACCCTATATTCGTGGCAAGGCCATCCGCTATCTCGAAGAGGGACGTGTGGTCATCTTCGGAGCTGGCACCGGCAATCCCTTCTTCACCACTGACACGGCCGCAGCCTTGCGGGGTTCGGAGATTGGTGCCGATATCGTGCTGAAAGCAACGAAGGTGGATGGCATCTACACCGCCGATCCCAAGAAGGATCCTTCCGCGACGCGTTTTCAGCGGATCTCCTTCGATGAGGCGATTGCCCGTAATCTTGCGGTCATGGATGCGACGGCCTTTGCCCTGTGCCGTGACCAGCGCCTGCCCATCAATGTGTTCAGTCTCTTCAAGCCGGGCGCCTTGCTGCGTGTGGTGATGGGAGAAGATGAAGGCACGCTGGTGTATTGCTGAGGATGAAGCGATGATCCCGGATCTGAAGAAAACTACTGAAGCCAAGATGCAGAAGTCCATCGAGGCACTCAAGGCTGATCTCGCCAAGGTGCGGACTGGTCGTGCTCACACGGGCATTCTGGATCATGTGATGGTCGATTATTATGGGAGCCCTGTGCCGGTCAACCAGGTGGCGAACATCACCTTGATCGACTCCCGAACCATTGGTGTGCAGCCGTGGGAAAAGCCGATGATTGCCAAGGTGGAGAAGGCCATCCGTGATTCGGATCTTGGCCTGAACCCGTCTTCCCAGGGGGATCTGATCCGTGTGCCGATGCCCGTGCTGACCGAAGAGCGCCGCCGCGATCTGATCAAGGTTGTCAAGCACGAGGGAGAAGGCGCCAAGGTTGCCGTACGCAACCTGCGCCGGGATGCCAACAGTACCCTCAAGGATGCCCTGAAGGCCAAGACCATCTCCGAGGACGACGAGCGCCGTGCCCAGGAAGATGTTCAAAAACTGACCGACAAGGCCATCGTCGAAATTGACAAGCTCCTCGCACAGAAAGAGCAAGAGCTGATGCAGATCTGACCTTCGGGTCGGTCTGTTTTTGCGGTTCCTTTCAGGCGGAAACACTATGGTGCGATTGCCCTTTCTCAGCTCCACGCGGGGCGTTCCCGAGGCTGCCGAGGTTCCGCGGCACATCGCAATCATCATGGATGGCAATGGGCGGTGGGCGCGCAAGCGCCTGATGCCCAGGGTTGCGGGTCATGCCAAGGGCGTGGACTCCCTGCGGGAAGTGATTCGCACCTGTCTCGATCGGGGCGTCGAGTACCTGACGGTCTTTGCCTTCAGTTCAGAGAACTGGCGCCGCCCGAAGGACGAAGTGTCCTTCCTGATGCAGTTGTTCATAAAGTCGCTGAAGTCCGAGCTTGAGCGCATTCACCGCAACCACATCCGGCTGCGGGTCGTCGGAGATCTGGCACCCTTTGATGAGGCCCTGGTGAACCTCATCCACGAAGGTGAGGCGCTGACGGCCGGAAACACCCGCATGAACCTGAGTATCTGCGCCAATTATGGTGGTCGCTGGGACATCCTTCAGGCGATGCGCAAGATGGCCGCAGAAGCTCCGGGGCAGACTGAAGCCTGGTCCGAGGAGAGTCTGGCCGGACATCTTGCCCTGAACTTTGCCCCTGAGCCGGATCTTTTCATTCGTACCGGGGGAGAGCAGCGCGTCAGCAACTTCCTGCTGTGGCAGCTGGCCTACTCCGAGCTGTATTTCACTGACAAGCTCTGGCCGGAATTCGGTGAGGCGGCCCTGGATGAGGCGATCGCCTCCTACCAGTCCCGGGAGCGCCGTTTTGGTCGCACCAGCGAACAGCTGGTGTCCGATCCAGCCGGTCCCGCGGCGCCCGACCATGCTTAAAGCGCGGGTTATTACCGCGCTCTTCCTGCTGGCTGGCCTGATGAGCGCGCTTTTCCTGCTACCTCCTCCCGGCTGGCTCGCTCTGGCATCCCTGATCTGTGCCGTGGGTGCCTCCGAATGGGCGGCGATGGTGGGTTTCTCCAAGGCTGCAGGACGTCTTTACGGCATTTTGCTCGGTGGCCTGTGCGCTGCAGGGGGGATGGTATCCGGTCTGCATCTGGAATCTACCGTTGCCCCGTTCAGCCTGGCCCCCCTCTATGGCATCAGTGCGCTGTTCTGGCTGGGCTGCGTGCCCTTCTGGTTGAAGTCGCGCTGGAAGCTGCCGGGCAGTGCTGCCGGGGCCCTGGTGGGTCTGGTGCTGCTCCTTCCCCCGAGTCTTGCGCTTGCCCATCTCCGCCTGCTCAGTCCGTGGTTGCTGCTGGCCGTGATGGCCGCCGTGTGGGTGGCCGATGTGGCGGCCTATTTTACCGGCCGTGCCTTTGGCCGGCGCAAACTGGCACCGCACATCAGTCCGGGCAAGAGCTGGGAGGGAGCCTACGGGGCAGCGGCTGGAGTCCTCATCTACGGTCTCCTGTGCCTGTCCCAGGTCGATGGCCTGACCCCCTTGCTGGCGGCGCTGGCTGTGCCGGTCCTGCTGGGCTTTACTGCGGTCAGCATCATCGGTGACCTGTTTGAATCCCTCATCAAGCGTCAGGCCGGTGTCAAGGACAGCGGGACGCTGCTGCCGGGGCATGGCGGGGTGCTGGACCGGATCGACAGCCTGACGTCCACCCTGCCCCTGGCTGGTCTGGCGTTTCTCTGGATTGCCCGTTAAGTAATGAACTCTCGCAAGAAACTGCTCACAGTCCTGGGCGCCACCGGTTCCATCGGGGTCAGTACCCTGGATGTGGTTGCCCGTCATCCGGAGCGCTACGGCATTTTTGCACTCACTGCCCATCGCCAGGTGGACAAGTTGTTCGAGCAGTGTCGTGCTTGCCGTCCTGCTTATGCGGTGGTGGATCAGCCTGCGGATGCTCAGCGTCTCCAGGCGCTGCTGGACGGGGTCGGGTGCTGTACCGAGGTGCTGGCAGGGCCGGAGGCCCTTGCCGCCGTCTCGGCCGCGCCGGAGGTGGACATGGTCATGGCGGCGATCGTCGGGGCCGCAGGACTCGTCCCGACCCTGGCGGCAGCCAGGGCGGGCAAGCGCATCCTGCTGGCCAACAAGGAGGCGCTGGTCATGTCCGGAGCCCTCTTCATGCAGGAGGTGGCCGCAAGTGGTGCCGAGCTTTTGCCCATCGACAGTGAGCACAATGCCATTTTCCAGACACTCCCCGCCGGCTTCGAGCGGGGCTTGCAGGGCAGTGGTGTGACCCGCATTCTCCTGACCGCCTCTGGTGGACCGTTTCGCAGCATGCCCCTGGCGTCACTGTCCTCGGTCACCCCCGAGATGGCAGTGGCTCACCCCAACTGGGTGATGGGACGCAAGATTTCCGTCGATTCGGCGACGATGATGAACAAGGGGCTCGAGGTGATCGAGGCCCACTGGCTGTTTGGTGCCCCGGCAGAGCAGATTGAAGTCGTGATCCATCCCCAGAGCGTGATCCACTCCATGGTGGCTTATGAAGACGGCTCTGTTCTCGCCCAGCTGGGTAACCCGGACATGCGGACTCCGATCGCCCACGCGATGGCCTTTCCGGAGCGGATCGGAGCGGGGGTGCGCCCCCTGGATTTCTTTGAGCTGGGACAATTGAGCTTCGAGCGTCCGGATCTTGACCGTTTTCCCTGTCTGGCTCTGGCCTATCGTGCCCTGAAGCAGGGTGGGATTGCGCCTGCCGTGCTCAATGCGGCCAATGAAGTGGCAGTGGCCTGCTTTCTCGAAGGCAAGCTGCGTTTCGATCGTATCGGCACGGTGGTGGAGGCCTGCCTGAATGTGATTCCAGGGCAGACGGTGGAGTCTCTTGAGGGGGTGTTCGAAGCTGACCGTAAGGCCCGGGTGGTCGCGGCCAGTCAGGTGGAGGCATTTGTCCGGTGAGCGACATGGGAGTGCTGGATTACCTGCTGCCCTTTGTGCTGGCCCTGGGGGTCCTGATCGTTGTCCATGAGTATGGGCATTACGGCGTTGCCCGGCTGTGTGGCGTCAAGGTGCTGCGTTTTTCCCTGGGCTTCGGCAAGGTGGTGTGGATGCGGCGCTGGGGGCCCGACCAGACCGAATGGGCTCTCTCGATCTTCCCCCTGGGGGGATACGTCAAGATGCTCGATGAGCGGGAGGCGCCAGTCGCCTCACACGAACTCCATCGGGCTTTCAACCGGCAGAACGTATGGAAGCGGATTGCCATCGTTGCGGCCGGCCCCCTGGCCAATTTCCTCCTTGCCATCGCCCTGTACTGGGGGCTCTACAGCGGTGGAGTGGAAGAGCTGCGTGCCCGGATTGGCGAGCCTGTGGCGGCCAGCGCTGCCGACAAGGCCGGCTTCACCGCGGGTGAGCTGGTGCGTTCGGTCAATGGCACACCGGTTGCAACCTGGCAGGAATTTCGTTGGGTGCTCCTCAATCAGGCTCTGGATCGCAAGGTCGTCGATGTGGAGATGATCAACGAGGCCAGGGAAATCAATGTCCGTCGGCTGGACCTGTCGGGTATCTCGGTGGACCAGTCGGAAAAGGATGCGGCGACCCAGTTGGGTCTGCAGCTTTACCGGCCTGCAGTGCCGGCGGTGCTGGGGCATCTGAGTCCTGGGGGGGCGGCCGCCACTGCGGGGCTGAAAAGCGGAGACCGGGTGCTGCGGATCGGTGACAAAGCCGTGAATGACTGGACGGACCTGGTTCTGGCCGTCCGGGATGCCCCTGGTCAGACACTGGAAATGGAAATCCTGCGGAGTGGCGAGGCGCAGGTGTTCTCCCTCGTTCCCACCGGGGTGGAGGAGGGCGGACGGCGGATCGGGCGGATCGGCGTTGCGGTGGCCGATGCGGATATCCGCCGGGACCTGATGTTTGTCACGGTCCGCTACGATCTGTCCGAGGCCTTCGTCAAGGGGCTTCGGCAGACCTGGGACACGGCTGCGCTCAGCGTGATTGTGATGGGGCGGATGATCACTGGTGAAGTCTCCGTCAAGAATCTCAGCGGGCCGGTGACCATTGCCGACTTTGCTGGCCAGTCGGCCAAGATGGGCTGGACCCATTACATCAAGTTTCTGGCCCTGATCAGCATCAGTCTTGGGGTGCTCAACCTGCTGCCCGTGCCCGTTCTGGACGGGGGGCACTTACTGTATTATGTGATCGAAATCATCAAGGGCGGCCCGGTATCCGAGCGCGTCATGGAAATAGGCCAGCAGATCGGGATGGTCCTGCTGGCTGCGCTCATGGCCTTTGCCTTCTACAACGACATCAACCGCCTTGTTGCTAGCTGAAATCGGATGAAATCCAAGCTTCTCCCCGGGGTGATCGCGGCCTTGTTTGCCGCCTCGCCCGCCCTGGCTTTCGAGCCTTTTGTCGTCAAGGATATCCGTGTTGAGGGTATCCAGCGCACCGAAGCCGGTACGGTATTCACTTACCTGCCGGTAAAGGTTGGCGAACCCTTCTCCGAAGAGAAAGCCTCCCAGGCCATCAAGGCCTTGTTTGCCACCGGCTTCTTCAAGGATGTCCGGATCGAAGTGGACAAGGACGTCATCGTTGTGGTGGTCGATGAACGTCCGGCCATTTCCCAGGTGGATTTTGTCGGCATCAAGGAATTCGACAAGGAAGCCCTTAAAAAAGGTCTCAAGGAAGTCGGACTCGCCGAGTCCCGCATTTTCGATCGGGCAGTGCTGGAGCGCGCCGAGCAGGAGCTCAAGCGCCAGTACCTGGGCAAGGGTCTCTACGGTGTCCAGGTGACCACCACCGTGACTCCCCTGGAACGTAACCGGGTGGGTGTGAATTTCAACGTGGTGGAAGGCGATGCGGCCAAGATCCGTCAGATCAGCATCATCGGTAACAAGGCCTTCAAGGAAAAGGAGCTGCTTGATCTCTTTTCCCTGACCACGCCGGGCTGGATGACCTGGTACTCCAAGAGCGACCAGTATTCCAAGCAGAAGCTGTCGGCGGACATCGAGGCCCTGCGCTCCCATTACCTGAACAGGGGTTACCTGGATTTCACCATTGACTCCACCCAAGTGTCGATCACGCCGGACAAGAAGGACATCTACGTCACCCTGGCGATCAGTGAGGGGGAGAAATACACCGTTTCCGATGTGAAGCTGGCTGGCAACATGGTGGTTGGTGAAGCGGAGCTCCAGAAGCTGGTCAAGCTGAAGACAGGCGAAACTTTCGTCCGCGACAACGTGACGGCGACCACCAAGGCGATCAGTGACCGTCTAGGTAATGAAGGCTATGCCTTTGCCAATGTGAACGCGGCGCCGGAGGTGGACAAGGCCAAGCGTGAGGTCGCGTTCACCTTCTTCGTGGATCCGGGACGGCGTGTATATGTGCGCAAGCTCAACTTTGCCGGTAACCAGCGTACCCGGGATGAGGTTCTGCGCCGTGAAATGCGCCAGATGGAAGGGGCCTGGTATGACGGTGCGGCCATCAACCGTTCCAAGACCCGTCTGGATCGTCTTGGGTACTTTGACGAGGTCACCATCGAGACGCCCGCCGTGCCGGGTACGACCGACCAGGTCGACGCCAACTTCACGGTCAAGGAGCGGGCTACCGGTAACCTGATGCTGGGTGCCGGCTTCTCGAGTGCCGAAAAGGTCATCCTGTCCGCATCCATTTCCCAGCAGAACCTGTTCGGAACGGGAAATGCGATGACCCTGCAGATGAACACGGGCCGCATCAACAAGACCATTGCCCTGTCCTTTACCAACCCCTACTGGAGCATCGACGGGGTGAGCCTGGGATGGGACATCTATCAGCGCAACGTGGATCCCACTTCCCTCTCGGTGGCGACCTACAAGAGTTCCTCCATTGGCGGCGGGATACGCTTTGGCTACCCGATTGCCGAGGATGACCGGATCAACTTCGGCCTGTCTGTGGATCAGACCAAGATCTCGGTGTATGACTCCAGCCCGGCGCCTTACGTGAATTTCGTGAACAGCCATGGCGACACGGCGCGCAGCCTGCTGGCCACTATAGGTTGGGGACGGGATCGTCGCGACAGCTTCCTTTACCCGACTTCCGGTGTCTATCAGCGGGCTTCCGTTGAAGTGGCAACGCCGCTTCTGGACATGCGCTACGTGCGGGCAAACTATCAGCATCAGCACTGGTTCCCCCTGGGGGGCGGGCATGCCCTGATGCTGAACGCTGATGTGGGCTATGCGGTGGGATATGGTGGCGTCGAGCTGCCGTTCTACAAGAATTTCTATGCAGGCGGTATCGGCTCGGTGCGAGGTTATCAGCAGAGCACTCTCGGTCCGAGCTACGATTACAACGGCTACCGTCGGGCCCTCGGCGGCAACCGTCGCGCCATCGCCAATGCGGAATATTATTTCCCCATGCCCGGCTCCCAGAAGGACAAGTCCATGCGCTTGTCCCTCTTCGTGGATGCGGGTTATGTGTGGGGGCCGGATGACAAGGTCCAGGCCTCGGATTTGCGTTACAGTGCTGGCGTTGCCTTCTCGTGGAGTTCGCCGGTAGGGCCCCTGAAGTTCAGCCTGGGCCAGGCCCTCAAGAAGGAAGAGGGCGACCGGACCCAGAAATTCCAGTTCCAGCTGGGTACGGTATTCTGATCGCGGCCGACGCGTATAGCATGCAGATGGAGGTTTGAGTGAAAGGTATTGGTATTTCCACGCTGGTGGCCATGATGCTGGCTGCCTTTGCCCAGACGGCAGTCGCCGAGGTCAAGGTCGGCTTCGTGAATTCCGATCGTGTCATGAAGGAAGCCACTCCGGCCAAGAAGGCCCAGCAGAAGCTCGAGAAGGAGTTCGAGAAGCGGGATCAGGATCTTCAGCGCCTGGCCAAGCAGCTCCAGGGCATGCAGGAGGGGCTGGAGAAGAATGGTGTGACCATGGGTGAGGGCGAGCGTCGCAACAAAGAGCGCGAGTTCAACGAACTCAACCGGGAGTTCCAGCGCAAGCAGCGGGAGTTCCGGGAAGACCTGAACCAGCGTCGCAACGAGGAACTCGCTGGTGTGCTGGACCGGGCCAACAAGACGATCAAGCAGATCGCCGAGGCGGACAAGTACGACATCATCTTCCAGGAAGCTGTTTACGCCAGTCCGCGTATCGACATCACCGACAAGGTGATCAAGGCCCTGAGCGAAGCGAAGTAAGACCGAGCCGATGGAACTGACCCTAGGCGAGCTGGTTGCCCGGCTCGGAGGCGAGCTTGCGGGTGATGCCGGCGTGCGAGTCCGCCAGGTCGCGTCCCTGGAAAGCGCGGGTGACGGTGATCTGGCCTTCCTGTCCAATCCCAGGTTGAGCGCGGCCCTGGCAGGGAGCCAAGCCTCAGCCTTCATCCTGGCGCCCAAGGCGGCGGGTCTGACGGAGCGACCGCGCGTGATCACGCCGGATCCTTATCTTTATTTCGCCCGTGCAGCCCAGCTCTTCAATCCGCCCAAGGCTGCCGCACCCGGCATTCATGCTACGGCCGTGGTGGCGTCCTCCCTGCCGGCTTCGGTGTCGGTCGGGCCTCAGGCGGTGATCGGTGAGGACTGCCGGATTGGCGAGAACTGTGTGATCGGCCCCGGCTGCGTGATTGGGGACAAGGTCGTCCTGGGTGCCGGTTCCCTGCTCCATGGGGGTGTCAGGATCTACGATCACTGTGTGATCGGTGCCCGCGCCATCATGCATGCAGGTGTCGTGATCGGCGCCGACGGTCTGGGGTTTGCCCGGGATGCCGACAAGCATTGGGTCAAGATTCCCCAGATCGGCCGGGTCATCATCGGTGACGATGTGGAGATCGGTGCCAACACCGCCATAGACCGGGGAGCCCTTGATGACACGGTGATCGGCAACGGCGTCAAGCTGGACAACCTGATCCACGTGGCCCATAACTGCCAGATCGGGGACGACACGATCCTGGCTGCCATGGTGGGCATGGCAGGGAGTACCAGGCTTGGCAAGCGGGTGATGGCGGGTGGCAAGGCGGGCTTCTCCGGGCACCTCGAAGTGGCCGACGATGTGGTGGTTTCGGCGGACACCAATGTCACCAAGACCATCGACAAGGCCGGGGTTTATACATCGCTGCTCCCGATCCAGCCCCATGCGGACTGGGTCCGCAATTTTGCCCACCTGCGTCGCCTGGATGCGATGGCGGAGCGGCTGCGTGAGCTGGAAAAGAAGCTCGCCCAAATGGAAAAAGAATCATGAGCGAAATTATCGACATCAACGAGATCAAGCGTTTAATTCCCCACCGTTACCCTTTTCTGCTGGTGGACCGGATTACCGAGCTTGAAGTAGGCAAGCGGGTCGTGGGGCTCAAGAATGTGACCATCAACGAGCCGTTCTTTCCTGGGCATTTCCCCCATAATCCGGTGATGCCGGGGGTTCTGATCATTGAGGCGATGGCCCAGGCGGCGGCGATTCTGGCTTTCAAGACCGACGGATCGGTACCGGATGAGGGCTCGACGGTGTATTTCGCTTCGGTGGACAACGTTCGTTTCAAGCGTCCGGTGGTGCCGGGGGATCAGCTGGTGATCGAGGCCGAAATCGTGCGCAAGATGCGCAACATCTGGAAGTTCAGGGCCGTGGCGCGTGTCGACGGCGAACTGGCTACGGAAGCCGAGTTCATGTGCGCGATCAAGCGATGAGCGTCCACCCGACCGCCATCGTTCATCCGGGGGCACGTCTCGCTGAAGGGGTGCAGGTCGGGCCGTACTCCATCATCGGGGCGCACGTGGAGATCGGTGAGGGAACCACTGTCGGTCCCCACGTGGTGATCGAGGGGCATACCCGGATCGGGCGCAACAATCGCATCTTCCAGTTTTGTTCCCTTGGCTCCGAGCCCCAGGACAAGAAGTACGCCGATGAGCCGACCCGGCTCGAGATTGGCGATGGCAACACCATCCGCGAATTCTGCAGCTTCAGCACCGGGACCCTCCAGGATGGCGGCCTCACCCGTGTCGGCAACGACAACTGGATCATGGCCTATGTTCACGTGGCTCACGACTGCGTCGTCGGCAGCAATACGATCTTTGCCAACAATGCGACCCTGGCGGGTCATGTGAGCGTGGGCGACTGGGCCATCCTGGGGGGGTTCACCGGGGTACATCAGTTCGTCCGGGTCGGTGCCCACAGTTGCTGCGGCGTGGGAACGGTGCTGCTACAGGACCTGCCTCCCTTTGTCACCGTCTCGGGCAACCCGGCCGCACCTCACGGCATCAAC
>NZ_JAQUVG010000167.1 GCF_028693495.1 Zoogloea sp. | reverse complement strand
GGCGGGCCATGTGACCCACCACGGCGGGCATCGGGTTCGCCTTCATGGCGTAGTGGAGCTTGATGCCTGCCGGCAGGGCCGCGCGGAGTGACTCGACCCGACGGGTGAGCAGCTGGCGATCGTAAGCGTAGAACGGGGTCTGGCCTACCCGGGCTGCGAGCCGGCTGAGGGGAATCCCGCCGATCAGGAGCTCGTTGCCCTCGACGGGGAACTGATCCATCGGGGCGTGGACTGGCTTCTCACGGGGAATGTCACTCATTGCTCTGCCTTGGTGCGATGTTCAAATTCTGTGGAAAGGGCTTTTCGGTCGATCTTGCCATTGGGGTTGCGGGGCAGGGGACCGTCGCGGGATTCGATGACTGCGGGAACCATGTAGGCGGGCATGCGCTGCTTGCATTCGGCAAGCAGGGCGGCGGTGTCCAGGGGGGCTCCGTCCCTGCCGGTGGCGATCACGCAGATGGCTTGGCCGAGGCTGGGATGGGGCACGCCGAAGGCGACGCATTCCCCCACCTGTTGGGTGCCGTAGAGGATTTCTTCCACTTCCGTCGGGCTCACCCGGTAGCCGGAAGTTTTCATCATCTCGTCCCGGCGACCGATGAAGTACAGGTAGCCCTCCTCGTCCCGGCGTACGGTGTCGCCGGAGAACACGGCCACCTCCGGCAGCACGAACCCGCTCTGGCGTCCGGGGGCGGAGGCCGGCAGGGGCTTGAAGCGCTCGGCGGTCTTTTCCGGATCGTTCCAGTAGCCCATGGCCACGTGGGCGCCCCGCTGCACCAGCTCGCCGGGTTCGTTGGGCGCACATTCGCTGCCGTCCTCCCGGAGCACGAGAACTTCGGCGTTGGGAATCGCCTTGCCGATGGAGTCCGGGCGGATGTCCACCTGTTCCGGGGGCAGGTAGGTGGCGCGGAAGGCCTCGGTCAGGCCGTACATGAGGTAAGGCTTGGTACGGGGCAGGTGTCCGCGCAGGGCCCTGAGGGTTTCCAGGGGCATGCGGCCGCCCGTGTTGGCGAAGTAGCGCAGGTGGTCCGTCACGGTCTCTGGCCACTTGAGCTGGGCCAACTGGATGTAGAGGGGGGGCACCGCGGTGAGGCCGGTGACTTTCTCCTTGACCAGCGCCTTGAGCACGTCCTGGGGAAGAAGGTAGTTGAGCAGTACGACCCGGGCGCCGCTGTGGAAGGCGGTGGTGAGCTGGGAGAAGCCGGCGTCGAAGGACAGTGGCAAGGCGGCCAGCAGGGTGTCGTCCTGGGTGTTCTCCAGGTAGCTGGCGACGCTCCTGGCCCCGGCCACCATGTTGCGGTGGGAGAGCACGACGCCCTTGGGGCGCCCTGTGCTGCCGGACGTATACAGGATGGACAGGAGATCGTGGTCCACGACCCGATGGCCCTCGCGCGGGGGGTGGTCCATCAGTTCGGACCAGAGGTGCAGGCTCATGGCTGGCAGCGCCACGGGCCGGGTCAATGGGCCGGTCAGGACGATCTGGCGCAGGGCGTGGCAGTGGGCGAGAGCCGGGACGATCAGGGGCAGGCGCTCGGGGGAGGTGACCAGCACCCGGGCATCGCAGTCGCGCAGGATGTGGGCGACCTGTTCACCTTTCAGGATCGGGTTGACCGGGACGAAAGCGCCGCCCGCCCGGGCTGTGCCGAAGCAGGACACGACGGTTTCGATGCGCTTGTCCAGGTAAATGCCGACCCGCTCGCCCCGCTCCAGTCCCAGGGCCAGCACACCCGCTGCAAAGGCCCCGGTCTGGGCCTCCAGCGCCTGGTAGCTGAGAGTGGTGGCGCCGGCGGTCAGGGCAGGTGCCTCGGGTGCCCGCAGGGCTGAGGCGGTGATGAGGTCGTGGAGTAGGGTGGTCGTGATCATCGTCGTGAAAAGGTCGGTGGAAGCCGCTGGCCATGGCGATGGCCCTGCCCTGCGTGTTTCAAGCAGCGCGTCACAAGTCTAGTCGAGCCAGGTGACGGCAATACGCCAAGGGAATCACTCTGGCGCATCCGGCGCCGCTGCGATGGGCCGGTTTTGACGCTGCAGCCGGAGTTTAAACGACGCATCCCGGATATGTTTGCCAAATACTGCGTGCCCGCACAAGGATTGCCAGGGGATCCCCTGGAGGGCATGCCCGTGCACCATAACTGCAAAATTTGTGACTTTGAACGGTTTGTGACCGAAGGGTGGGTCAGATCAAGGTCCGGTTCCAGGGTGCGTCGTTTATAATGAGATACTCTTTATCTTCCTGTCTCGTGATGAGACGGGGTGATGACGCACAATGACAATCCCTACTGGAGTCTGCTTTTGGATACGAAGAAGGAAGTTCTGGCGATTCTCGACGAGGTCCTCAGCCTGGGCGGTGCCGCTGCACAATTCGATCTGGATACCGCGCTGCTGGGATCCCTGCCGGATCTGGACTCGATGGCTGTCGTCGGTGTGATCAACCTGTTTGAAGAGCGTTTCGACATTGTTGTCGAAGACGACGAGATTGATGGTTCCACTTTCGTGACGGTCGGTTCCCTGGTGGATTTCATCAACGGAAAGCTGGCCTGAGCTGAGGTTTCACGGGGTTTTCCGTACGGCACTGCTGCATGCTCCATGCCTGCCGCCCGGAACATGCAGCAGTGCTGGTGGTAGTGGCTGGAGAGCCTGCTCAGGTTGCCTCAATGAGGGCCTGGCGGGCTCTTTTTTTGCGTGCAGCCCTGACCGGGTGCCGCTGGTTCAAGAGAATATTTTCCAGTTGCGGGCTGTTCGGGTACCGAAGATCTGGGGATTCTGCGGCAGCTGGTTGGTAGGCAGGCAGGCGGGGGTGATGGCTCGGAACCAGTCCTGGTAGCTTGCGCTGGCTGGCAGGGAGGCCAGGGTTTTCAGCGCATAGTAGGTGAAGGCGCCGTTGGGGCGCTCCTTGAAGCGGGTGTCCCAGCTGAACTGGCTGTCAGTGCAGCCCGCCAGAAGGAGATCGCCGCCGCTGCGGGACAGGCCGCCCAGGCTGGGAAGCCTTGAGATCCGGGCCGTGGGGAGGTCCTCCGGTTTCATCCAGGCCTCGGGGGGCAGGAAGCGTGCCCTTGGTGCGCCGGGCGCCAGGTCCAGATCGGCTCCCCGGGTGACGCTCCCGGAGTGACAGCTGTCGGAAATCAGCAGGACGCGGACGCCTGCCGCCCGGCGGGCGAAGATCTGGGCGATGTCGTCGTCCAGCAGCACCTGGCCCGAGCCGATGTCCCACGGGCACAGGCCTTCGTCCCGGCCGTCGGATTCATCCCCGTTCCGGTCAGGTACCCAGGTGCCGTGTCCTGAGTAGGTGATCGCCACCGTGTCCCCCCGGGCCGCGCCGGAGATCAGGCTGCTCATGGCCGAGACCATGGCGTTCCGGGTGGCCTGGGCGTCGATCAGGCGGGTGACCGTGAAACCCCTGGCACTCAGCGCTGCGGCCCAGTCGTTGGCGTCATTGACGCAGCCGGAGAGGTCATTCTGGGTGCCGGGGTAGTCGTTGATGCCGATGCATATGGCTTTCTTGCCCATGGTGTGTATCCCTCGGGTGATCAGGTGGCCGGTGGATTCCGGTCCTGCTCTGGGTGTATGCCATGAGGGGCGAAAGATCAATCGGCGCGTGGTTTGACGGGTCGCTGGGGTGGCTCAGGTCCTGGGCGTGTGGGCCAGTTCGACGATGGCGGCGACCTGGTCGAGGATGGGCGTCGGTATCGGTGTGTCCCCGGTCAGCATGGCCTGGATCAGGTGGGCATTCGCGTCCACTTCCGGATCGTCCGGCAGGCCCTCGATGGGG
>NZ_JAQUVG010000073.1 GCF_028693495.1 Zoogloea sp. | reverse complement strand
TGAAATGCTCAGATGCATCTTCCCGACAACAGGGCCTCAGTCTCGTGGAGGTCATGGTGGGAATGGCCGTAGGATTGATTGCCACTGTGGTGATCATGAAATCCTTTACTGCCAGTGAGATTTTTCGCGGCAATGTATCCGGCTCTGCCGACATGTTGCAGACCGCCTCCATTGCCAGTGCGCGGCTGGGCATTGCCCTGGAAGAGGCGGGCGCCGGCATGGTTCAGGGACAGAACGTTTGGGGCTGCCGGATTCTGGGGGCCCGTTCCGGCACGGTGCTGTTGCCCCGGCCCAGCACTTTTGCAGAGCCTTTTGCGTCATTCCCCACCACCGTCCGGGCGATGCCCCTGGCAATCCTGGATGGCGGAGAAAACTCGGATGTGCTGGCCGTCATGGCCGGGGGGTCAGGAGCATCCAACCGGGGCAAGACCCTGACCAGGGGACCGGATTACCCCGGCACGCCGGAAGTGACCTTCACCAATACGCTGGGGTTTGGCAGCAAGAATGCAGGCCAGACGGTGAACGATCTCCTGCTGGTCGTGCCTATTGCAGACACCTTGGGGGACTGCAAAATAGTGCAACTGGCCAGTGCTTTCAGCAATGGTACGGCGGTCAGCGATCTGTCCCTGGGACTCAAGCTTGTGCCGGCTGCCGGTCTGGTGACAAGTCCGGCATCTTATACTTCGACCCTGCTGAACAGCGCGACCTACGGGGTTGTTGAAGAGGCTTTGCTGGACTTCGGAGAGCCGGTGGCTTATCACCTGGGCAGGGAAGAGTCTGCCGTGTTCTCCCTCTTTTCCGTCAATGCACGGGGGGAGCTGACTGAACTGGATATGCTCCAGCGGCGGGGCACGCAGGCTATTGCCGAGAATGTCCTGCTGCTGAAGGCACGCTACGGCGTCGATAATGGTGCCGACGGCGGTATCGCCGATGACAACGTGGTGGACGAGTGGATTGCTCCAACCGAGAGTGGCTGGACGCTGGCCACGCTGATGAATGGAACCAAGTCCTCCGCCTACAAGGCCGGCCAAATCAAGGCTGTACGGGTGGGCATGATCCTGCGCTCGACCCTGCCGGTGGGCAACGATGCAGCCATTACCAGCCTGAGCCTGTTTGCCGATCTGGGGGAGAGCCGTGCTCATACCCGTAGTCTGTCCGCTACGGAGCAGCGCTATGCCTATCAGGTATACGACTGGGTCATACCGCTACGCAACATGAAATCTATCGAGAGGGCACAGTGATGAACTCCCGATCCTGCCTTGCCGTCGGTTCAGTACCCTCCCGTTCAAAGGGGGTGGTGCTGGCCATCGTGCTGGTTGTCCTGGTGGTGATGATGCTCGGGGCGGTGGCCCTGTTGCGTTCGGTGGATACCTCCGCCTTGCTGTCCGGTAACCTGGCCTTCAAGCGCGATACGGTCAATCGTTCATCCATCGGCCTGAATGTGGCGTTCAGTCAGTTCGCCAAGACGGATTTCAAGCTCTACGGTGATTCGGACGCAGGCTGCGGTGCTGGCTCCTGCACTCATGCCAGCAAGTGGAAAAGCATGAATTACTGGCCGCGCCTGCTGGAAGCAGATGCCAACGGCGTGCCACTTGTGCTCAAGGATGCGACCCAGTTCGGCAGTACCTTTGGCATCGGGCCGAGTACGGGAGATTCCACCTCGAAGGAGGAGGTGAAGGTTCGTTTCCTGATCGAGCGGATGTGTACCGATTACGGCACTTCCGATGAGCGCAAATGTGTCCTTTCCAATGAAACTGCAGTGGGTGGTGACACGCGTGGTGGCAATCTTGGTTCCGTTGCCTTGCCTCTTTACCGGGTAACCATCCGGACGGATGGACCCCGCAACACTCAAACTTACGTTCAGGCAATTGTGACCACGCGAGTTCGTTAACGAAACGTGTCGAGGCTGGGAATTGACATCATGAAAAAATCTTTCTTCCGCAGCAGTCTTGTCCGGCAAGTGTGGGGAGTGAGCGCAGGCTGTTGTGCCGCCATTGCTACCGCAGCGACAACCCCGCTGGCGGATCAGCCCATCCTTGAAGCCGATGTCCCGGCCAACGTCATGCTGGCCTTGTCGGTGGAGTTTCCGACTGCCATTACCCGGGCGCATCAGGATGACTTCAATACGGCCAAGCGTTATCTCGGCTATTTTGATCCGATGAAATGCTACGATTATGGCAGCGAATATTTTGTACCCGTCTCACGTTTGCCCGGTGAGAATGTAACGACGATTGATTGTGCCGGGAAATGGAGCGGGAATTTTCTCAACTGGGCAACCATGCAGGGGGCGGACACCTTCCGTTGGGCACTCACTGGTGGCTGGCGGGTCAAGGACGATCCAAGGAGCTTCTCTTCTCCCGAGGCCCCCCTGACCGTACTGCAGCGGGCCCTGGCGACCCCTCAGGGTAGCTACAGTAGCAGCAACTTTCCCGATAAATATCTGGCTGCCAGCCTGGCAAGTAAATACACCCCTTACAATACATCGTATCGACTGCGGATCAGCAATGGCGGACGGTACGAGGGGGTGTCCTTCTGGCAGGTGAATAGCAGTGGCAACGAGGTTAGCAGGACCCGAAAGGAGCTCAACGCGCAGGTTCAGGTCTGTCATCCGGACTACCCCGAGAGCAATTGTCAGAAGTACACGGACCCGACCGGTACCAAGGTGGTCTGGAAGCCAGAGGGGCTGATCCAGAAGTACCGGAACAAGATGTACTTCGGGGCTTTTGGCTATCTCGGTCTCAATACGGCCGATGCCAAGGACGCCAATGGAGTAGGTAACGTCAACAAGGATGGCGGGGTTCTGCGTGCGATGGTGCAGTCCGTTGAACCTGAAATCACCGAGACAGGCAGTTTTCGCGATGACCCCTATGGTCTGGCATCCACGGCCGATGGCATAAGCTACAGCGGAACGATCAACTACCTTAATCGTTTCGGAGCGAAGAAGAAAAGCTACAAGTACTATGACCCTGTCAGTGAAATGTATGCGGAGGTGATCAAGTATTTCAAGGGAATGACCCCCACGCCGTCCTACGTTTCCGGCGTCAATGCAGATCTGCGGGACGATTTTCCGGCATTCGCAACCTGGAATGATCCTGCCCGCGATGCCAAGTACCCGACCAAGGGCCCCTTGTCGTGCAAGAGAAATTACGTGGTCGGTATTGGCGACACCAACGTCAATTACGACTGGAACCTTTCAGGAGCCAGTGCGCCTGCGTCAGGGGTCGATGCTGACATGGCGGGCGGCACCGCCAAGAGCTGGACAGATGCGGTGGGAAGCCTCGAGGGGATCTCTGGGCTGGGGTCCAAGGGCATCAGTAACGGAAGCTACCTGATGTCTGGCATCGCTTACTATGCCCACCACAAGGACATCCGTCCGGACTTGCCAGGCAAGCAGAACGTCACCACTTACTGGATGGATGTTCTTGAAAGTGGATTTGCTGCCAAGAATCAGTACTGGCTTGCAGCAAAATATGGCGGCTATTACCTGAAAACCAACAAGAGCGCCATTCCAGACGCCTTCAATTCCAGCCTCCATGCCTGGAACGCCAACGGCAGAACCTATGGAGGGAATTCTTTGCCCGATAATTATTACGCGGCAGGAAATCCGGACGACATGGTGTCCGGGTTGCAAAATGCTTTCCGGAGTATCGCTGAAGGCAAGGGTACCGCTGCAGCAACCGGTTTTTCCAGTGCTCAATTGGACGTGGTGTCGGGTGGTTCTGCAACTTATCAAGGGAGTTACGACGCGAATTTCTGGTCAGGCAACATCCAGGCCAAAAAAATCACTTCTTTTGATGCCGATGGCAAGCCGGTTGATAGTCCCCTCTGGGAGGCAGCCAGCAAGCTCGACAGCCTGACTGCGGGAACGGGCTGGGACGGGAGCCGCAAGATCGTGACCCTGGTTCCGAAAGATGCAACCAAGCCCTTGCCAGCAACCGGAAATTTGAAAGGAGCGCCTTTCCGCTTTGCAAATTTAGGCAGTCTGCAAAAACTTTACCTGAGCAAGAGCGACAGCCGGCCTTCGGGGGATGCTACGGTTGGTCAGGAGGTTCTTAACTATCTTCGGGGGGATCGCAGCAAGGCCAACGATACGCCAGAGAGTAAAAGCAAAGCCTATCGCTACCGGGAGTCGGTTCTCGGTGATATCGTGGATTCCAAGGTCACCTATCTGGGCAAGCCGGACGCCTATTACGCTGACTCCTTCAATCCAGGCTATGGGGCTTTCAAGCTCAACAAGGCGGCGCGTATGCCGGTGGTTTTCGCCGGAGCGAACGACGGCATGCTGCATGCGTTTGATGCAACCGAGAGCACTGCCGGAGGGGCGGAGTTGTTTGCCCTGATCCCGTATTCGGTATTCGAAGGTCCTGATGGCACTCCGGATCTCAGCGGATTGCAGGCGTTGTCCCGTCCTGAATACTCTCACCGTTATTACATGAATGCATCGGTGGAAATCCGCGATGTGGATTTTGCGCGGGCGGGGGGGACGCTTGCGTCCTCCGCTGCAACCAGTGACTGGCGTTCGCTGCTGGTGGTCGGACAGGGTAAGGGAGGGCGCTCCTATGTGGCGATGGATGTCACCAGCCTGTCTAAGGATCTGACCGAGACCCAGCTGGCCTCCAAGGTGCTATGGGAATTCGTGCATCCCGATCTGGGCTTTACTTATGGCCAGCCCCTGATTGTCAAAACGCGCAAATGGGGTTGGGTGGTCCTGCTGGCAGGGGGATACAACAATATATCGGGTCCGAATGCCGGCAAGGGTGTGATGTTTGTCGTCAATCCGGTAAGTGGCGCCCTCCTTCAGGCGGTGTATACGAGTGCAGGCAGCGCTGCGTCTCCCTCGGGTCTGGCTCAGCTTTCCGCTTTCACGCCCAATTATCAGGACTACACCATCGATTATGTCTATGGTGCGGATCTGTATGGCAATGTCTGGCGTTTCGATCTGAGCGGTACGGGGTCGATTCCGGCGCCCCTCAAGTTTGCCGAGCTCACGGCACCGGATGGTTCTGCCCAGGCGGTAACGTCCATATTGCGTGTGGAGTATTCGGCGCAGGACCTGATGCGTTATGTGTTTGTGGGGACGGGTCGCCTGCTTGGGCCGGAAGATTTGCCCAATACCCAGGTTCAGACGGTATACGCTTTTAAAGACGGTACTCGGGTGAAGGCCTATGGAACGAATTCCAATCAGCTCCCTCTGCCCTCCGGCATCTCATTCCCACTTCAGCGCGGAGTGGTAAGTCAGGTGGTTAACTTACTGTCGGGTGCGCCAGTCGATGACAGCAAACCGATGGGCTGGTATTACGACCTGACGGGGTCCGCGAGTGGGACAAGGGAGCGGATAACTCTCAACTTGCAAACCAATGATGGTTTGCTCACGTGGGTGGGATCCTTGATGAATGACGATCCCTGTAACCCCGCAGGCACTTCCCGTACTTATTCGGTGAGTTATGGCAGTGGGCAAAGCAGGCTGTATGAGCTAGTGGGAGGATTGCGCTCCCCGGCTCAGTATCTCTCGTCATCGAAAGGGTTTGCAGGGGTTCAGCTGATCCGTGTGGGCAACAGTATCCGGATCGTCGGCACCACGACTGAAGGAGCTATAGACATTCTGGATAACGTGGTTGCCCAGGCTGGGGATCCTCGGGTTGTTAACTGGCGGATCATTCACGAGTAAGGCAAGAAGGGCAAAGCACGCCATAACGGCGTGTTGCCACAGCTTGATTTCGTCCGTATAATGCGCAGCTCTTGGAGCCGCTGTAGCTCAGTCGGTAGAGCAGCGCATTCGTAATGCGAAGGTCACCAGTTCGATTCCGGTCAGCGGCACCAACAAAAACAAGCATTTAGGCCAACTCTTCAGGGTTGGCCTTTTTGCGTTTGGGGCTGTGTAGCCACCATGTAGCCAGATTCCGGTATTCCGGGGGCGGTGTGGCCCCCGTGCTCCGCGGTCGTGGCGTGCCAGTTCATCGGGCCTGCGTGGTCAGGAGTGGCCGCCGACACCGGGCTGATTCGCGGGGGTGCGCTACTGTCCGGGCCATGACCTCGCCCAATCCTTCCGCCCCCGATGCCCTCGCACGCCTCCCCGAGGTGTCCCGCATCGTTCAGCGTTCGCCCCGCCAGATTCGGCGGGATGTTGCTGCCTGCCTTTTCCCTGCTCCGCTGAAGATTGGCGCGCGGGCCATCGCCTGGCGCCGGTCGGATATTACCGCTTGGGTAGATTCCAGGCCGGCAGCGCAGATCAAAGGCTAAACCGAACCAGGACGCCACCATGAACGCACCCACCTTGACACCGCACTTTCTCCCCAACACCGACCCGCGCTTTAGTGTCCTGACCATCGACGAGGATGCAGAGACCGGAAAAGTCTGGTTCATCCGCGAGGAACCCGTCATTGGCTGGCGGATCTCGGACGACCCCGCGCCTGATCCCGCGAACCACCCCGCGCCCCCGCCCTGCGTGGAACCGCTTCATGCGTCTTTGGGGTCTGACTTGGAGCGCCGGGGCGTCAGAACCGAGCGCCGCCCGGGTGGGCGCGTGCAGCTCGACAGCTATTGCTCTTTACGCTACCCGAATGGCCGGATCGAAAGTCTTTACGAAGGCGACGGGGCGGAGTTCGACGGGCTCAAGGCGCTGATTCACACCCTCGACGTGCAAGGCATCGCGGCGGATGCGGTCCGCCTCCTCGACCCGACGGAGTGGGGCTCCATCCTGTAACCGGCACCGGCTGCCAGACAGGGGCAGCCTCAGCACCTGAGATCCACCAGGCCGGGGGCAGCATTGGGGGTAAAACACGAACAGCGCGACGCCATCGACAGTCGCATCCTTGCGCACCTCGAAACGCTGGGCCAGGGTGTGGCGGCGTACCAACTGGCTGAAGCTCTCGGGCTTTCATGGCAGGCCGTCAGCAAGTCATTAAGGCGCCTGGCCGCCAGCCGTCGGGTGCTCGTGTCCGAAGTGGAGCACAAGGACACAGGGTATCGGCTTCGTTGCGTGCGGTATTACCGGCGGAACCTCGGCATGGTCGCCCCCCTTCCTGAGTGGCTGGCACCCAAGGTGCACGCGGTCCGATCGGCACGGCTGATAAAGGGCCGGGCAGGTGAGGGGTAGAAGCCTCGTGGCCATTCGTGGCCGCTCCCGCTTGACGCACGCCGCAGCCTCGCGTCTAATATCGACACAGCGCCGATTTGAAACACAGCTTGCAGGCGCTTTACAAATGTTGCTAAAGCGGAACCCACAAACCCGCTTTGGCTTATGCCCAGCGGGTTTTTTGTTGGGCGTCGCCGAGTTAAGACAACTTGCAGGGCGATTTACAAATGCTGCTAAAGCGTCGCCGCCTCTTCGCCCCCGCGAGGCCGGTCACGCCTCACTTCAGGGGGCAGGAGTCACACAATGGTCACCACCGACCCGGCCGCACAATCTGGCCGCCCGCAAAGCGCCGAAGCTCTCGGCAAGTTCATCGCCCACCTTCCCGCCGTCCGCTCGCCGAATCCGGCTGCGCGCAAGGCTTCCCCCGTCGATCTCCCCATTCTGCCCGGCTGGGCCGGCTGGCGCTGAGTCGCTGACACCATCAACAAAGGAACGACATCATGGGTATCCGCATCGTGTTTCAGATGGTTGTCATCAAGAAGAGCGCCGTTCGCAAGCACTACCCCGACGGTGAAGCAGGCTTTCGCAACACCTACCCCTTCGCCGCGGAAGACCGCTATCTGTTCGGTGTCGGCAGCATGTCCGACGGTGAGTTCGGGGAGATCCTGCAGGCGCTTACCGCCGCAGGCTTGGACCTGCCCGGGTGCGCCGCCATCGCCGATTGTCACCAGGGGCCCGTTAAGGTGCGCCCCGACATTCTGTTCACCCAGTTCTCCGACGGGTTCGCCCCCTACTGGGAAGCGCGGCTGATCTGCGACGACTCGGAGGAAATGGAGGCAGAGGGCGCCCCGATTGTGCAATGGCTGATGGAAAGGGGATGGGCCTTCAGCTTGCCCGACGACCCGCGGGAGCCGCCGAAGAAGGCGCCGGCCAAGGCCAAAGTGACACGAGCCAAGATCCCGGGGCCGTGGCTCGGCGGTGCGGGGGTGCTGATTCCCTTCCGGCCGAAGCTGGCCGACTCGCCCGCGCCGGCGGCAGCCGAAGGTACGGGTGAAGGTTGCCCCGGTCGCAACGGAGAATGACATGGGCTCAGCACGACTTGAGAACGCCTTAGCCCTGATTCGCGAAGCCGACGGCCTGCTTGTGACGGCCGGCGCTGGCATGGGCGTGGATTCGGGCCTGCCCGACTTCCGCAGCGATAACGGCTTCTGGAAGACCTACCCGGCACTCTCCAAGGCGGGCATGCGCTTCGAAGCGATTGCCAGCCCCTACGCCTTCCACCGGGACGCCCGCCTGGCCTGGGGGTTCTATGGCCATCGGCTGAAGCTCTACCGGGACACCGTTCCGCATGCGGGCTTCGGGATTCTGCAGGCCATCGGGGCAAGGCTTGAACATGGGCTGTTCGTGGCCACCAGCAATGTGGACGGGCACTTCCAGAAGTCCGGCATTGCGGCGGACCGGATCCACGAAATTCACGGATCCATTCACCATCTGCAGTGCCTCGACCCGAATTGCTCGATTGCCGTCTGGGATGCCGCCAGGTTCTCGCCAGAGATCGACGAAGCCGCATGCCGCCTCACGAATGATCTGCCGGCCTGCCGCTACTGCGGAGGCCTCGCCCGCCCGAATATCCTGATGTTCGGTGATTGGGACTGGCGGCAGGTTCGCGCGAAGCACCAGGCGCAGAAGCTGAACACTTGGCTGGCCAGCGTCGAACGGCTGGCGGTTATCGAGATCGGCGCCGGCATCGACGTGCCGACAGTCCGGCTGTTCAGCGACCAGTACGAGCGGCTGATTCGGATCAACCCACGGGCGCCGCAGGTGTTCGGGCCGCGGGCGGTAGGCTTGCCGCTCGGGGGCCTGGCTGCACTCGAAGCAATCGGCGCGCGGCTTCTCGCAGACCAATTTGGAGGACACACGTTATGGCCAAAGTGACACGAGTACCGCACGACGGGCGGATGATCTTCGGGGGCAAGGGTTCTTTGACACCCTTCAGGCCGAAGCTGACCGCCTCACCCGCGACGCAATCGCCGCAGCCGGACGAGGCGCTGGACATCCTGGCGCCCGGGCAGGAGGATCCCGAACCGGCGATGAAGGGGGCGCGGATCTCACTGGAAGCATCGATGCTCCGCTCGTTCCAGGAGTTCCTCGACAAGGAAATCGCGGTGCAGCCCCCGAGTACGGGCAGCCCCGAGACGGCTCAGTCTCCCTCGCAGGCTTCCACTACTCGAAAGCCCAGCGGCCAAGCCTAGCCGGGCGCCTTTATGGGACGGGGATGCGTGGCGAAGAGGCTCGGCGGCTGGATCGCTGGAGCGCCACGCAAGAGCAGAAGCACCGCGTCCACTACTACATCGACGAGGGGTCCGGCATCACGCCGGAGTCCGACGTCGGCACACACCTGCACACTACGCAGCTCCGCAACGTCTACGACCGCCAAGCGGACCCGCTTGGCTTGGTAGCGCAAGCTCGGCAGCAGATGCAGCCTGGCCAGGACACTAACGACCTGTATAACATCTTTGAGCAGCAGGTCATGGCGCACGGGTTCGACGGGTATTACATGCCCAAGGCCCAAGGCGAGCAGGGCGTCGCCGTGCTCCTCGGCAGCAAGCACACCGATGTGCCGGTCGCCTACCTGGGCCAGCGTGGGCGCATCAAGAACGGCGAGCCCCTCGACGTGGTGGACACGCCGGCTCCCCCGCCGCGCCCGGCCACACCTGCCCCTCCAGCCTCAGCGACCGATGGGCCCGACCGCCTCGGGCCGTTCTCTTCTGAAAACATCGCGAAGTTCTCGAAGGACTTCTGGCAGAAGAAGGGGGTCGCCTACGCTGTCGAGCAAGAAAACGGCCAGATCTGGCTGCGGAAGGCGGCGCCGAAGTTCTCAGCGGCCCGCGGCGGCACCCTCGCCATCTTTGAAGGCCTCGACGGTCGGGGGCTGAAGCGGGCCCGGGCCGAGGAGGCGCTGGCAGCCCACCCGGCAGCCGACACGCTCCGCTACGTCGAAGACCACATCCTCGACATCCTCGACGCCCTGGAGACCTCCGGCGCCGTGAAGATCAACTGCTGAAGGATCCGCCATGCCCACCCCGAACCTGCTCACCAAACCCATCGAAGCCATGCTCGGAGAGGCCATCTCCGCCGAGCTGTTCGCGTCCCACCTCTACCTGCACCTGGCCAATCAGATGCAGTTCGTCGGCTACTTCGGCGCGCAGAAGTTCTTCCTCGCGGAAGCGGCGGCCGAGCGGGAGCACTACCAGCGCCTGGTCGAGTTCATGAACAAGCGCGGCAGCTGGGCGCGGGTAGGCTGGAAAGCGGCGACGGCTGGAGAACATGATCTCCCTGGCGCTGAAGTACGACGGTGAGACCCAATTTATCAAGCCACACGACGATATGCTGGGTTGGAATGGGCTACAGTGGGGTAACAACCCTGAGCACAATCTGCTATTCATGCTGCGCACGGCAACCCGCATCACGGAAGCGGCCGTGCCGGAAGTGAAGGAGGTAAATTTTGACCCCACAACTGGAACATTCACCCGGGCCGGAGATCCCTTCGGAAGCACTGATTTTGCGCGTTTGGCAAAACGATCCCGAGAATCTGCGCCCCTTACTCAGCGCGCAGGAATGCCGGGCAGTGGAGCGCTTCGTCTCGCGAGCATCTTCCGATCCCTGGGAAGTCAAGCGCCTGTTGAGCGGGGGGCTGACGCACGTGTATCTGATGATCTGGGCAGCGCCGGTGCACTACGGGATAGCCTAAACCGCATCCTCTACAGCACGCAGCGCCGGGCCTCCTCGCCCGGCGCCTCGGCACCTCAAACCGTCGCGCCTACCTTCTTCAACCGGGCGGACAGGTCGGCCACCGCGGCGCGTGCGGCCGGCAGGGCTGCAATCAAATCGTCGTCCCGTGCTTCCGACACCTCGACCAGGCAGCGCCCGCCGCCGGCCTGCTTCCTGGCCCGTACCGCAGCGTAAATGCTGACCAGGTTGCGGCTTGACGGCTCGCGCCCCTCGCCCCTGAGCCAAGCCCGCATTTTCGGATCGGCTGCCATCCGGCCGGCGTTGTAGGCGATGGCCTGAAGTTCGAGGCATTCGAGCACCGCGAAGGTGGAACGGGCGGATTCGAGATCAAGGCGGGCGGTGTTCATCGTGGTCATGGTGGTGTCCTCGTAGGTGGTGGGTAATGCGTGAAGCGAAGACTACCGCGGCAGAAAACCACCACGTAAGGGAGCGACGCTCACCTTCATATAGCTTTAGTGGGCGGCAGCAGATCACCGGTGACACCAGGCCGGCCGGATCGTGGCCGACAGCTGGCCCGGTGAGCGGCGCTCCCTTTTGGCTGAAAAAATATTTTCACGGGGGCGGGGTGTGACGATGTTTGCCGACGGGGGATCGGCGCCCCGCCGAAGTGGTGGGGCAGGTAGGGCGAGGGTAGGCCAGAATTCGGACTCCCCTACCTGCCCGAAAGCCAAGCCTAGCAAGGGTTTCCGAAGGTAGGTGGGTCTAGGTAGGGCTATTTTTAGAAGAAGAAGAGAAGAAGTAAAAAGGTGTAATAGGGTTTACAGCCCCATAGGGATTCCCGCCAACTCCTGGGAGATTTATTTGTTCCGAAAATGGCCCTACCTGCCCTACCAAATCGCCGAAACCCGCGCCGGCACTGGGTTTCACAGGTAGGGCAGCCCCTTTTTTTTCCCCTACCTGTGCCCTACTTCTGCCCCACCGGCGCCACGGCGGAACCATCGGCAGGCCTACCACGCGCCACCGCCCGCAACGCCACCGCCTGAAAACGACAAGGGCGAACCTTCACGGCTCGCCCTTGCGTCACCAGGTTACCCGCGGGTCAGTCGAAAGCGCGCGGGTCGAATTCTCCCTTCCGCAACAGGCTGGCGCTGTGGAGCACGATCGGGGGCGTCAGCCATTGGTCGGTCCCCCTCGCCTTCCCGGCCGGCTTGCCGAGGAGCGCCCGGAGCGCTCGCCCGCAGTCCTTCGCCTGGGCGTTGGTGGGCGCCTTGATGCCCAGCGCCTGCAGCACCTCGCTTGCCGCCAGGCGTCGCCAGTTGATGCGCGGGGCGTCGAGATCCAGCGCGTTGGCCAGCATGTCGTGCACGGCGCTCTTCACCACGTGGCCGGCGTTCCAGTGGTCCAGCTGTTGCTCTTCCTCCCGCTCCAGCCACCAGCGTTCACCGGCTCCGTAGTAGGTCGCCAGCTGTGCCCAGACTTGTTGCATGTCCAGGCTGTGACGGTAGTCGACCGCGGTGACCGGCAGCACCCACCAGCGCAGGTTTCCCGTTTCGTCCTGCAAGAACTCTTCCGGGTTGACCGAGGCAGCAAACACGGTGCGGCGCTGAAACTCGGAGTCGGTCCGGGCGTAGGGTAGGCGCAGCTTGTCCACCGGGTTGGACAGGAAGGCTTTCAGGCGGGCGATGTCGGCCTTTCGCATCGTGGCGTCCACCTCGCCGAGTTCGGTGATCCAGTGGGAGACTGCCGTTTTTACGCTGTCCCGGTTGTCCGGCTCGAGAAGCGCGCCCGACAGGATGTAATCCCGCCGCAGGTTCTCCGGCAGCAGGCGCATGAACCAGGGCGACTTGCCGAGGCTCTGCGCCCCCTGCAGGGTCAGCACGCCCTTGGAGTAGAAGCTCGACGGCTCCAGGGCTGCAGCCACGGCGCTGATGAGCCACTTGCGCAGCACCAAGTTGCGCAGGGGTGCCGGGAAGGTGTCTCGAACCGTCAGCGTGTCTTGCAGGCCGGCCAGGCGGTCTTGCCCGTCCCACGGCTTCGACTTGATGAAGTCGGCTACCACGTTGCGCGGGCTACCGTAGGCAATGCTCACAGCCAGGCCGGCCGCACGATCGGCGGGCATGTCGTTTATCGATGCCAGGGAGCACATGAATTCCAACGCGGCGTTATCCGCCTGGTCGGGGCACGTCGCCAAACCCGGCACATGCACGACGGTTTTTTTCCGAATCTCGTCGTAGTGTGCGGAGATTCCATAGCCCTGCATCATCACCCGCATGTTGTCGATGGTCGGCTTGACGACTGTTCCCATCTTGGTCTCCTTCGTGTGCGGGAACTGCTCCGGGTGGAGGGCGGGCACGGCGAGGCGAAACGGGATAAATCCGGTCAGGTCCACATCTGCCGGGCGCTGCGCTACCGCAGACGGTGGGGCGAGCATCTTCACCGCCTCGCTTTTGGCGAGGGGGACGCCCTCCAGCGTCTTCCACCGGGCTCGCACCAGGGTGGCCAGGGTGTCCCGGTCGGCGCTGGTCATGTCGGCGGCGCGGATCTCGACCGCCAGCGCACCCTGTAGCGTGGCCTTGTCTGCGGCGTGAATGCGAGCCTTCCAGTCTGCGGACGCGGCAGCCCCGGCCACTGCCACCACCTGCGCCCGCCGGGCCTTCCACACGTCGCCCAGCCAGGCCTTCAGCGTGCCGATGGTGGCCGGGCCGCGGGCGCCGACGCGCTGCTCCGACGCCTTCCGCCAGATCGGTTCGACGCAGCCCTCGGTGTAGTTGGTCGACCGCTGGGACCACTCGATCACGATCTCCAGGGCGTCGTCTTCCGCCTCGGTGTCGTGGAACTGGTGGTGCACGGCGAAGATCGCATCCCGCCAGCTGTCCCGGTCGTCGCAGTAGTTGGCCGGCAGCCGGTCAAGCATCCAGCGTAGATCCTCGAGGCCCACATCGTCGTGGCGAGGCTTCACCGCGTCGAAGGCATCGTCAGGGTCGGCGAAGGAAGCGCCCGGCTGGCCCGTGGCGGCCGTGGTGCCGGAGAGTTCGGGCATGAACCCTCGTACCACCAGAATCCGATCCAGGTCGTTGCGTACCCACTCGGCCACCTCATCCCGGTCAATCACCGGCAGCTGCCAGCGCTCGACGTCCAGAATGTCGCCGTTCGGCCAGGTGTAGGCCCGCAAGGTGTCCGGGTGGATGCCGTGCGCGACGAACTGCTGGCCGATGCCCAGCACCTCGACCCGGTGCTCCAACCCGTCCACGGTCTTGTACCAGGGGCTGGTGATCTTCGTGCCGGGCGTCTTCGCTGCGTAGAGCAGCAGCCGCTTGGGTGCCTCGCCGACCCGCTTGATGGCGTCCCCGAAGCGGGCCCGAAACGCAGCCTCCACCTCGTCGGCCACGGCTGACCAGTAAATGTCCAGGTCGACCGCCACCAGATCGTCCGTCCGGATGCCGACGTTCATGGCGCCCTTGTCGCCGTTCGCCCAGAAGCCGATCTGGTCTTCATGCAAGGACATGGCTTGCCAGTCTTTGACGACCGGGCGCTTGCCATTGACGGGGATCGGCTGGAAGCCGGCGGCGAAGAGGCGCGGGCCGGCATCGCGGAAGGTGAGAGCTTTTGGGGCGGTCATGCGGCACCTCGCACTTTCCGGGCTTCGGACAGCCAGGCGGCCAGCTCGGGGCGTTCGGTGTCCCCGTCGAGTGCCAGGGAGTAGGCGGCATAGCGCACGCTCTCGAAGCGGTTGGTGGCGTCCTGCAGGCTGGTGACGACGGGCCATCCACCTTGCCGGAGCCGATGCACATAGGCGGCCTCCCGCATGGAGCGGGCCAGGCGATCGAAGTCGCGGGGCGTGATGCCGGCTTGCAGCGGGGCGCCGATAGCTTCGGCCCACACGGCAGCCTCGATCAGCTCCAGGAGCAATTGACCGGCGCAGCTCTTCACCGGCGGCAGCCAGCGGGCGCCGGACGACCGGGCGCGTGCTAGACTGGTTTCGAAGTGAGCGGACTTCACCACATTCGGCGCCCGGCCAGACCTGCCAGTCTGCCGGGCGTCTTCATGTTCGCGGGGCATCATTGGGCGCCCCCTTCGGTCAGGGCTTCAATGGCGGAGGCGTCCCACAGCAAGCGACCATTCGGCAGCTTGGTAGGGCGGAGCCCGAGGTAATGGCCGTTCAGGCACAAGGCACGGCGCAGGGTTTGCGGACGGACGCGCAGACGGTCGGCGGCCTCGGTGGTGTCGAGCTTGCGGGGGCGAGCGTGAAGGGCCGGCGAGGCAACAGCGGCGTGATGCGCGGGGGCGAGGGAGTGAGACATGCGGAGCGCTCCAGAATGAGCGGTCCGGCTGGCGGGCAGGATCTGCGGCAACGACAGGCGGACCGGGGGCTAGTCCGCTGTAGCCGCACCTTCGGCGGCTGAAGTCGTCTTTAGCGCCTGGCTTGCTACCGGTGCAGCGTGAAGACACCGAGACTCACAAGCCAGGAGGCGAACAGTATGCCCGGGGTAACCTTCGACGGTCCTGTTTCTCACTGCAGGCCGGAACCCATGCCGCGCACCCCTCGCGTAGCGCATGAACCCGACGGCGGGGCATGGTTGCACCCCGATTGCCAGATGCTACGCTAGGGTTCTATTTCATTGCAAGGCGTTGATTTGTGTTGTGAGGCCGGCTCACGTAGCCCTGCCCCGGTTCTGTGCGGAGGTTGCACCAGGTAGCACAGGGCGAGGGGCGGTGCTCGGTCAGGCGGCGTGCTCTTCCTTCGGCACGAATCGGATTTCCAGGCGTTGCCCGCAGGCTTCGGCGTACTTGCGCAGGGTTGCCAGTGACGGGGCGTGCTTGCGGCTGCCGATGCTGCCTTCGATACGGGCGACAACGGGCTGAGAGACGCCCATACGCTCGGCCAGCTCGGTTTGCGTCAGGCCGGCACGCTGGCGGGCGCGCAGCAACTCGGCCAGGGCGGCAAACTCGTCGGCCATGCCCTCATAGGCTTCCCGAAATGCCGGATCCAGCTTGCCGGCCTCTTCGGCATAGGCGCGCGGATCGAACGCAACGGGGTTGTACTGTTCGCTCATGGGCGGACCTCCTTCATGCGGCGGCGCGCGGTATCCAGGGCGCGCAGCGGGGTTTGCTCGGTCTTCTTGATGAAGCCATGCAGGACAACGACACGCTTGCCCACGACCGTGCAGAACAGGGCGCGACCGATGCCTTCCTGCCCCTTGGCCCGGATCTCGAATAGCCCGTCACCCATCGCGCGGGTGTAGGGCAAGCCCAGATTCGGGCCGTGCTCGATCATGCGTTCGGCGATGCGGGAGAAACTGGCGCGAATCCCCGCCGGCCACCCCATCACCTCAGCCGCTACGCCCTCGTTGAAAAACTCGATTCGGTAGCTCATAACGACAATATAGCTTGCGTGCTATAGGCGGTCAATGCGCGCCCCTTCATCCCACCACCCGCAGGCCCGGTGCCTGCCCCTCGCCCGGCTGCTCGATGCCGGCCTGTTCGAGAATCCACGCTTCGATTTTTGTGTGCCACATGCGCAGCAGGTCCAGCGGCCGGCGGCGGTAATGCTTTTCGGCGGTTGCGCTCGGTTTGTGGCCTTGGATCTGAGCCACCACGCCCACCGGGCATTCGACCCACTCGGCCAGGGTGCCGAAGGAGCGGCGCAGACCATGCAGGGACAGTGCCGGCAGGCCAGCGGCAGCAAGGGCCTTGTTGTGTCCGGATCGCGGCTCCCGAAGCCTTCCTGATTCGGCCGTAGGGCTCGAGAACACCCATTCATTCCGACGGGGCAGGGCCGCCAGCAGCGCGGCGACGTAGGGCGTCAGGGGGATGATGCGTTGCCCTTCAACCTTGTCCTTGATGGTCAGGGACTTCCATTGAAAATCCACGTCAGACCAGGCAATGTTGGCCACCTCTTCGCGGCGGGCACCGGTCAGCAGGGCCGTTTGCAGATAGGCGGAGTGCACCGGGTTTGCCAGCTGGCGGACGTGCTCGAACCAGAGCGCCAGCATTTCGCGTTGCAAGCAGTCGTCCTTCGGGGTCGGCTTCTCCATTTCGTCGTTTGCAAGGCGCGAGGCGCAGGCTTTGCCGTCGATTTGGGTCTGGTAATCGGGGTGGTCGCTGCACCAGTTCAGGAAGGCACGCAGGCGCACAAAGGCGTTCCGGGCTTGGGTCGGCCGTCTGGCCACCTCAGACTGAAGCCATGCGCGCACCGCGGCGCCGTCAATCTGCGCCAAAGGGAGAGTCAGCAGGGGGAGGAGGGCGCCGGGCTGCGTGGTGTCGCCTTCGCCTTTCTTCCGGCCTCGGGTCTTGGGCTTGCCGCCAGGGTCGCTCAGGCGCTGGTGATCCAGGAGCGTGCGGGGGCTCCATTTTGGACGCGAGGCAAGATAGACATTCCAGGCGTCAAGCGCGGGCTCTTCGACGCGCTTGGTCGCCTCCCGTTTGGCCTCGATGGCTGCCAGCTTGTCGGCCTTCTCCTGGCGCGGGTCTATCCCCTGGTCAATCAAGGTTTGCAGGCGGCGGGCTTCGGTGCGTGCATCGTCAAGGTTCCACGCTCGCACGTCGCCGATGGTCACGCGGACTGTCTGCCGGTTTAGCTTGGCTTCGAAGATGAACGACTTCGCGCCCGTGGTCACACGCACGGCGAGGCGCGGTGCGTCGGTGTCCCACAGGAAGGATTGTTTCGCATCGGCCGGGCAGGAAAATCGGCGGATTCTGTCAGGGGTGAGGCGTTCGCGTTGCATGGCGGGATGCTCCTGATTTGGCTACATGGGCGGTCCGTGTAGCCACGGTGTAGCCACTGTGTAGCCAAATCATAGCAATTCGTTTCAACATCAATCAACTATTATTCACACAAGACTGCTGATTTTTAAGGGAAAAATGTATTTTGTTCAGCGCCCTTCAACACTGATAAACCCCATTTTTTTCGATTTCGTAATGCGAAGGTCACCAGTTCGATTCCGGTCAGCGGCACCAACAAAAACAAGCATTTAGGCCAACTCTTCAGGGTTGGCCTTTTTGCTTGTGCGCCTAGAGCGTGTATCAAATCAGCCAAATGACAGCGGTTGTATAACGAGGCGCGATATTTGGCACAGATTTGCACGATATTTGGCACCGCCAATTATTAACCCGGCAATCAAATAGCTAAATTACTGAGCGTAGCGAACGTACTCATGGCTGAAATACGACCGCACACGATCCGGCATCGCAGCGATGCGTTCCATGCACGTACGCGCCTTCTCAAGAAGTGCGGCGGCGGTCTTGGCAATCGGCCCGGAGCGTATCGTCGTTTTCAGATCCCGGTTCAGATACTCGTCGGGGTTGAGTTCCGGCGCATACGGCGGCAGGTAAAACAGCTCGATCTTCTCGGTGTTTTCGGCAGCCCACTCGCGGACACGGTTGGCGCGGTGCACG
>NZ_JAQUVG010000072.1 GCF_028693495.1 Zoogloea sp. | reverse complement strand
TCCCGCTACATCACCCACGACGGCAGGCACTGGGAAGTCATCCGCGGCCCCCAGCGGGCGGCAGATCTGAAACGCAAGAAGCATCCCTGGACGGTGCTGGTACAGGGCCTGAACCTGTTCTGCCCGGAAGGAGACACCCTTCTCCACCGCTTCGACTTCATCCCGCAGGCCCGCCTGGACGACCTGATGGTCAGCTACGCAACCGATGGTGGCGGCGTGGGCCCCCACTTTGACAACTACGATGTATTCCTGCTCCAGGGCTTCGGGCAGCGACGCTGGCAGATCGGCAATCAGGACGACCGCAGCCTGGTGGAAGATGCGCCACTCAAGATCCTCAAGGACTTTCGCCCCGTGCATGACTGGGTGCTGAACCCGGGAGACATGCTCTACCTGCCTCCCCACTGGGCCCATAACGGTATCGCCGTGGGGGAATGCACGACCTACTCCATCGGCTTCCGCTCTCCTACCTATCAGGAACTTGGGCAGCAGTTTCTCGAACACATGCAGGAATGCATCCAGCTCGAAGGTATTTACGCCGACCCGGACCTGCAGCGGCAGGCCAATTCCGCCGAGATCGGCGAGGCCATGGTCGCCCGGATCGCAGAACAGCTGAACCGGATCACCTGGAGCACCGACGACGTCAGGCGCTTCCTGGGCACCTACCTCACCGAGCCCAAACCCCACGTCTTCTTCGACTCGCCGGAAGAACCCCTCGAGCACGAAGAGTTCGTATCCATGGGCATCGACCTGGGATACCGCCTGGACGCCCGCAGCCTGCTGCTCTTCAGCCAGGGGCAATTCTTCCTGAACGGCGAACCGGTCCATGTCTGTGAGGAAGACGCCGCCGGCATCGCCCAACTGGCCGATCGCCGGGCCCTGGACACCCTGGTGGGGCTGTCCGAGGAATCCCTGGCGCTCCTCTATGACTGGTACTGCTGCGGTTTTGCCCATCCATCAAAATCCGTTATCAGTTAATCCAGGATCACGGAGGTTATCAACCGGCAGGGCGCCATCAGTGCGGCAATGCAACAATGTCTTTATTCAACGACTTCCTCCGTGATAGGATTCGCTTTGGTACGGGTTCCCCACCCGACTACCCCTAAATTTAGGTTGCTGTACTTCATTTATCGATAAGGGAAACCAACAATGAAACAATCTCTCCTGGTTGCTGCTCTCGTTGCACTTGCTGTTTCCGCTTGCGGCAAGAAGGAAGAGCCGGCTCCCGCTCCGGCCCCCGCTCCCGCTGCTGAAGCTGCCGCTCCGGCCGCTGCACCCGCCGCCGCTCCCGCTGGCGACGCCGCTGCTGCTCCGGCCGCTGCTGGCGATGCCAAGCCGGCCGAAGGCGCTGCTGCCGCTCCGGCTGGCGATGCCGCTGCCGCTCCGGCCGCTGCCCCCGCCGAAGAAAAGAAGTAATCCTTTCTTCGAGCATGAAAAAAGCCAACCTTCGGGTTGGCTTTTTTCATGCTCTCGCCCTGGTGACGATGCCATCAAGGAAAACGCCGAACTTGCCGGTGTTTTCCTTGATGAGTGAAGGCAGCCTTTACTTGAGCTGCTCGTGCAGCAACCCCAGGATCTTGCGCGCCGAGTCAGAAGCATCCACGCCGCCTTCCCGGGTCAGAACCTGAACGCTGGAAGCGCCGGTTACGCCCTTGACGTAAATCCGGTATTGACTCCCGGAAGCCACCTGCTCAGGCTTGCTGCTACGCCAGAACGCGAGCTTGGAGAGGATGCCATCATCCTCACCCTTTCTTTTCGCGTCCACTTCCGGATCCACGTAGCGGACGTAATAGATACCCTGATTACGATCCCGGTCCTCCACGGTAAAGCCGACACGATCCAGGGCCAGACCGACTCGCCGCCAGGCCCGGTCAAATCCTTCCTCGACCTGCAGCACGGCAACACCATCGGTCGCTTTCTGGAGCCTAGCCTTTTCAAGCTTGGGCGCAGCTGCAACCTGAGCCTTAACCCTCCCCTCGTCCGCCCCCAGGCGAATCATCAGGCGCTGGAGGAACTCTGCCTCCAGCTCCGGATCTGCCGGGCGTGGCTGCCAGATGGTTCTTTCCTTGGCCTCGGTGGGATAGATCTCCATCATGCCTCGATGACTGATGTAGATTTCCACGACGCCATTCTCCGCGGAGCTTTCAAAACGGGTCCGGAACTTGTCACGCTCCGGCGTCGAATACAGACCGTCAATGACCTTGCCCAGCGTGCGGCGGATGATGTCATCGTTGATCTTGGCCCGATTCTCGGCCCAGTCGGTTTCCATCACGCCGATCTCGGGACGGTCCACGTTGAGGATGAAACCATTCTCCTGCCAGAACTCACGAACCTGGGGCCACAGCTTGTCCGCACTCCCGGACACCACCAGCCAGCGCTGACTGCCAGAACGCTCAATGCGCATCTTGTCGATGGATTGGGGTGCCACTTTCGTGACCCCCTGGGCTGCAGCCTGGGCGGGCGCTCCCCGCTCGGCGTTGTAAGCCGACAAGGTGGCGGACCCCCTGGGATTGAGATCGGGCACCGCATAACGATCATCAGCAGTCGGTGCGGTCAGGTCAGGCGGGACTTCCAGAGAAGCCCGCGCAGGACCGGTCGAGGCGCTCTTGTAGTCAATCTTCTTCGATTCCATCAGGGAACCGGAGCAACCGGCCAGGGCGATCGTCATTGCGACCGCCGAGCCGGCAGCCAGCTTACGGCTATGCATGCGTAACCCTCGGGATTTTTATGGAGGAACTCAAACTTCGACGCCAGCCTGGCGCATGGCTTCAAGCACCCGCGGCTGACTGGCTTCAGAGAGACGGGTCAAGGGAAGGCGGAGGGCCCCACCGATCAGACCCATCTGCTCCACCGCCCACTTGACCGGAATGGGGTTGGCTTCGCAGAACAGATGACGATGCAGCCCCACCAGCCTTGCATTGATGTCCCTCGCCCGGACACCGTCACCCGCAGAAGCCGCGACGCACATTTCATGCATCAGCCGGGGAGCCACATTGGCGGTAACGGAAATGGTGCCATGGCCACCCAGGAGGATGAAGGCCATTGCCGTCATGTCATCCCCCGTGTACAGGGCAAAATCCTTGGGGGCACGGGCAATCAGATCGCAGGCACGATCAATGTTTCCGGTTGCATCCTTGATCCCGATGATGTTCGGGATCTCGGCCAGACGCAGGGCGGTATCGTTGGACAGGTCAGCAACCGTGCGACCCGGCACGTTGTAAAGGATCAGGGGCAGCGGGCTGGCTTCGGCGATCGCCTTGAAGTGCAGATACAAGCCTTCCTGAGTCGGGCGATTATAGTAGGGCACCACCGACAGACCCGCCACGGCTCCCGCCTGACGGGCAAATTCAGTCAGTTCGATCGCTTCGCGGGTGGAGTTGGCCCCGGTCCCGGCAATGATGGGAATGCGACCCGCAGCGTGTTCCACGGAAACGCGGATCAACTCGCAGTGCTCCTCCACATCCACCGTCGGTGATTCACCGGTAGTGCCAACAACAACGATGCCGTCGGTACCTTCCTGAACATGGAAATCGATGAGCTTGCGCAAACTGGGCAGATCCAGGCTGCCATCCTCCTGCAGCGGCGTAACGACGGCGACAATCGAACCGGTAATCATGAGCTATCGCAAAAAAGGGAAAAGTTGCCTATTGTACCCAATCACTTCCGGAAGGATAGTCGCACGCAAGACACGGCCACCCAATCGGCAGGACGACTCTCCGGAAGCGCATCAAACAAAAGCCCGGCAGCCACGCAGACGCCAGCCTCAAAGATCGGCAAGCGTCTTGACGTGAGCCACCACACTGCGCGCGAGGGAAGACAGGGAGTATCCCCCTTCAAGCATGGAGACGATACGCCGCCGGGCCGACTCCGCCGCCACGGCCTTGAGCTGCTCGGTCACCCAGATGTAATCCGCCTCGACCAGACCCATGGAGCCCATATCATCCTCGTAGTGGGCATCGAAACCCGCCGAGATGAAGATCATCTCGGGGGCATGATTACGCAGGGCTGGCATCCAGATGTCGGTCACAGCTTCCCGGAACACATCCCCACGGCTGCCGGCCTTGAGAGGAACATTGACCATGTTGGGGGCCGGGTTGTCAGCTCCGCTGTAAGGATAAAACGGGTGCTGGAAGATGCTGGCCATCAGCACCCGGGGGTCGCCCTTGAAGATGTCTTCGGTGCCATTGCCGTGATGGACATCGAAATCGATCACCGCGACCCGTTTGAGACCGTGCTCCTCCAGCGCATGTAGCGCAGCAATGGCCACGTTGTTGAAGAAACAGAAGCCCATCGGCTTGATGGCCTCGGCATGATGACCCGGGGGCCGGATGGCGCAGAAAGCATTCTCTGCTTCACCAGCCATGACCAGGTCGGTCGCCATGATGCCGGCTCCAGCGGATCGCAGGGCCGCCTTCATGGAGTGGGGGCACAGCGCAGTATCCGGATCCAGGTGGCGGATGCCGTGCTCCGGCACACTCGCCATGATCGCCTCCACATGATAGAGGGGGTGGGCACGGGCGATCTGGCCCACCGTTGCAAGGGGGGCATCATGAAAGGACAGATACATGTCAAGCCCTGCCGCAATCAACCGGTCGTTGATGGCCCCAAGGCGCTCCGGAGCCTCCGGGTGATGCTCACCCATGTTGTGAAGCCAGCAGTCCCGGTGCGTGATGAATGCGGTACTCGTCATTAAACTCTCCCCTGCCTCGCGTAGTGCGTCGATCCTGCCGTTCAATTGTTGCATGTCTGGCGAACGCACAGCCAGGCAGACGCTCCATAACAGGGAGAGCCCCTGGCCACGACGGCGCCAACCATGCTGTTGTGGAATCATTATCCCCTTATCTGGACCCTGAAAAAAGCCCACGCCATGCCGATCCACATAGCCCAACGCCTTATCGACAGCGCCTGCCAAGTGATCCTGGGCAAGGAGCACGCCGTTCGCCTGGCCCTGAGCTGCCTGCTTGCCCGGGGCCACCTGCTCATCGAAGACCTCCCCGGCGTGGGCAAGACCACCCTCGCCCACCTGCTGGCCCGGTTGCTCGGCCTGCAGTTCCAGCGCATTCAGTTCACCAGCGACCTACTCCCTGCCGACATCCTTGGTGTGTCGGTCTTCGATCAGCGGGACGGTCAATTCCGCTTTCACCCCGGCCCCATTTTCGCCCAGCTGGTCCTGGCCGACGAAATCAATCGGGCCACCCCAAAGGCCCAGAGCGCCCTCCTGGAGGCGATGGAAGAGCGGCAGATCAGTGCCGAAGGTCAGACTTGGCCCCTGCCATCCCCCTTCTTCGTGATCGCCACCCAGAATCCGTCAGAACAGATCGGCACCTTCCCGCTGCCCGAAAGCCAGCTGGACCGTTTCCTGATGTGCATTTCCCTGGGTTACCCATCGCCGGAGGCCGAACGGGCGCTGCTGGCCGGCGACGACCGGCGCGATCTTCTCGCCCGACTACCCGCCGAACTGCAACCAGGCGAGCTGGACACGCTACTGGCCGCCGTCCGGGCCATTCACGTGGCCCCCCGGCTGCTCGATTACCTTCAGGCCCTGCTGACCCACAGCAGGGAAAGTGCAGACTTCAGCAGTGGCCTATCCCCGCGGGCCGGCCTGGCACTACTGGCAGCCTCCCGCGCCTGGGCTCTGCTGGCGGGACGGGATCACGTCCTGCCAGAAGATGTACAGGCCGTCCTCCCGGCAGTGGCCGGACACCGGCTACGAACCGGCAGCAGCGGTGCGCTCTCGGCAGAACAGCTGAGCCGCCGGCTTCTGGAAGCCGTCCCGCTCCCGTGATGAGGGCTGCACGCTCGCCCCGCCGCATCCTTGAGCGCTGGCTGTTCCGGGTCGGAGATCCCGAGCCCTCTCCGGTCCAGCTCGGACAGCGTCGCATCTTTGTGCTGCCCACGTCCTTCGGGCTGGCACTGGGCGCCAGCCTGCTGGTGATGCTGCTCGCCTCAATCAACTACAACCTGAGCCTCGGTTTCGCCCTGACCTTCCTGATTGCCGGAACGGCCTGGGTCAGCATCCACCACGCCTTCCGCACCCTGATCCACCTTGGCGTGCGTGCCGGCCGCAGTCCGGCCGTGTTTCTGGGAGAGGCGGCAGTCTTCAGTGTGATCCTGGACAATCCGGCAGACCGCCATCGCCGGGGCCTGCAACTCTGGCCGACGGGCAGCCCCTCACCGGAGGAAACCTTCGACCTCTCCCCTGACACCACTCAAGTCATCAAGATCACCGTTGCGACCCACTCCCGCGGCTGGCTGCAGTTGCCTCGCCTGACCCTGGAAAGTCGCTATCCCCTGGGATTGATCCGGGCCTGGAGCCTGTTCCAGCCCGAACTCCGCTGCCTGGTCTACCCCGCGCTGGAGCAACACTCCCCCTCACTCCCCTTCGGGGATGGTCCGCGCCCGGGCGACAGAGGCCGGCAGGGGGGTACGGACGACTTTGCCGGCCTACGCCACCACCAGCCTGCCGACTCCCCGCGCCACATCGCCTGGAAAGCTGTTGCCCGGGGAGCCCCCTGGCAGACCAAGGAATTCGAAGGCCACAGTGCCCGTGTGATCTGGCTGGACTGGAACACACTCCCCCCGAGCATGGATGTGGAAACCCGGCTGAGCCGTCTTGCCCGATGGGTCGTGGAGGCGGAACGGGCAGGCGTGGACTACGGCCTGCGCCTGCCGGGCTCCAGCCACCCCCCCGGACAAGGGGAGCCCCACCGCCACGCCTGCCTGAAGATGCTGGCCCTGCATGGTTCGCCCGGACATGACTAAACCCAGCCTGCGTCCGGACCAGACCGGCTGGCTGATCGCAGCTGCAGGCCTCAGTCTGGCCCCCCACGCCAGCCATCTGCCCCTGGCCATCTCCGCCCTGTGCCTGCTCCTGCTGCTCTGGCGAGGCTTGCTTAACCACCGCGGGGCGCCCCTTCCCTCCCGCAGCCTGCTGCTGCTCATCGTGGCCGTGATGGCGAGCCTGGTCCTGCTGGAGTTCCGGCATTTTTTTGGCAAGGATCCAGGCATTGCCCTGCTGGCTGGCCTGCTCAGCCTGAAGCTGCTGGAAACCCGCAGCCCGCGGGACGGACGCGCAGTGCTGCTGCTGAGTTTTTTCATGCAGCTGGGGCAATTCCTGTACCAGCAGCACATGGGGATTGCCGCCCTGGCCCTGATGGGCACGCTTGCAGCCGTCGGCGCCATGCTGGCACTGCAGGGGCGTCCGGAGCCTGTCGGACAGCGTATCCGGGTGGCAGGCACCCTGGTGCTCCAGGGGCTTCCCCTGATGGTCGTACTGTTCGTGCTGTTCCCGCGGGTCCCCGGGCCCCTGTGGGGGCTTCCCGCCGATGCCTTCAACCGGAGCACCGGCCTGTCAGACACCATGACACCCGGGGATATCGCACACCTCTCCGAGTCCGGCGCGATCGCGTTCCGGGCAGCCTTCCAGGGCGCGTCTCCACCCCCCCCTGCCGAACGCTACTGGCGGGGTCCTGTCCTAAGCCGGTTTGACGGCCGCAGCTGGCACCAGGGACCCACGACCAGGCTGTCGAAGCCAGCTTACACGCCCCAGGGCCCAGCCCATTCCTATATCCTGACCCTGGAGCCCCACAACCAGCGCTGGCTGCTGGCCCTGGACTTCCCGGCATCCGCGCCGGAACGCATCCATACCGACAACTTCCAGTTGTTGGCCCGGGAACCCGTGCGGGAGCGAGTGCGCCTGGCTCTCGTGTCTTACCCCCAAACGCCGGTCGGCCTGCAGGAACGGACGGTCACCCTGAGCGAGGCCCTGACCCTGCCCCCCACGGGAAACCCCCGGACCCGGGCCCTGGGAGAGCGCCTGCGAACCCAGGTCACGCGACCAGAAGACATCCCCGACCACCTGATCACCTTCTTTCGCCAGAGCCGCCTCACTTACACCCTGTCGCCCCAGGCGCTGGGAGAGGACGACGTGGACAGCTTCCTGTTCGATACCCGCCAGGGCTTCTGCGAGCACTTTGCCGGCGCCTTCGTGTTTGCCCTGCGGGCCGCCGGCGTTCCCGCCCGCGTCGTGACCGGCTACCAGGGAGGCGAGCTCAATCCGGTGGATGGCACACTCGTGGTTCGTCAGTCCGACGCCCATGCCTGGACCGAGGTCTGGCTTGAGGGCCGGGGCTGGGTCCGGATCGATCCCACAGCGGCGGCGGCGCCCCGTCGCCTCGAAGACGGCCTGGCTGCTGCCCTGGGGGGAGAGGGGCGCATTCCCCTGCTCGCCCGGGGCGATCTGGTCTGGCTGAAGGCACTCCGGAATCAGTTCGATGCCCTGAACAACCGCTGGAACCAGTGGGTTCTCGGTTACAATCAAGGCCGTCAGCAAGAAATGATGGCGTGGCTCGGATTGCACCAGGCAGGCTGGCAGGAACTCGCGGCGCTCATGAGTGGCGCCCTGGGCCTTGTGATGGCGGTTCTTGCTGGCTGGATCCTCCGCAACCGTCACAAGATCGACCCGATCGACCGCAGCTGGCTCACTTTCTGTCGTCGCCTGTCGGCCCTTGGCTTCCCCCGCCAGAGCTGGGAGGGTCCGATTGAATACACCCGGCGCGTCTCGACCCTGCGTGCCGATCTGGCGGATCCAGTCCTCGCCATCGGCACCGGCTACGCCTTGCTGCGCTATGGCCAGAACCCGGCTGACCATGCCCTGCTTCACCGCTTCCACCAATCCGTAAAACGTTTCCGCCCCCGATGAAAAGCGCACTTCCTTACCGGTCAGGTCTCCTCCTGCTCGCCGCCAGCCTGACGCTCAGCGCCCCGACCCACGCCGCACCCCGCTACGCTGACCGTCCCGAAGCCCAGCAATTCATCGAGGAAATGGAACAACGTCACGGTTTTGACCGAGACGCCCTGAACTATCTCTTCCGCCGGGCCGAATACCTGCCATCGGTCATCAAGGCCATTTCTCCTCCCAAAGATCCCGTCAGCGTCCGCTCCTGGCAACGCTACCGCAGCCGCTTCATCGAACCGATCCGCGTCAAGGCAGGTCTGGCCTTCTGGGACAGGCACGCAAGCACCATCCGGCAAGCCAGCGAGAAATATGGGGTTGCGGAAGAGATCATCGTCGGCATCATCGGCGTTGAGACCATTTACGGCCGTAACACCGGCAGCTATCAGACCTTGTCCGCCCTGGCGACCCTGGCCTTTGACTATCCCCGCCGGGCCGCCCTGTTCCGTTCCGAGCTGGAAAACCTGCTGCTGATGGCCCGGGAACAGCAGCGGGATCCACTGGACTACAAGGGAAGCTACGCCGGCGCGCTCGGCCTTCCCCAGTTCCTGCCCAGCAGCGTCCGGAATTACGCGGTCGACTTCGACGGCGATGGCCAGATCGATCTGCTCAACAGCCCTCAGGATGCCATCGGCAGTGTGGCCCGCTACCTGCAGATGCACGGCTGGGAAGCCGGACAGCCGGTCGCCCTGCGTGCCGCGACGGACAGCGGAGCCAACCTGCTTCCCCTGATCGCCAACGACATCAACCCGACCTTCGATCCGGACACGCTGGCCAGTCACGGGGTTCGCACCACTCAAGGCACATTCCCCCCGGGGAAGGCGGCCTTTGTGGAATTGGTGACACCAGGTGAGGACAGCGAATACTGGCTGGGCTATCAGAATTTCTACGTGATCACCCGCTACAACCGCAGCAGCTTCTACGCCATGTCGGTGTTTCAGCTGGGTGAGGCGGTGAAAGCTGCTCGACTGGGCGGCATGCCGAAGTAGTCCCCCACTGCACCCCCCTCTTTGGCGAACAGGGCCCAGGCAGGTGAGCGCTACAGCAGCACGTCCTTGGAAACACCCCGGCGCTTAATGATCCGGCGCAGCTGCCCCAAAGCCTCGAGCTGGATCTGCCGCACCCGCTCCCGGGTCAGCTCGAGGGTATCGGCCAGTTCTTCCAGGGTCTTGATTTCACACTCGTCGATGCCATAACGGTGGCGAATGACCATGCGCTGCTTGTCACTGAGCTGGCCGATCCACTCCCTTACCAGGGTTTCCACCTCCATGTCCTGGATCTGGACGTCAGGCGTTTCCGCGTCATCATCAGCCAGGGACTCGCCGATGGAGAGGGTCGGATCAATATCCAGGGGCGCATCCAGGGAAGCCGTATGCTCGTTGAGGGCCAGGATCGCCCGGACTTCCTCCACCGGACGGGACAGTCTGTGCGCCACATCCTCCAGGGTTGCATCGCCATTACTGGCAGCCTCCAGCTGGCGCTGGGCCCGCAACACCTGATTGAGCTCCTTCACCACATGCACCGGCAGCCGAATGGTGCGTGACTGGTTCATGATGGCCCGCTCGATGTTCTGGCGGATCCACCAGGTGGCATAGGTGGAAAACCGGAATCCCCGCTCCGGATCAAACTTCTCAAGCGCATGGATCAGACCCAGGTTTCCTTCCTCCACCAGGTCAAGCAGCGGAATTCCCCGGTTCAGGTAATGCTTGGCAATGTTGACCACCAGGCGCAGGTTACGCTCGATCATCTTCTGGCGCGCCTCGAAATCCCCCTGCCGCACGCGACGGGAAAGGGACAACTCCTCCTCTGCGGTCAAAAGGGGATTTGCGCCGATCTCATTGAGATAAAGCTGAGTGACATCACCGAGAAAATCGTTATCCGGCGTCGCAGCAGGGACTTCAAGAAAAGCTTCAACCTCCGGCGGCAGGTCGGTCTCGGTAGTTTCCAGTTCCTCGGGCACAGCCGGATCGTACATGAAGTCCTCGCGGGGTCTGGGGTGCAACCCGGGCCAGGCACTCACCTGGCCCCATCGGCCGGACTTCACACGATTTCCTGCACGGGCGAAATCCGGTGTCTATAGTGGATCTGTCATCAGCCGGCTGAGGCCGCTTCTGGCCAGAAAGCCCTGGGCCGTCTGCAAAAACGCCAGGCAGACTCAGCGAGCAGGCAGATATTTACCGGGATCCACCGGCTTACCCTGCCGACGGATCTCGAAATGCAGCTTGGGTCGATCGCTGTCAGTATCACCCAATTCTGCAATTTTCTGACCCTTGCTGACGGCCTGACCCTCCTTGACCAGCAGATTCTGGTTGTGGGCATAGGCACTCAGGTAGCTGTTGTCATGCTTGACGATCACGAGTTTGCCATAACCACGCAGTCCCGTGCCGGCATAAACCACCCGGCCACTCGCTGCCGCCAGCACCGGATCGCCCACCTTCCCTGCCAGATCCACCCCCTTGCTGGAGGTTTCATTGAATCCGGCAATCACCTTGCCTGATGTCGGCCAGGCCCAATCGATGGCGCCTTCGGGGGGCGCCTTGATTTCAGGCTTGTTTTCGGGCTTCGGTTCAGGCTTCGTCTCTGTGGGCCTGGCTTCGGTCTTCGGCACCTCCGGCCTGGGATCGACCTTGGCCACGACCATCGGCGCATCCGGCTTCTGGGCTTGCGTCCAGGCCTGCTCCGAGTAGGGTACCTTGCCCCCCTTCGGCTCCCGGCGCAGACCGTCGGCAGGGACGACAGGCGCCGTCCCCCCCACCGGGCGTACCTCAACCTGGGAGGAAGTCACGGGACGAGCAACCGCAGCATTTTCCGGAGGGCGTACCCTCAGCTCCTGTCCTACCTCGATCAGGTTGGGGTTTTCGAGGCCGCTCCAGGCGGCAATGTCACGGTAATTCTGGCCATGATCCAGAGCGATCCGGATCAAGGTGTCACCCGGCCTGACAATGTAGTAGCCCGGGCGGGCAACCTTCGGAGGGGGTGCGACCTCGGCCTTGGTCGTGGGGGAAACCTGAGCGGGCGAGCGCTCGGAAACCGGTGCCGGCGCCTTGGAGACACAACCGGCGAGGCCAACGGTGATCAAAAGGGCAAGGAGGGTAGAGCGGGACAACTTCATGCGTTCGGGGAGTTCATTCGGTGCCGGGCAGCAGCGGCACGAAACGTACCGGGCTGAGGCGTGTTTCTCGGACGGTGCGACCGTTCTTCTCAATCAGCACCAGCACCTGCTCATTGCTGCCCACGGGCAGCACCATGCGTCCGCCATCGGCAAGCTGTTCGACCAGAGCCACCGGCACTCTGGGCGCAGCCGCTGCAACGATGATGGTATCGAAGGGCGCAGCTTCAGGCAGACCGACACTACCGTCGGCATGTTTCAGACGCAGGTTGGCGAGACGCAGGTGGCGCAGGTTGCTACGGGCCCGGTCGAGCAGCGGACGGAGACGCTCCACCGAATACACTTCACTGGCCACATGGGACAGCACGGCAGCCTGGTAGCCACAGCCTGTACCCACCTCGAGGGTCTTGCCCAGTTCCCGGCCCGCGTGGAGCACTTCGATCATTCTTGCCACCACATAAGGCTGCGAGATGGTCTGCTGCAAGCCCAGGGGCAAGGCCGTGTCTTCGTAGGCGCGGGAAGCCAGGGCTTCTTCGACAAACAATTGGCGGGGCACGGCCATCATGGCTGCCAGAACCTTTTCGTCCCGGACACCCTGCTCCCTCAGACGCTCCACCATCCGCGTGCGCGAACGGAGGGCGCTCGCCAGCGCGGTACGCAGGGCCTCGCTGCTCATCGAGCCAGCCAGTCCCGCACGGTGGCAATCTGGCCCTGGTGAGTCAGGTCGATCTGCAGGGGCGTAACGGAAACATAGCCATTGGCCACCGCATGAAAATCGGTGCCCTCCCCCGCATCCTGGGCAGCCCCTGCGGCACCGACCCAATATACGGTCTCGTTGCGGGGGGTCAGGGATTTGATCGTGGGCTCCGCCTTGTGGCGCTTGCCAAGACGGGTGACCCGGATACCCTTGATCTGCTCATAGGGCAGGTCGGGTACGTTCACATTCAGCAGTGTCGGCACCTGGACGGGAGCCCGTTGAAAACGCTCCACCAGGGCCCGAGCAATCCGGCCCGCCGCAGAAAAATCGGAAGCCCCCTTGGCCACGAGGGAAATCGCAATGGCCGGCACACCCAGCAGGAAGCCCTCCGTCGCTGCAGCCACAGTCCCAGAGTAAATGGTGTCATCCCCCATGTTGGCCCCGTGGTTGATGCCCGAAACCACCATGTCCGGCAGCTCATCGAGCATGCCCGTGACGGCCAGATGAACACAATCGGTGGGCGTACCGTTCACATAGTGAAAACCGCTGGCAGCCTTGCGCAGGGACAAGGGACGATCCAGGGTCAGTGAATTGCTTGCACCGCTACGGTCCCGCTCGGGTGCCACCACGGTCACCTGCCCCACATCCCCCAGGGCCGCGGAGAGGGCCTGCAGACCGGGGGCAAAATAACCGTCATCGTTGCTCAGCAGAATGCGCATGAAATACCAATACCAGGCAGACAGGAATGGATCACGGACCCGCGAATGGACCGGCGGTCCAGGGAGGAGAGCACTGGGGATGCCAGCACGGCGCGGGTTTCAAACAGGCGACGAGTTTAGCAGAGTCGGCTTCCCGGCTGCTAGGCGCAAGCGAAGCGTGCGAACCGAAACGCCGCCGCACTGTCTTCATGCTTGTTGCTGAACCGCACGTCTGCCGTGCGTGGCCCTTCTCTTCCGGACAAACCACCATGCTGATCCGCACAGCCTCCGACATCCCCTCCTCCGAGATCACGCCGGAAGACCTGTATCAAGGACGCCGACGTTTCATCGCCCAGGCCGGGAGCCTGGCCCTGGCGGGCACCCTTGCCCCGGCCCAGGTCCGGGCAGCACCGGCACCGCTGGGGGTATTGACCAAAAGCCCCTACAGCACCAATGAAGCCAGCACCCACTACAAGGCCGTCACCACCTACAACAACTTCTATGAGTTGGGCACCGACAAGGCCGACCCTTCAGCCAACACCCACCGCCTGAAGCCCACACCCTGGACCTTGCGGATCGAAGGGCTGGTCAATAAACCCCGCAGCATTGCCATCGAGGACCTGCTCAAGCTTGCCCCCCTTGAAGAGCGGATCTACCGGATGCGCTGCGTGGAGGGCTGGTCGATGGTGATCCCCTGGGTAGGCATCCCGCTCTCCACCCTGATCCGGCAGGCCGACCCGCAGGGCAGCGCCAGATTTGTAGAGTTCGTTTCCCACTACGACCGCAGCACCATGACCCGGGGCGTGCTCGAATGGCCCTACACCGAAGGGCTGCGCCTCGATGAAGCCCTGCACCCCCTCACCCTGCTCGCGGTCGGCCTGTACGGCGAAGTGCTCCCGGTCCAGAATGGTGCCCCGGTGCGCCTGGTGGTACCCTGGAAATATGGCTTCAAGAGCGCCAAATCCCTGGTGTCGATCCGTCTTGTGGAGCGCCAGCCCGTATCGGCCTGGACCAAGGCAGCCCCCGCCGAGTATGGTTTTTTCTCCAACGTGAATCCGGAGGTGGACCATCCCCGCTGGAGCCAGGCCACCGAAAGGCGCATCGGCGAATTCAGCAAACGCAGGACCCTGATGTTCAACGGCTATGCCGATCAGGTGGCCTCCCTCTACACCGGCATGGATCTGCGCCGCTTCTACTGAGTACAAGGCCCCCCCCGCATGACGCCCAGCAACCTCCAACTCAAGGTCATCAAGACCGCGCTGTTCCTGCTCTGCCTGATGCCAGCGGTGCTGCTATGGCGCGGGCTGGAGACGGACACCCTGGGAGCAAACCCCCTGGAGACGCTGACCCGGGCTACCGGGGAATGGACCCTGCGCTTTCTGCTGATCACCCTGGCCGTCACGCCCCTGCGACGTTTCACGGGCTGGCACTGGCTGATCCGCCTGCGCCGCACCCTCGGCCTGTTTGCCTTTGCCTACGGGGCAGCTCATCTGCTCACCTACGTCTGGCTTGACCAGTTCTTCGACTGGCAGGCCATCGCCAGGGACATCCTCAAGCGTCCCTTCATCACCGTCGGCTTCGCAGCCCTCGTGCTGATGGTGCCGCTGGCACTGACCTCCAGCAACGCCGCCATCCGCCGGCTGGGCGGTCGACGCTGGCAATCGCTGCACCGTGCGATCTACCCCATCACGCTGCTGGGCTGTGTACATTTCTGGTGGCTCGTCAAGAAAGACATCACCGAACCCCTGCTCTACACCCTCGTCGCCGTTGCCCTGATCGGCCTGCGCGGCTGGTGGCGGGAGCAGGAACGTCGCAAGCAACGCGCCGGCGGCTACCTGCCCCAACCCGGACAGGGCGGCAAGGTGATCAAGATTTTTGCCAAGTAGCGCGCCGCGCCGCAGATGGCATGGCGATCAGCCCCCGGGGCGTATCGCCGACTTGGGGCGGAAAGCCTTGACGATGGCTTCATCAGTCTCGATAAAGGGACCACCGATCAGGTCGATGCAGTAGGGCACCGCGGCAAAGATGCCATGCACCTTCTGCTGCCCATCGGCCCCCTTGAGGCCTTCGAGGGTTTCAGCAATGGCCTTGGGCTGGCCAGGCAGATTGAGGATCAGGCTCCGCCCCCGGACCACCCCCACCTGACGGGACAGGATCGCCGTCGGCACGAAGGTCAGGCTGATCTGGCGCATCTGCTCGCCAAAGCCGGGCATCACCTTGTGGGCAACGGCCAGCGTGGCCTCGGGCGTCACATCCCGAGGCGCCGGCCCCGTGCCCCCGGTGGTCAGGACCAGATGGCAGCCCGCCTGGTCGCACAGCTCGATGAGGGCCGCTTCAATCAGTGGCTGCTCGTCGGGGATCAGCCGGGTTTCCATCTCCCAGGGCGTCGTCAGCACCTTACCGAACCAGGCTTGCAGGGCGGGGATGCCCTTGTCCTCATAGACACCCATCGAGGCCCGGTCGCTCACGGAGACAAGGCCGATCTTCAAAACCGGCTCATTCACGCGCCGTCTCCTTCGTCGTGGCCCGGCTCGTGATCCTCGCCACCACCCCCCTCTTCCAGTTCCCGCAGGAGACGGAACAGCTCACGGAAGGCCCGAGGCGGCTTGTTGAGCTCCTTTTCCTTGAGTGCGTTGCGCCGCAGGACCCGCAGCTGTTGCAGATCCGCACCAGGGTAGGTCTCGGCAATCGTGTGCAGGGTTTTCTCGTCTTCGAGGAGTTGAGTCCGCAGGGACTCCAGGCGGTGCATCCTGGCGGTCTCGACCACCGAGACGCCCCGAAAGGCATCCAGCGCCTCACGGATCGGCTCCGGGTCCACATTCCGCATCAGCCTGCCGATGTACTGGAGTTGCCGGCGCCTGGCCTCGTGGGTCGTGAAGCGCTGGTAATCCTTGACCGCATCGCGCAGGTCTTCATCGATGGGGACCTTGGCCAGGCGCTCCTTGCCAAGTTCAGCCAGTTCGCGGCCAAGATCCTGCAGGGCGGCGCTGTCGCGCTTGAGCTGCGACTTGCTGGGGCCGTCATATTCTTCGTCGGGGGTGTATTTGTGCTTGGCCATCTGGGCGCGAGAAGTGCTTTGTGAGGGTAAGATTATAGCCTTTAGCCCAGCCCCAGCCCCGCACACCATGGCAGACACCCGATTCAGCTTCAGTCAGGACACGCTCAAGAGCATTGCCGAGGATATTCTCAAATTCGCCCGCAAGCGCGGTGCCAGCGCCTGCGAGGTGGACGTATCCGAAGGTTTCGGCCAATCCATCACCGTCCGCCGGGACGAGGTGGACACCATCGAGTACAACCGGGACAAGGGCATCGGCGTCACCGTCTACGATGGCCAGAAACGGGGCTATGCCAGCACCTCCGATTTTTCGAAGGACGCCCTCAAGGCGACCGTGGATGCGGCGGTCTCGATCGCCCGCTTCACTGCCCCCGACCCTGCCGCCGGCCTGCCCGACGAAGCCCTGCTGGCACGGGACTTTCCTGACTTCGATCTCTATCACCCCTGGAAGATCTCCACCGAGGAAGCCATCGAACTGGCCCGTCGCTGTGAGCAGGCGGCCTTTGCCGTTAGCCCGGAAATCCGCAACTCCGACGGTGCCAGTGTCTCCCTGCAGGAGTCCCACTTCATTTCGGCCAACAGCCTGGGGTTCATGGGAGGCTACGCCAGCTCCCGGCATTACCTGTCCTGCTCGGTCATCGCCGGCGAAGGGGACGACATGCAACGGGACGACTGGTACACCACCAAGCGGGACCCGTCCGAACTCGCCAACGCAGAGGAAATCGGCCACTTTGCGGCCCGTCGTGCGCTGGCCCGGCTCGGGGCCCGCCAGGTGGCCACCTGCGAAGTGCCAGTGCTGTTCGAAGCCCCCCTGGCGGCAGGCCTGATCGGAGCCTTCGTCCATGCGGTCAGTGGCGGCGCCCTTTACCGCAAGTCCAGTTTCCTGCTCGACAGCCTGGGCAAGCAGGTTTTCCCTTCCCACATCCAGATCTCCGAGCGCCCCCACCTGGCCAAGGCCTTTGCCAGCAGCCCTTTTGACGATGATGGCGTGGCCACCCGTGACCGGGAAGTCATCATCGACGGCGTGCTCCAGGGCTATTTCCTGAGCACCTACTCGGCCCGCAAGCTGGGCATGCAAAGCACCGGCAATGCAGGCGGGAGCCACAACCTGCTGGTCAAGCCCGGCCAGCACGACCTGGAAGGCCTGATCAGGCAGATGGATCGGGGCCTGCTGGTCACCGAACTCCTGGGCCATGGGGTCAACTACGTCACCGGCGACTACTCCCGGGGTGCCGCAGGGTTCTGGATCGAAAACGGGCAGATCCAGTACCCGGTGCATGAAATCACGATCGCCGGCAATCTCAAGGACATCCTGATGGGCATCCGCGAGATCGGCTCCGACGTGCTGGTGCGGGGCTCCAAGCACTGCGGCTCGATCCTGGTCGATCGCATGACCGTCGCCGGTGCCTGATCCACACACCTTCAGTCCCTCACGAGAAAGAAGAGGAAACAGCCATGGAACGCCGCTCCTTCCTTAAGCAGGCCTCTGCCGGTGCCGCCGCCGGCGCCGTTGCTGCGCCGGCGCTGGCCGCCGACCTCCCAAGCATCAAATGGCGCCTGGCCTCGGGTTTCCCGAAAACCCTCGACGCCATCTTCGGCGCCACCGAAACGGTGGCCAGACGGGTGGCCGCAGCCACCGGCGGCAAATTCCAGATCAGCCTTTTTGCCGCAGGCGAGATCGTCCCCACCCCCGGCGTCCTGGACGCGGTCAAGGACGGCACCGTCGAACTGGGCCACGCGGCGTCCTACTGGTACATCGGCAAGGACCCCACCCTGGCCTTCGACACCGCCCTGCCCTTTGGCCTCAACAGTCGCCAGCAGACCGCCTGGATGATGGAAGGTGGCGGCCTGGAACTCCTGCGTGAGTTCTTCAAGGGCTACAACATCGTCAATATTCCCTGTGGCAACACCGGAACCCAGATGGGGGGCTGGTTCCGCAAGGAGATCAGGAAGCCCGACGACCTGAAGGGACTCAAGTTCCGCATCGGTGGCTTCGCCGGTCAGGTGCTCGCCAGGATGGGCGTGGTGCCCCAGCAGATCCCGCCTGCCGACATCTACCCGGCACTCGAAAAAGGCACCATCGACGCCACCGAATGGATCGGCCCCTACGATGACCAGAAGCTCGGTTTCAACCGGGTC
>NZ_JAQUVG010000166.1 GCF_028693495.1 Zoogloea sp. | reverse complement strand
TCCAGGGCGTCGCGCACCACTTCGCCGCCGTGGCCATACACCACCACGATGCGCCGGGCGGCCAGCGCGCGGGCGGTGTCGAGCACATGGGCCAGCAGGGGCTTGGCCGCCAGGGGTTGCAGGACTTTGGGCAGGACCGAACGCATGCGTTTGCCTTGGCCGGCGGCGAGGACGATGACTTCCATGGAACCCCTTCAGTGGATGGTGAATTCAAGTGCCATGAATTCTAACATGGGCAAAATGGAGGCTCTCGCGGCACATTTCTCGCGGGACTGCCCATGGCACACGCCGCCGCCCACGGAACGATTGACGCAATGCAACAGTCCCTTGATGTAATCCCGATGCTGTCTCGATGGCATTCTGTAGAATCAACATGCTGCATAGCAAAACAGGACACTCCATGCATACCGAACCTCGCGACTTCATCCAGAACCGCACCTTCGACGAGATCGCCGTCGGCGATACGGCTCATCTGGTCCGTACCCTGCGCCCCGAAGACATTCATCTATTCGCGGTGATGTCCGGGGACATGAATCCCACCCACGTGGACCCTGAGTTCGCCCGCTCCAGCCAGTTCAGGGAAGTGGTCGGTCATTCCATGTGGGGCAGCGTGCTGATCTCCTCCATCCTGGGCACCGAGTTTCCCGGCCCCGGCACCGTGTATGTCGGCCAGACCCTCAAGTTCTGGCGGCCGATCACCATCGGTGACACGCTGACCATCACCATCACCTGTACCCATCGTTTCGAGCACAACCATCACCTGCTGCTGGACTGCCTGTGTGTGAACCAGGACGGTCTGAAGGTGATCGACGGCACCGCCGAAGTCATGGCCCCCACTGAAAAGGTCAAGCGCCCACGCATGGCCCTGCCGGGGATCACCATCTCCGACCGCCAGCAGCGCTACCTGCACGTGCTGGAGATGACCAAGGGCATGGAGCCCATTCCGATTGCCGTGGCCCACCCCTGCGACACCGAATCCCTGCGCGGCCCGATCCAGGCGCGGGACGCCGGCCTGGTGATCCCGGTCCTGGTCGGACCGGAAAGCAAGATCCGCGAAGTGGCCGAACGGGAAGGCATCGACCTGCGCGGCGTGCGCATCATTGATGTACCCCACAGCCACGCCTCGGCGGAAACCGCCGTGCGCCTGGCTCGGGAAGGGGAAGTGGAAGCGCTCATGATGGGCTCCCTCCACACCGACGAGCTGATGAGCGAAGTGGTCTCCAAGTCCACCGGCCTGCGCACGGCCCGTCGCCTGTCCCACGTGTTCATGGCCGACGTGCCCACCTACCCTCACCCGCTGCTGATCACCGACGCGGCGATCAACATCGAGCCGTCCCTGGCCGACAAGGTGGACATCGTCCAGAACGCCATCGAGCTGGCCATCATGATGGGCGTACCGGAACCCAAGGTCGCCATCCTGTCCGCCGTTGAAACCGTCAACGAAAAAATCCGCTCCACCCTCGATGCTGCCGCCCTGTGCAAGATGGCCGACCGGGGACAGATCCGCGGCGGCCTCCTGGACGGCCCCCTCGCCTTCGACAACGCCGTCTCCCTGGTGGCCGCCAAGACCAAGGGCATCCGCTCCGCCGTCGCCGGCCAGGCCGACATCCTGGTCGTCCCAGACCTGGAGTCCGGCAACATGGTCGCCAAGCAGCTGGAATACCTGGCCGACGCCCTGATGGCCGGTGTGGTCCTGGGCGCCCGCGTGCCCATTGTGCTCACCAGCCGCGCCGACACCGCCGAAACCCGCTCCGCCTCCTGTGCCATTGCCCAGCTGATGGCCCACAAACGTCGCCAAGGAATCCGTGTATGAAAGCCATCCTGATCCTCAACGCGGGCTCGTCCAGCCTCAAGTTCGCCCTCTTCCCCATGACCCCCCGGCTGGCCGATACGGCCCGCCTGTCCGGTCAGGTGGAAGGCATCGGTGCCGAGCCCCTCATGCACGCCAAGGACAGCAATACCGGCGAGCGCTTCACCGAAGCCCTGAGCGTCCCCGAAGGCACCGACCAGAACGGCCAGCACCGGCTCTCCCTGGAGTTCATCTTCAGCTGGATCCAGCGCCACAGCCCCGGCGTGGACATCATCGCCGCCGGCCACCGCATCGTGCACGGGGGGGACCACTACGGCGCCCCGGTGATCCTGAGCGAACAGGTGGTCGGTGAGCTCGACACCCTGGTCCCGCTGGCCCCGCTGCACCAGCCCCACAACCTGCGCGCCATCAAGTCCCTGTTCACGCTGATGCCGGAGGTGAAACAGGTGGGCTGCTTCGACACCGCCTTCCACCGCACCCGTCACCCGGTGGCTGCCCACTTCCCCATCCCCCGCGCCCTGACCAACGAAGGCATCAAGCGCTACGGCTTCCACGGTCTCTCCTACGAGTTCGTGTCCCGCCAGTTGCCCGACCTGCTGGGAGAAGAGAAGGCCCGTGGCCCCATCGTGGTGGCCCACCTGGGCAACGGCGCCAGCATGTGCGCCCTGCGCGACGGCCAGTCCCGGGACACCAGCATGGGCTTCACCGCCGTGGACGGCCTGATGATGGGCACCCGTACCGGCGCCCTCGATCCCGGCGTGATCCTGCACCTGGTGGAACAGAAGGGCATGGACGCCAAGGCCCTGACCAATCTCCTCTACAAGCAGTCCGGCCTGCTGGGCGTCTCGGGCATCAGCCAGGACATGCGTGCCCTGCTCGAGTCCGACGAAGCCTCGGCCAGGGAAGCCATCGAGCTGTTCTGCTATCGCGCCGCCTGCATGATCGGTCAACTCACCATGGCCGCCGGCGGCCTGGATGCCCTGGTCTTCACCGGCGGGATCGGCGAACACGCCGCCCCCATCCGCGCCCGCATCGCCGAATGGCTCGGCTGGACCGGCCTCGCCCTCTACCCCGCCGCCAACCAGCGCCACGCCACCCGCATCCACACCAGGGACAGCAAGGTGGAAGTGCTGGTGGTACCCACCAACGAGGAATGGATGATCGCCCACCACACGGTCAACCTGCTCGGCCTGGGCTGATCCCTCCCCATCCCCCCGGCAGCCGCATGCATGCAGAGCGCTTGCCCGGGGGACTCACCAACGGCGGAGCCCCCCGCTTCCGTTCAAGCCCCTGCCCCGCTCCACGCACTCACAGTCGCTGTGCGGATCTTGCCCGCAAGGCCTCATACAACTGAGCGGGCCCCAGCAGCGTATCTTTCAAACCCTCCTGAATCTTCTGGGAATTCAAGGCCTGGCTGCTCATGCCTGTGTGGGCGTCCAGCGCATCCATGATGGCGAAGACGATGGCCTGGGACAGGTCCGGTGAGTTGGCAAACTGCTCCTTGGTGTTGTTCGCGGCTTGCTGCACCAGGGTCTCGTTTTCCAGCAGCTTGCCCTTGAGCACGCCGTTCACATAGACCAGCTGATCGTTGTCGGAGAGCTCGCCTTCGAACAGGCCATTCACCTTCTGGATGATCTCTTCCAGGAAGGCTTTTTCCTTGTCGTGCAGGCTGCCGCTGCCAGTCTCCGTCATCGGGGCCAGCTTCGGGCTGTCGCCGCCTTTCAGGTTCAGGGGCTGCTGGCCCTTGTTCTTCAGGGTGTGGTGGGTCAGCACTACCTTGGAGAGATCCACCGTGTCCCGTTCGCGGCCGAAGTCCAGCAAGGGCATGAGCCGTTTGTAGAAGAGGAAGCGCTTTTCGATGTCGGTGTTGCCGTAATCAAAAATCTGCGAGAGGAAGGCATACAGCCGGTTGAACGCACCCATGTCCCGCTTGAACAGGATCAGCACCTCCATTGCATCCTTGGCGGCCTTTGCGCCCTCCTCGTCCTTGTGGGCGTCGGCGTTGTGCTTGTCGGCCTGAAGGGCCTTGTAGCGCTTCAGCAGCCGGTCGGCCACTGGCGAGATGGCGGCGTCGAGTTGCTTTTGGGTACCCTTGGGGTCGGTTT
>NZ_JAQUVG010000071.1 GCF_028693495.1 Zoogloea sp. | reverse complement strand
CCGAAGGCCCTCAAGGCAGAGAAGCCGGTCAAGGTCGCCAAACCCGAAAAGGTGGAAAAGCTCGAAAAACCTGCCAAGGCCAGCCGTGAAAAGGTCGTGCGGGATTCCTTTTCAATGCCCAAGAGCGAACATGCCCAGCTCAAGAGCTTGCGGGAAGGCCTGGCCAAGACGGGCCGTATCTGCACCAAGTCCGAATTGCTGCGGGCAGGTGTGCAACTCCTGTTGAAGGAAAACGCGGACAGCGTCAAGGCGCTGGTGGAAGGACTGGCCGTGGTGCCGAAGGGCAAGAGCGCCAAGTAAGCCCGGGCGGCAGGCTCAGCAGGGCAGGTCGTCTGCCAGGCGAACCTGCACCAGGCCCCGCAGGCCATTCCCCATGTAAATGGCCTCGGCTTTCCTGAGGTCGTCCACGGTAAGACTGCACTCCTGGGCCTGGCCGGCCCGGATCAGCCGCCGGCGCAGTACCCCGTTCAGAAGTCCGGCCGACTCCAGGGGGGTCAGCAGTGTTCCGTTCCGGACAATGAACAGGTTGCTGCGGGCGCCTTCAGCCAGTTCGTCGTTCTCGTTGAGAAACAGCACGTCGAAATGTCCATCCGCCATCACCCGGGCCAATTCCCGGTCGTAGAGAGCCCGGGCGGTCGTCTTGTGACGGAGCAGTGGGTCGCGGCTGTCCACCCGTTCGGGGGACAGGACGATGCTTGGGCTGGGGCCGGGGGCGCCTCTGGTCAGGCTGAACTGCTCCAGGGTGAAGTCGCCGGCCTGACCCAGGGTGATGCGTACCCGCAAGGCACTCCCGCCGGTGACTGCGGCCAGCCTTGCACGGAAGGCGGATTCATCGAAGGGAAAATCCAGCCAGCGGGCCGAATCACGCATCCGCTCCAGGTGTTCGCCCAGAAAGGGGAAGGGAGCGCCTTCCGCGGGCTCGTACCGCAGGGTCTCGATCAGTCGCAGGCCTTTGGGAAGGCGGGTCAGGAAGCGGGCCTTGAGATGACATTCTGCCCATTCTGCCGGTCCCTCCGAGTCATAGACCACGCCGCTGCCCACGTGCAGGCTGGCGTTGCCCCGGGTATCGGCGAGTAGCGTGCGGATCGGCACGCTGAAGCGGAAGTCGCCTCCCGGCCGGATCCAGCCCAGGGCGCCGCAGTACACGCCCCGGGGCACGGATTCCAGTTCGTGGATGCGCTGCATGGCCCGGATTTTCGGGGCGCCGGTGATGGAGCCGCAGGGAAACAGGGCCTGGAAGATCTCGGGCAGGGAGGCGTTCACCGGTTCGGCGATGACCCGCGAGGTCATCTGCCAGACAGTTGGGTAGGGTTCGATGTGGAACAGATCCTCCACCCGTACGCCTCCTGCGGGGGCAAGGCGGCCCATGTCGTTGCGGATCAGGTCCACGATCATCACGTTCTCTGCCCGGTCCTTGGCAGAGGCGGCCAGCAGGGCCGGGTCGCTCTGGCGTGCGGCGGTGCCTTTCATGGGCTGGCTGCGCAGGGTCGTTCCGCTGCGCTCGATGAAAAGCTCCGGGGAGCGCGACAGAATGCAGCCGTCCGCATGCTCGATGTAGGTGCCGAAGCGGACCGGCTGCGCGGCCCGCAGGGCCTGGTAGAGGGCTGGCCGGCTGCCAAACAGCTGGCCTTCCAGGGGAAAGGTGAAATTGACCTGGTAGCAGTCGCCGTCAGCGATGTAGCGGCGGATGCGTGCGATGCGGTTCAGGTAATCGGCTTCGCTGATGCCTGCCCGCAGGCCACCGATACCGCCGGTGGCGCTCTCCGCGCGGGCTTCGAGCCAGGCCTCGCAGGCGGCATGGTCGAGCCATTCTCCCTGCTCGAAGATCCATCCGCTCAGGAGTACCCGGTCATCGGTGGGGAGCAGCCTGTGCAGGCAGGGTTCAAGGGCGTGGCCGAGTTCGTAGGTGGCCGCGACGGCCACCCAGGCCCCTTCGCGGGCTGCTGTTTCCAGGCGCAGGAGTGTGTCCTGGCATGCGCTCGGGTTACGCACCTGCAGGGTTTCCTGAAGGCCGGTGAGCAGCCAGGCGCCCATCGGCCCATGACCGGGCAGGTTGTGATCGAAAAGGGCGAAGGGCAGGGTGGGGTTCGAGGCAGGCACCCGGCGGAGTTTAACCCGTCATCGCCAGGTATGGCACCTGCCGGAACGGACCCGGGAGGGCCCGTTGCAGGGAGGCGCACAGCGGGTTTTACAGCAGGGGGCTGCCGGCGTGCTCACCCCGTTCATACACCACATGGGCCCGGCCGACCAGCAGCGGATCCAGGGGGCCGATGTGCTCCAGATCCTTGTTGGTGTAGGGCATCTTGTGGAGTACGTAGCGCAGGGCATTGAGGCGTGCGCGCTTCTTGCAGTCCGACTTGATTACGGTCCAGGGGGCGTCGGCGGTGTCGGTATGGAAGAACATCGCCTCCTTGGCCTTGGTGTACTCGTCCCACTTGTCCAGGGAGGCCATGTCGATGGGGCTGAGCTTCCACTGCTTGAGCGGGTGGGATTCCCGTTCCTTGAAGCGGCGGCGCTGCTCCTGCTGGCTCACCGAGAACCAGAACTTGATCAGATGGACGCCGCTGCGTACCAGGTGGCGCTCGAACTCGGGTGTCTGGCGCATGAACTCCAGGTATTCGTCCGGGGAGCAGAAGCCCATGACCCGCTCGACTCCAGCCCGGTTGTACCAGGAGCGGTCGAACAGGGAGATTTCTCCGGCGGTGGGAAGGTGCTGTACATAGCGCTGGAAATACCACTGGCCCCGTTCGGTCTCGGTGGGTTTCTCCAGAGCCACGACCTTGGCGCCCCGCGGATTGAGGTGCTCCATGAAGCGCTTGATCGTGCCCCCCTTGCCGGCGGCATCGCGACCTTCGAAAAGGATGACGACCCGCTGACCCGTGTCCTTGACCCAGGCCTGGAGCTTGAGCAGTTCCACCTGCAGGCGGTATTTCTGCTTTTCATAGGCCTTGCGGGACATCAGGTTCTTGTAGGGATAGGCGCCTTCACGCCAGCCGTCGGCCAGTTCGTCGTCCGGATGGGACGGGAGCTTCTTGTAGACCGCCTCATCCTCGGCCAGCAGGGCTTTGCGCAGGATGGCCGCATCGTCCGGAGAGGCTCCTGCCATGATGGCCTGCAGGGTCTCGGCAATGCTGTGAGTGTCGTGCCTGGCCAGTGTGGCGACGATGTCGCTGACCGCAGTAGCCTTTGCGTCATGGGCGGCGGCAAGCGCTTCGCTGACCACGTATTCTTCGATGGCTTCGGGGGTGTTCCGGGGGGCAATGTCCCCCTCATCCGCACGCCGGGGGGCGGCAGGTTTGCCGGGACTGTCTGTTTTGCTGCTCATGGCGACCTTTCTTGTTGTCAGGCGAATCGGACGCACTCGTCATCGCACAACACAGGTCGAACGCTGGCGAGCACGTGAGTGCTAGCGGCATTTTCTGCCCAACGGAGGGGCGCTGCAATGGGTTCCCGCCAGGGAAAGGGAATCAGCCCTGGCGGCTGGCGCAGCGCTCGGCATAGGCCTTGCACCGCTCGATGTAGTCGGTTGTGCTCTTGGGCATCGGCGTACGGGCCCGGGTGATGTAGCTCACCAGGTCGCGGCCCTGCTGCAGGAGCAGCCGGCCATCGGCGGCCAGGTGTTGTTCGTCGATGTTGTCAGGCACGGCTGCGGCATTGAAGTGGCCGCACATGCGTTCGGCCGCCGTGACGAAGCTGGTCCAGATGTCGAAGATTTCCGGGTCGGTACGCAGGGTTTCGGTCTTGGTCTTGGCCGCTTTGGCAAAGGCCCGCACATGCTTCTCGATGCCGCTGAAGTTGGCGATCGGTTCAAAGGTTGCAGCGATGGCTTCGGCCACCCGGTCGATGTCCCGCAGGGTCAGGCCGATCTTGACGTAGCGGCTTTCGTAGAAGTCCTCCAGGGGGATCGAGAAGGCCTTGAAGGGCTCGCCCCACAGTTCGTCGATGCCTTCTTCCCCGGAGCGGTGCAGCACCAGCCGGCCCAGGCCGAGGGCTTCCTGCAGGCAGCGCCCGCATTCCCGCATCAGCGCATTGTCGGACTGGATCTCGATGCCGACGCTCTGCAGTTCGACGAGCTTGGTGAAAATGTCCGCGGCCCGGTTGAACAGGGCGCCGGCCAACATCGCCCCCTTGACCCGCCGCCGGTCCGTATCACTCTCCTCCTCGTAGCTCTTGCGCGCTTCGTTGAGACGGCTGCCGGGAATGTTGAGACCGTGCTCCACGTGGTTGAAGAGGCGCCGGGTGAGGGCGCCGATCAGTTTCCGCTTGGCCTGCAGGGTGTCTTCCGGCACTTCATAGGTCTTGACCCAGTAACCCGAGTAATAAACCCGTTCTCGACCGTCAATGAGGCGTTTGGTGCCTTCCGGAACGTTGTCTTCCATGATCCGCTCTTGCTGGTGGTTGAGGGGAAGCCCGAATATGTTTCAGCATTTTGCTGCAGGCGCGAAATTCTGCCTCATATTGGCTTGGATCATGATGTCGATCTGTAAATTCACTCTCAAGCTGTAGGTAAAGTCACACAATACCGTCCAGAATCTGGACACTGACGGTCTCTCCTGCGCTGACGTTGCCCTGCCGGGCGTCCAGGACGATGAAACAATTGGCTTCCGCCATGGAGCTGAGCATGGCGGAGCCCTGGCCCCCTGTGGGGCGCACCGTCCAGCCCGTGCCGTCCGTTGCCAGCACACCCCGCAGATACTCGGTGCGTCCGGGGTTTTTGCGCAGGGGGCTCTGGCAGGGTACCTGCAGCAGGACCGGTGCCGGGACCGGATCCATCCCCGCCAGCCGCAGCAAGGCCGGCCGGACCAGCTGGTAGAAGGTGACCATGGCGGCCACCGGGTTACCCGGCAGACCGAACAGCCAGGCGCCACCGGTGCCCTGGTCGATGCGGCCGAAGGCCATCGGGCGGCCGGGCTTCATGGCAACCTTCCAGAACAGCACTTCACCCAGGCGTTCCAGCAGGACCCGGGTGAAGTCGGCGTCGCCCACCGAGACGCCCCCGCTGGTGATGACTACGTCGGCCATGGCGGCAGCTTCCTGCAGCGTGGCCTCCAGGGTCTCCGGCACGTCCGGGATCAGGCCCAGGTCGATCACCTCGCAGCCCAGGCGGGTCAGCATGCCGAACAGGGTGTAGCGGTTGCTGTCGTAGATCTGGCCGGGCTGGATCGGGGTGCCCACGCTGGCCACTTCATCTCCGGTGGAGAACATGGCGACCCGCAGGCGGCGCCGGACGATCACCTCGCCGGTCCCCAGGGAGGCCACCAGGCCCAGCTCTGCGGGCCGGAGCAGCTTGCCCGCGGCGAGGGCGGGCTGCCCGGCCCGGAGCTCTTCTCCCTGGCGGCGGGTGTTCTGCCCGCCGTGCTGGCCAGCCGGGATGATGACCGTGTCGCCGTCGAGCCTGACCCGCTCCTGCATCACCACCGTATCCACACCCGCAGGCAGTCGGGCGCCGGTCATGATGCGCACTGCCTGGCCAGGGCCGATCCGGGTGTCGAGGGGATGCCCGGCCAGCACCTGGCCGACGACCTTCAGGTGTGTTTCGGCCTGCGCGGCCAGATCTGCACTGCGCAGGCCGTAGCCGTCCATCGCCGAGTTGTCGTGAGGAGGCACGTCGATGGGGCTGATGACCGGCCTGGCAAGAATCCGGCCGAGGGCCTCCCGTAGGGGGACACACTCCACGCCGCTGACGGGTTCGACGGTATCGAGGATCAGCTGGCGTCCCAGATCGGGAGATAGGTCCTGGGGGGTATAGCCGGCCTGCCGGCCGAAGTGCTGGGCAAGGGGGAGCATCGGGCGTCCTGGTCGTGGGCGGAGAGACTGCTGCGCATGATAGGCCGGCGCGGCGGGAGGGCGTGCGTCAGCCTCCGATATAAGACATTTCGATCTTGCGCAGGGCGGCGGTCTCGGCGGTGCGGATCTCCGAGTAGCGGTCGCCGCGTCCGGACCAGATCTGACCGATCACGCCAGAGAGGACCGCGTCGCTGTGGCCTGCTCGCAGCAGGGTGCGCAGGTCGTGGCCGCTCTGGGCGAACAGGCAGGTGTACAGCTGCCCTTCGGTGGACAGGCGGGCCCGGGTGCAGGTGGCGCAGAAGGCCTGGGTGACCGACGAGATCACACCGATTTCGCCACCGCCGTCCCGGTAGCGCCAGCGCTCGGCCACTTCCCCGGGGTAATTGGGGTCGATGGCCTCCAGGGGCGTCTCCCCGTGGATGCGTCGGATCACCTCGGCGGAGGGCACCACGTCGTCCATGCGCCAGCCATTGGAGCTGCCCACGTCCATGAACTCGATGAAGCGCAGGATGTGCCCCGAGTCCCGGAAGTGACGGGCCATGGGCAGGATTTCATGATCGTTGAGGCCACGCTTGACCACCATGTTGATCTTGAGCGGTCCCAGGCCGGCGTCCTCGGCTGCGGCGATGCCGTGCAGCACGTCAGCGACCGGCACGTCCACGTCGTTCATGGCCCGGAAGACAGCATCGTCCAGGGAGTCCAGGCTGATCGTGATGCGCCTGAGCCCGGCGGCCTTGAGCGCCACCGCCTTTTTTGGGAGCAGCACGCCGTTGGTGGTGAGGGTCACCTCCATGTCCGGAATCGCCACCAGTTGGGCGATCAGGTCCTCGATCCCCCGGCGCAGCAGAGGCTCCCCTCCGGTCAGGCGGATCTTGGTGACGCCATGGGCGGCAAACAACCGGGCCAGCCGGGTGATCTCCTCGAAGGACAGCAGGGACTTGCGGGGCAGGAAGGCGTGCTCCTTGTCGAAGACCTCCTTCGGCATGCAATACACGCAGCGGAAGTTGCAGCGGTCGGTGACCGAGATGCGCAGATCCTTGAGCAGGCGCTGGCGCGTGTCGGCCAGGCGCCCGGTGGGCTGTACCGGGTGGGTCGGTACCGACGGAATCTGCCGCAGTTGTCGTTCGTCGGCGAGGGGGATGACTCTCTGGTTCATGCTGTGCTGGAGCGGAGCGGGGGTGCCGACGGTTATAGGCGGAAACAGACGCCCGTGCCTTGTCCTGTGTTAAGGGCCGCATGGGCTAAGGATGCGCCCCCGCAAAATTATGGTGGGACTGCCGGCAGAGAGCAACCGGCCACGCACCGGGCGTGGCTTCAGCGGGCCGGCTGCAACTTCCCGCTGCGCGGCGGCAGGAGTGTGTGTCGGCGGGCGAGGCGGGCTGCGGGCTGCTCGATCCAGCGATGGAACAGGTCCCCCGCCGCGAGGCTCAGGAAGAAGGCGGTCACCAGCCCTGCCACCGCCGCCTCGGGGGTGGTCCATTCCAGGTGGGCCCACAGGGACCCCACCAGCACCAGGGCCGGAAAGTGGATCAGGAACAGGCTGTAGGAGATGCCGCCCAGCCACGCCACCACCCGGTTGCGGGGCCAGCGGGCGCCCAGGCCGGTCCGCTCGGCCCCGTACAGCAGCAGCCCCACCAGCACGGCGATGAGCAGTCGCCAGCGCCACTCGTAGCCCATGGCCGCCACCAGCATCAGCTGGTAGAGCCAGAACTCCCGGCTCTGGCCGCCGGTTCGCAGGGCCCTGTGCACGACCACCCCCATGAAGAAGTAGGGAAAGAAATACAGGGACCAGCGATCCCATTCCGGGTTGAGGTTGATGTGGAAGAGGGACAGGGCCGCCAGGGTCCAGCCGGCGATCCCCACGAAGTCGATCCGCCGGGCGAGGGTCCCGTCCCGCAGCCACAGGCAGGTGATGTAGATCAGGCTCAGTTGCAGGTTGATGCAGACGAACCACAAGCCCGCCGACAGGGACTCGTAACCCAGGATGTCCTGCAGGAAGAACAGGTGGGCCAGCAGCTGGGGCCAGGTGACGGGGGAGCCCAGCACTGCCTCGGGAATCCACCCCCGGGCGAAGAGATAGGCGGGCAGCACCACGGCGATCGCCCCCAGGTAGGGCAGGCCGAGGCGCAGGTAGCGTTGCAGCACGAAGCGCCGGACCTGTTCCCCGTCCCAGCGACGGGCATCCATGCCGCGTGCCATCACGTATCCCCCCACCACGAAGAAGACCTGGGTGGTGCGGGCGTGGTGCTCGAACCAGCCCAGCAACTCCCCCACCAGCGGTGCGGCCCAGTCCCGCAGGGGCGGGTAGAGGGCAAAGTGGTGCCAGACGATGATCAGCGCCGCCACGGCGCGCAGGGCGACGACGAAGGGGAGGGGAGGAGACGACGGTGGCAGGATCGTGGAAGACACGGGATTTGGTTTCCTTCAAGGCAGGCCGGTCGCGCATGCCGGAGTGGCGGCGCGACAGGCAAAATCAGCGGAAAGGGGACCTGCACGGTGGCTGGATCCGGTGGAGGGGGCGCGACGCAACGGCGTCCCGCCCGGGGTGCCTTGGGAGCCCCCCTTGCCTGCAGGAGCCCGGGCGGCCTTCCGACGGGGTCGGAGCGGATCCGGGCGGCGTTCCTCGGATGGAGGTGCTGCAGTGCAACCTGATATACCCCGTTAAAGAGAGGGGCGACACGACAAAGTTCCCGTGATTGCTGCATTGCGCAACAAGAGGAGTCCCTGGCGATCCGGGCCCGGGCTGCTTGCCTGTCTTGGCTCCGCGGCCTGGGCTCGAACCAGGGACCTGCGGACCAACACTCCGGAAGAGGGAAACCATAGCGAGGTCATTGCGGCCGGAACACCGGACATGACCCCTGGCCTGCGATGGCGACGAGATTATGAGCGTCAGGGCGGAGGACCTGCTTATTGAGCCAGCTACGGAGGACTGCGCCTTGGGCAGAATCGCGGCGTTCGACGAGCAGGACGCCCATCTCAAGCTCCAGCACGGAGATGGCGGAGAGAAACCGTTCAGAGGCGGGTACGCCTGCCGCCCAGGCAGTAAGCCTTGCATCTGCCTTGCCCGCCTTTGCTTTTCGAAGCTCGGAGACGACGTTGGTATCGCGCAGGTACATCAGGCGAGATCTGCCGGACGAAAGAGGGAACCGCCGATACGTACCTGGGTCTTCTTCCAGGCAGGCGTCCAGATACACCGCCATGTCTTCTTCGGGCCGACTTGCTCCTGAGCCAGGGGCGCTTTCATCATCGCCCCCTTGATCCATCATCCATGCGGATAATGCAGGTGCCAATCGCCGCAGTTCCTGCGGTGATATTCTTGTCCATACGGTGAAAGCCACCCATAATCGCCGCATGAATCACGACGATTACCTTTATATCTGGCAGGCGCCGGATTGGCCTCACTGGCGTTATGACCTTGCAGCACTGGCAGGCCGTCTGGCTGACGTCAGTCGGGCCCAGGGCATGCTCCTTGGGCGCCTTACCGACGTGGGGGCCGCGACCCGCGATCAAGCCAGTCTGCTCGCGCTCACCGACGATGTCGTCAAGACCAGCGAGATCGAGGGGGAACACCTGAATGTCGCCTCCGTCCGTTCGAGCATCGCCCGTCGGCTGGGTGTGGACGTCGGCGCCTTAGCGCCCGTCGATCGCCACGTCGAAGGCGTGGTCGAGATGGTGTTGGATGCAACGGCCAACTCGGCGCAGCCGATGACCGCGGAACGTCTGTTCGGCTGGCACGCAGCACTGTTTCCGACGGGTTATTCGGGGATGACGCGGATCAAGGTGGCGGGCTGGCGGGATGACACCAATGGGCCGATGCAGGTGGTCTCTGGAGCGATGGGGCGGCAGAAGGTCCACTTCGAGGCGCCGCCTGCAGAGCAGCTTCCTTCAGAGACGGCGAGATTCCTGGACTGGCTGAACGCCGACTCCGGCGAGCCCCCGCTGATCAAGGCAGGCCTCGGACATCTCTGGTTCGTCACGTTGCACCCATTCGACGATGGTAATGGACGGATCGCCCGGGCCGTAGGTGACCTGCTGCTTGCTCGTGCGGATGGCAGTCCCCAGCGCTTCTACAGCCTGTCGGCACAGATTCAGAGGGACCGGAAGGCCTACTACGAGATTCTCGAACGCACCCAGAAGGGCACGCTGGATGTCACGGCGTGGCTGGTCTGGTTTCTGGAGAGCCTGCGCCGCGCGGTGGATCAGGCCCAGCACACGCTCGATGCGGTGCTGATCAAGGCGCGGTTCTGGCAGCGCTGGGCGGCCACGCCGTTCAACCAGCGGCAGGTGAAGGTGCTCCATCGGCTGCTGGATGGCTTCGAGGGCAAGCTCACCAGCAGCAAGTGGGCGGCCATCGCCAAGTGTTCGGCAGATACGGCGCTGCGGGACATCAACGATCTGCTGGCCCGCGGGGTGCTCCGGAAGATGGCAGGGGGAGGGCGGAGTACGGGGTACGAGTTGAACACGCTGTAGCTTAGGCCCAAGGGTTCAGCAGACCGACACCCGTCGCCTCGAAGTCCGCGATGTTGCGGGTGACGACTGTCAGGCCGTGCACCAGAGCGGTGGCCGCCATGAGTGCATCCCGCTCCGCCCGCGGATCAGGTACGTGCAGTCGGGCCACGGCGGCATCCACCGGCAGGATGCGATCCGCGAGGGCCGGAAGGACCTGCTTATTGAGCCAGCTACGGAGGACTGCGCCTTGGGCAGAATCGCGGCGTTCGACGAGCAGGACGCCCATCTCAAGCTCCAGCACAGAGATGGCGGAGAGAAACAATTCAGAGGCGGGTACGCCTGCCGCCCAGGCAGTAAGCCTCCCGGCTCGAAAGGATTGTGTTCGGCACGCCCATCTCCTTTGTGTAGAACTCTGGGTTGCCGGCAGGTGAAAGCGCTTTTTAGAGATCTTCGCGGGTGATTCCGGTTGCTTTCGCCAGTTGAGTCATGCTCTGAGCCCGTGCGAAGCACAAACACGACGGCCTCGAAACCACCCGCGCCGGCTTGGGTTTGCGCCCACCGCCGGGTTTGCGGACGAAACTTTTCTCCGGGTCGCGCTCACGTTTGGCCGGAATCAGCGGCCCAACGCGGCTCCAGAATGCATCCGTCACTTCCCAGGACTTGGCTCCCATGCACCCGGACTCAGCAGAACGAAAGCCGTATTATCGGTTAATTACGGACAAGTTCTTATAGGTCACCCAGTGCCGACTGTCAGCGCTTCCCATTCTCGAGCATCGCACGTCGCAGCAATTCGTTGATCCGTGTCTGATAACCCTTGTCCTGTTGTGCCTTGAACCAGCCGACAACATCCGCGTCGATTCGCAGCGTCAGTTGCTGCTTGATCGGCCGGTAGAACTGGCCGACCTGGGCCTGTTGCCAGTTGGCTGGTGTGCTCACCGGAATGTCCGAGTAGTCGATGGCCTCGTCTGGCAGGCCACTCAGAGCCTTTAGCTCTTCAATCTGTGCTGGTGGGGTCAGCTTGCTACTGCGCGCCTTGCTCATGCAGTCGCTAACGGCTCGCCGCCGGCAGATGCGTGGAGCTTGATCTTCAGAGCCTTGATAACCTTCAGAATCGTCGAGAACTCCGGGTTGCCGGCGGGTGAAAGTGCCTTGTAGAGGCCTTCACGGGTGATTCCGGTTGCCTTGGCCAATTGGGTCATGCCCTGGGCCCGGGCGATGTCATTGAGCGCCGCGCGCACGACGCTCCCGTCACCCGGATCTTCTTCAAGGCAGGCGTCCAGATACATCGCCATGTCTTCCTCGGATTGAAGGTGATCAATAGGGTCCCAGCGGGAAAATTGTTCGCTCATGGTTTCCATTCCTTCGCAATCTCGATCGCGCGGTTTATATCGGCGTCCTGGGTGCTCTTGTCTCCACCGGCAAGCAGCACCACGATGATTGGCCCATGCTGTAGGTAGTAGAGCCGGTAACCCGGGCCGTAGTCGATGCGGATTTCATTGACACCATCTCTGACCGGCTTGGTATCACCAAAGTTACCGGTTTCTGCCACACGGCGGATCCGGGCATTGATGCGCATGACGGCAGCCCGATCCTTCAGCTTGGCGAGCCAGCGTGAGAAGGTCGTACTTTGAACGATTTCAAGCATGAATCGAGTGTAGCCTATGGATTACACTTGAGCAATCCAAACCGCCTAGTGTCATCTCTGCTGATTTCGTCCGATCCAGAGCCCGACTAGAGCATGTTCTGAACGATGTTCGTGGCATCGGCCAGATGGGGCAGCATGAGGCAGGCAAAGGCCAGATAGTGCACTCCAGCCAAGGTTTCGGGCAAGCGTTCGTAATCCCGGGCCAAGCGGCGAAAGCGCGCTGCCCAACCGAAACTGCGTTCGACCACCCAGCGCCGGGGTAACAGCACGAATCCCCGCTTGGCCTCGGGGAGTTTGACCACGTCGAGGGTGATGCCGTGTTCAAGGGCTGCATTGGCGGGGTTCTGGCCGGTATACCCCTGATCGACGTAGGCCAGGGTCACCTCCTGATTGCTCACGTCCTGGATCGCCTCGGCCAACTGGCCGACTTGATCCCGATCCTGTTCGTTGGCCGGCGTGACATGCAGCGCCAGCAGGTTGCCCAGCGTATCGACGGCCAGATGAACTTTCGAGCCCTTCTTGCGCTTGGCCCCGTTGTAGCCGGCGCGGGCACCGCTGGTGGGGGTCGATTGCAGCGTCCGGCTGTCCAGAATGGCCGCAGAGGGATGGGGTGTGCGCCCATCGGCCAGGCGCAGCAGCATGCGCAAGTCGTGCACGATGGCCTCGAAACAGCCGGCCTTGAACCAGCGCTGCATCTGCTGATGCACGTGCGACTAGGGCGGCAGGTCGTTGGGCAGCATCCGCCACGGACAGCCGGTGCGCACCACGTAGCGCAGCGCGTTGAACACTTCGCGCAGATCGTGCCGGCGCGGACCGGCATCAAGCGGAAAGAGGATCAGATAAGGTGCGACGAAGGCCCACTCTTCGTCGCTGACATCGGTCGGGTAGGGTTTGCGGCCTGCCATAGACCGCGAATCTTAAGGCTATGGCATGGTTCAGGACACAGGCTCTAGGCGGACCGACAAGCCGCTCGCGGTGGCCGACAAACCCTTGATGCCCAGATAGCGGTCGCAGAACCACAGCACCCACAGCACATAGAGCACGGCGATCTCGGCGTCGCGCAGGCCGTAGGCTCGGAATGCCGCCGGCAGCTTGCGCTGCACGCGCCGCATCTCGGACTTGCGATAACCCTTCGGCAGCAGCGCTTTCGTGGCTCAACCTTGGGGCTGCCACAGCGATTTGGTTATGCGTTGGTGTTCCGGTAGGGGGCAGCGCAATGAACCTGCACGGGGGGGTGTCAATTGGCGTACTGCATATAGACCCCCTTGCAGAGATTGACTCCAAGAGTGATCTGCTGCGTGGAGTCCGCCCGAGGGCCGGTCCGTGCCGGTCGTGTGGTGGATGGCGGCGTTGAAGAGGCTGTGTTTCTCGGTGCCGCGTGACGGCGATACCGTGGCAGCAGGCGGGAGCATGTGGCCGGAAGGGGGCTGCAGTCGAGCCGCAGAGGCTTCGGAAGCGGGGGGCGTGGCGTGACAAGCAGCTGGGGCTGCCCTCGCGACGCATTGGGCGGTGGCAGCGAGCGGCCGCGCCTTGATGCGTGATCCCGCGCCCGGCATCGAAAACCGCGGACCAGAGATCGACCAGGCAACAAAAAAGCCAACCCTTGCGGATTGGCTTTTCTGCTTGCTTGTCTTGGCTCCTCGACCTGGGCTCGAACCAGGGACCTACGGATTAACAGTCCGGCGCTCTACCGACTGAGCTATCGAGGATCTGACGGGTTAGCAGCACGTTACCGTGAAGATTTCGTGTTGCTGCAAATTGTTGGCTCCTCGACCTGGGCTCGAACCAGGGACCTACGGATTAACAGTCCGGCGCTCTACCGACTGAGCTATCGAGGAACATCTGAGGCGCGCAGTATAGGCAGGGCTCCAAAAGGTGTCAAGACTTTTTTGCGCGACTCATCTTTTCTTTACCTCCCTGGGGGGCAAAGAAAGGGGGCGGTCAGGCCTTGATGACTGCGGCGATGGCGTCGGCCACGTATTCGATGTTCTTGCTGTTCAGCGCGGCCAGGCAGATGCGGCCGGTGCCGACGGCGTAGATGCCGAATTCGTCCTTCATGCGCTCCACCTGGGCGGCGGTGAGCCCGGTGTAGGAGAACATGCCGCGCTGCTTGATCACGAAGGAGAAATCCTGGTCCACCTTGCGGGCAGCCAGTTGTTCCACCAGACCAGTACGCATGGCACGGATGCGGTCCCGCATGCCGGCCAGTTCGTCTTCCCACTGCTGGCGCAGTTCGGGGGTGGACAGCACGGCAGCCACAACGGCGCCGCCGTGAATCGGCGGGTTGGAGTAGTTGGTGCGGATCACGCGCTTGAGCTGGGACAGCACGCGGGCGGACTCGTCCTTGCTCTGGGTGACGATGGACAGGGCGCCGACGCGTTCGCCATACAGCGAGAAGCTCTTGGAGAAGGAGCTGGAGACGAAGAAGGACAGGCCGGAGGCGGCAAACAGGTTGACGGCCACGGCGTCCGGCTCGATCCCGTCGGCAAAGCCCTGGTAGGCCATGTCGAGGAAGGGAATCAGGCCGCGCTCGGCGCAGGCCTTGACCACCTCGGCCCACTGGGCTTCGGTCAGATCCGCACCGGTGGGGTTGTGGCAACAGGCGTGGAGTACGATCACCGAGCCGGCCGGCAGGCTGTTGAGCTTGGCGATCATGGCCTCGGCGTTGGCGCCGCGGGTTTCCGGGTTGTAGTACGGGTAGGTATCCACCGGGAAGCCGGCAGCCTCGAACAGGGCGCGGTGATTTTCCCAGGAGGGGTCGGAGATGTAGACGGTGGCACCCGGGGCCACGCGCTTGATCAGGTCGCCGCCGATCCGGAGGGCACCTGTGCCACCGAGAGCCTGGGCGGTGACAACGCGGCCGTCACGGATGAGGGCGCTGCCGGCACCGAAGAGCAGGGTCTGCACTGCGTTGTTGTAGTTGACCGGGCCTTCGATGGGTTGGTAACCACGGGGGGGGGCCGCTTCGAGGCGGGCCTTTTCGGCGGTCCTGACGGCGCCGAGCAGGGGGATCTTGCCGTTGTCGTCAAAGTAAACGCCAACGCCGAGGTTGACCTTGGTGCTGCGGGTATCCGCGTTGAAGGCTTCGTTCAGACCGAGAATCGGATCGCGGGGGGCCATTTCCACCGCAGCAAAGATCGAAGAGCTCATGGGTTCTCCAAAAGGGGCGAAGGGGGCGGGCGCTTTGGGCGCTCCGCCGGGCGATAATGTGGTTTGTCCGGAATTGGATCCGGACCTTACCGACAGACTTGAATTTGAAATTTTATCATGGCCGATCAATCCGATAGCGGGCGAGTGGTGACTTTCGAGGGGAGCCCGTTCCGGCTCCATCAGCCGTTCCAGCCCGGAGGCGACCAGCCCGAGGCGATCCGCAAGCTGGTGGAGGGCATTGGTGACGGTCTGATGTTCCAGACCCTGCTGGGCGTCACCGGCTCGGGCAAGACCTACACCATGGCCAACGTGATCGCCCGCTGCGGCCGTCCGGCCCTGGTGCTGGCCCACAACAAGACCCTGGCGGCACAGCTGTACTCGGAGTTCCGGGAGTTCTTTCCCGAGAATGCGGTGGAGTATTTCGTCAGCTACTACGATTACTACCAGCCGGAGGCCTACGTGCCATCCCGCGATCTGTTCATCGAGAAGGACTCGGCGATCAACGAGCACATCGAGCAGATGCGCCTGTCGGCCACCAAGAGCCTGATGGAGCGGCGCGATGTGGTGATCGTGGCTTCAGTGTCGTGCATCTACGGCATCGGCGATCCGGGCGACTATCACAGCATGGTCCTGCATCTGCGGGAGGGCGAGCGGGTTGTCCACCGGGACCTGGTGCAGCGCCTGGTGGCCATGCAGTACACCCGTGCGGATGTGGACTTCAAGCGTGGCACCTTCCGGGTGCGTGGTGACGTGATCGACATCTTTCCTGCGGAAAGTGCCGAGCATGCCCTGCGGGTCGAGATGTTCGACGATGAGATCGAGCACCTGACCCTGTTCGATCCCCTCACCGGCCACCTCAAGCAGAAGCTGGCCCGCTTCACCGTGTACCCGTCCAGCCATTACGTCACGCCCCGGGCCACGGTTTTGCGTGCCGTCGAGGCCATCAAGGAGGAGTTGCGCGGGCGCATCGAGACTTTCCAGAAGGCCGGCAAACTGGTGGAGGCCCAGCGTATCGAGCAGCGCACCCGCTTTGACCTGGAGATGCTCAATGAACTGGGTTTCTGCAAGGGTATCGAGAACTACTCCCGCCACATGTCCGGGCGCAACCCTGGCGATGCGCCACCGACCCTGATCGACTACCTGCCCAAGGATGGCCTGATGTTCATCGACGAATCCCATGTGTCCATCGGCCAGGTGGGGGCGATGTACAAGGGCGACCGTTCGCGCAAGGAGAATCTGGTGGAGTACGGCTTCCGGCTGCCCTCCGCGCTCGACAACCGGCCCCTCAAGTTCGAGGAGTTCGAGCGCCTGTTGCCTCAGACCGTGTTTGTTTCCGCAACGCCGGCAGCCTACGAGAAGGCGCACCAGGGGCAGGTGGTGGAGCAGGTGGTGCGCCCCACCGGGCTGGTGGATCCGATCATCATCGTCAAGCCGGCCACCACCCAGGTGGACGATCTGCTGGGCGAGATCAAGCTGCGTCTGGCCGTGCAGGAGCGGATCCTGGTCACGGTGCTGACCAAGCGTCTGGCCGAGGATCTGACCGAGTATCTGGCCGAGAACGGTATCCGGGTGCGTTATCTGCACTCGGACATCGACACCGTCGAGCGGGTCGAGATCATTCGTGACCTGCGCCTGGGGGAGTTCGATGTGCTGGTGGGGATCAACCTGCTGCGGGAGGGGTTGGACATTCCGGAAGTGTCGCTGGTGGCCATCCTCGATGCGGACAAGGAGGGCTTTCTGCGTTCGGAGCGGTCGCTGATCCAGACCATTGGTCGGGCAGCCCGCCACCTCCATGGCACGGCGATTCTCTATGCGGACCGGATTACCGATTCCATGAAAGCGGCGATGGGTGAAACGGAGCGACGCCGGGCCAGGCAGATTGCCTTCAACGAGGCCCACGGGATTACGCCCAGGTCCGTGACAAAGCGCATAAAGGACATTATCGACGGTGTTTATGATGGGGGCTCCGGGGATGCTCCGGTCGTGGTCGATGCCCGCTCCGCCGATTATGCGGCCATGGACGAGAAAGCCCTGGCCAGGATGATCCGTCAGCTGGAGAAGGAAATGCAGGAGCACGCCCGCAATCTCGAGTTCGAAAAGGCGGCAGCGACCCGGGACAAATTGTTCCGGCTCCGGCAGCAGGCCTTCGGCGCTGACGGGCATGATCCGGCTCCTTCACCTAAGGCCACTGGCTGAGAGATTTAGACGAAATTGGTCCTCGCCCTTGTACGTTCCGCCCGCCGGCTGTTTAAATTGCCGGGAGGAGGGAACCCCATAATGAAAATATTGTTCGTGTGTACCGGCAACATCTGTCGGTCTCCGACAGCGGAGGGCGTCGCACGGCGTTGGTTGAGCGTGGAAGGTCTTGAGAATCTGGTCGCTGTGGACTCAGCCGGCATTCAGGGTCATCACGCAGGCGAGGTGCCTGACCCCCGTACCCGGACAGCCGCCCAGAGACGAGGTTATGACCTTTCCCGCCTGCGGGCTCGCAAGGTGGATCCAAAGGATTTTCTTGAGTTCGATCTGTTGCTGGCCATGGACCGGGAGCACTTCCACTATCTGCAGGACCGAGCGCCGGAAGGCTGCCGGCACAAGGTCAGGATGTTCATGAGCTATGCCCGGCGTTTCAAGCGTGACGACGTGCCAGACCCTTATTACGGGGGGGCAACGGGCTTCGATGCGGTTCTGGACATGTGTGAGGATGCGGTACAAGGCTTGCTTGAGGATATTCGTCCGGAACTGGAGCGTCAGCGTCATTCCGTTACCTGATCCTGCTCCGGATCAACCGGTTTGCCGCCACCATGCAAAAAGGCCAGCCCCGCGGGGCTGGCCTTTTTGACGATCGTGGATCCTACTTCTGACCGGTTTCCACCTGAACCAACGGTTCCTCTGCAACCGCTTGGGCAGAGCGGCGGCGGCGACCCAGGGGCTGGACGGGAGCCTCCACCGGGGCGAAGGCCTGGGCCGTATCCCTTCGGGTTTCGATCAGCACCAGGCCGCTGGCCTCCAGATCTGCAGGGGCGGCAAGCGGAGTGCTTGTGGCGGCGACCGGGGCCGGTTCAGGCCTGATCTCGGCGCTGATGTTTTCCTGGGGAGGGACCATGACTTCCACGACGTGCTTGTCCACGATGGGGGCGGCCAGGGGCTCCAGGGGGGCAGCAGCGATCTCCGTCACCGGCGTGGCAGCAAGGGTGCTGGCGCTGCCGACGTCGTCCGCAGGGGTTTCCTGGGGCACGGCGGCGGGTTCTGCTGGATTGTCCGGGGTGCCTGTCCCGGGCTGAATGGCTGCAGGGCTCTCGATCACGCTCGGGTGTCCGGCAGTCTGCACGGCCTGCTCGATCAGGTCCGGGGTGTCTGCCTTGCTGGCCGGAGGCGCGGGGGGCGCATCCGCTGGGGCAGGCGTGTCGGCCACCGGAGTGGTGGTTTCCAGGGGCGTGCTGTTGGCGGCGTCCGTAACCACGACCGGGTCGCTGATCACGGCGGCCTCCGGAGTGCTTGCGACGACCGGGCCCGGAGCGGCTTCGGTGGCGGCGTTGCTCTGCTCGCCAATCTCCAGTTCGCCCTGGCTGCTGGCGTCGGTGCTGCCGGGTTCTTCGTTGCGGCGACCGCCACGACGACCACGACGGCTGCGGCGGCGCTCATTGGCAGCTTCGCCTTCCGCTGTGCTCTGGACTGCGTTGCTCTCGGGGAC
>NZ_JAQUVG010000070.1 GCF_028693495.1 Zoogloea sp. | reverse complement strand
CAAAACCTTCATGCCCACCATGGATGAGGGAGACCTGATCATGCAACTGGAGAAACTGCCCTCCATCAGCCTGCCCCAGACCATTGCCACCGACCTCCGGGTTCAGCAGGCCATCCTCAAGGCGGTCCCGGAAGTGAAGGCCATCGTGGCCCGCTCTGGATCGGACGAGCTGGGGCTGGACCCGATGGGGCTCAATCAGACCGACACCTTCCTGGTCCTCAAGCCCCAGGACCAATGGCGGCAGGCGGACAAGGAATGGCTGACCGACCAGCTGCGTGCCGTGATGGCCGATTTTCCGGGCATCGCCCTGACTTTCACCCAGCCCATCGACATGCGCGTCTCGGAGATGCTCACCGGTGTCCGCGGTGACCTCGCCATCAAGCTCTATGGGCCCGACCTGCCCACCCTCAACCGGCTCGCTGCGGAAATCGAAGGCGTGGTCAAGACCATTCCCGGCGCCGAAGACACCCTCACGATCCGCAATGAGGGCGTCCAGTACCTGCGCATCCAGGTGGACCGCCTGGCGGCCGGACGCTTCGGCCTGAATGTGGAAGATATCCAGAACGCCCTGCGCAGCCTGCTGGAAGGCCGGGTGGCCGGAACGGTCATTGAATCCACCCGCAGGGTGCCCCTGCTGATCCGTGGCCCGGCCGACCTGCAGAGCAACCCGGACGCTTTTGCTGCGCTGCGCATAACCACCCAGGAAGGTCAGAGCCTGCCCCTGAGCAGCGTGGCCCGCATCGAGCGGGTGGACGGCCCGGTCAAGGTGGACCGGGAAAACGCGCAGCGCTACGCCGTCATCCAGTCCAATGTCCGCGACCGGGATCTGGTGGGTTTTGTGGAAGAGGCCCGGACCGCCGTTGCCGCCCGGGTACCCCTGCCCCCGGGCTACCGGCTGGCCTGGGGCGGTCAGTTCGAAAACCAGCAACGGGCAGCCGCCCGCCTGGGGGTGGTCGTCCCGATTGCCCTCGGCCTGATCTTTGTTCTCCTGTTCTCCACCTTCGGCTCGGTGCGTCAGGCCCTGCTGGTCCTCGCGATGGTGCCCTTCGCCCTGGTCGGCGGAATATTCGCACTGGCCATATCCGGGGAATATCTGTCCGTACCTGCATCGGTGGGCTTCATCGCCCTGCTGGGCATCGCGGTGCTCAATGGTGTCGTGATGGTGAGCTACTTCAACCAGCTGCATGCCCGGGGCATGCCGATCGGGGAGGTGGTCGTTGAGGGGGCCCGCCGAAGGCTGCGCCCGGTTCTGATGACGGCCAGCATCGCGGCCCTCGGTCTGGTCCCGCTGCTCTTTGCCAGCGGCCCCGGCTCCGAGGTCCAACGCCCCCTCGCCGTCGTGGTGATCGGAGGTCTGGTCAGCGCCACCGCCCTGACCCTGCTGCTGCTGCCCCTGCTCTATCGCCGCTTCGGCATTGCTCCTGCCATTCCGTCTGCACCCGAGGTCCTCACCCCATGATGCCTACCCACGAAACCGGAGTCGTCCTGACCCTGGTGCTGCCCACCGAAGTGGAAGACGCCCTGATTGAAACCCTGCTTGAAAACCCGGAGCTCGCTCCGGGCTTTACCTCCCACCAGGTGGATGGTCAGGGCCGGCGGGTGACCTTCATCGGAACCGCCGAGCATGTGCGGGGAAGGGCCGCCCACTGCCGGGTCCAGCTGGTGATTCCCCAGGACGACGCCGAACACTTGCTGGGCATCCTGCGTCAGCGCTTCACCGGCAGCCGGGCCTTCTTCTGGATGGTCCCGGCCCTGGCCAGCGGGAGGCTTTGATGATGCGCACGCTACTTGCCGGGCTGGCCCTGAGCCTGTACACCTTCAGCAGCCAGGCCAGCACGGTGCTGGACGCTCCGGATCTTCCTCCCTGGCAGCAGGTACAGGCCGTACTCCGTTCAGCACCTCTGGTGGAGGCTGCAGAGGCGGTAATCCAGGTCGAGGAAGCCCGTGCCCGACGGTTGAACATCGGCCCCCACGAGTGGACGCTGCGTCTGTCCGATCAGCAGCGACGGGTACGCCCGAGCCCGGAAGGACGCTTCAACGAATGGGAGGTTGGTCTTGAACGCAGTCTGCGCCTGCCCGGCAAAGGCGATCTGGATCGACAGCTGGGCAGTGCAGGTATCGCCAGCGCCCGGATTTACCGTGGCGATACCCTCCATGAGGGCTGCCGCAATCTCCTGACGGGCTGGTTCGAGCTGTTGCGGGAACAGACTGTCGCCGAGCAGTGGCGCCGCCAGCGGGAAATCCTTGCTCGCCAGGCTCAGGTTGTTGCCCGACGGGCGGAGCTGGGGGATGCCCCGCGCCTGGAACGCCTGCAGGCCGATGCAGCCTTGTCTCAGGCTGAAGGACAACTGGCCCAGGCCGAGGGGCGAGCCCAGGTTGCCCGGGAGCGACTCACCCGTCAGTATCCCGGACTCTCCTTACCCGACCGGGCTCCCTCCAGCGAGCCACAGCCCATCTCTGGAGAGTCCGCCCCCTGGGTGGAAGCGGTTCTGGCACACAGCCACGAACTGGCCCTTGCCCGGGCCGAGAGTGCCCGAACCCGGGTAGTCGCCAGCCGGGCCGACGCAGAACGTCGTCCGGATCCGAGTGTGGGGCTGAGCCTGGGTCGGGAACGCTCCGGAGAGGAGCGCATCGTGGGCCTCAGCCTGAGCATTCCCCTGCCCGGGGAAGGACGCCGGGCAGATGCCGATGCGGCCCTGGCCAGCGCATCGGCCATGACCTTCCGGGAAGCAGCAACCCTCCGGCGCCTTGAGAGTGAAGCCGCCGCCCTGCACCGCCGCGCCCTGGCCAACTACAGCGGATGGCTGAGTCAGCAGGCCGCTGCAGAAGCGCTGGCCCGCAGCGCAGACCTGAGCGAACGGGCCTGGCAGCTGGGTGAAGGCAGCCTGCAGGAAACCCTGACCGCCCGCCGGCTCGCCCACGAGGCCCGGCTTGCAGCCCAGATCGCCCGGCTGGATGCCAGTGAAGTCCGTTATCGGCTCCTGCTGGACGCCCACCGCCTGTGGCCCATGGATGAAGAAGGCGAAGCGGCCGGACATTGAAAGACCGGCGGGAGGAAATCAGAAGGACAGACGATAGCCCAGGCTGGACGGGCCAAGGATCCAGTTGCCGGCCTTCACACCGACAAAAGCGCCCGCTGCGTTCCAGGCCATGTCTTTCCAGGAGAAGCGATTACAGTCCCGGGTGGCATCGTAGAGCTCCTTGGCCACGCCAGGAACCAGAGCCAGGCCGAAGGCGGTCAGGGTGTCGTCGGACACCCGGGAGGCGCCCACACCCAGTCCCACCGAGACACCGAAATGGGCAAGCTTGTCACTCCCCGTCCAGTCATCGTCATGGGAACCGCAGGCGTGGGCCGATCCGCAGGCCGCCGCCAGGATCGTCAGGAAAATAAAGGTCTTGGTGAAGGACATCATCAGGATCACTAAAGGGTTTGAGACAGGCGGATGATACGCAGGATTGTTTCCCTGCAGCGCAGCGTCATGAGCGCCATGTCAAAATCCCACCCGTGCGTGATTAAAGGAGAGTGTTGATGGCGACTCGCATCCGTGTCTGGGATCTACCCCTGCGCGTGTTCCACTGGCTCCTTGCTCTGACCATCCTCGGAGCGATGGTCTCCGGACAACTGGGCGGCAACCTGGTGATCTGGCATGGCAGGCTGGGCATTCTGGCGGCCGGGCTGGTGGGTTTCCGGCTGGCCTGGGGCGTGGTGGGCAGCACCCATGCCCGGTTCAGCCAGTTCCTGCGCGGTCCAGGCGCCATCCTTGCCTATCTCCGGGGAGAATGGCAAGGCATCGGACACAATCCGCTGGGGGCCCTGTCCGTACTGGCCTTGCTGGGCGTCGTGGCCCTGCAGAGCCTGGGAGGGCTGTTCAGCAACGACGACATCGCCTTCCAGGGGCCCTTCTATGCTCTGGTCTCCAAGGACACCAGCGACTGGCTGACCGGTCTCCATCGCCAGGGCTTCTGGGCGGTCCTGGGGCTGGTCCTGCTTCACCTGGGTGCGGTGGCCTTCTACACCCATGTGCGAAAGGAAAAGCTGGTCCGCGCGATGATCACCGGCGACAAGGAGGTGACGGATCCCACGGGGCTGGAATCCACCCATAAGGCAACTCCCCTGGCCCTGATCATCGCCGTGGGCGTCGGCCTGGCCTGCGCCTGGGCCGCCAGCGGAGCCTGGATCCCCCCTCCTCCGCCACCACCAGTCCAGGTGCCCGAATGGTGATGGACGGATGCCCGGGCTGCCTCTGCGGGCGGCCCCCGGGCCTTGCTCCGAGGCCCGGAGCCACGCCCGGGACGCGGGCGCGCTCCCGGCCAGGAGGCTGCCTTACTCGTCCTTGCGGAACTTGTCGTGACAGGCCTTGCAGCTCTCGCCCGTCTTGCCGAACTGGGCCTTGATGGCCGCCACATCGCCGCTCGCCGCAACCTTCTGCAATTCATTGGCTTCCTTCACGAAAGCCATGCCCAGCTTCCGGACTTCATCCTGCTGCTGGAAGAACTCGGGTTTGAGGCGGGTCTTCTGCGCACCGATGTCCTTATCCGTGCCGGGTCCGTAAAGGGCCCCCATGCCCGAATTGGCGGTTGCCGCGATCAGGTTGGCGGCCGCCAGGACCTGATCCTTGTTGTAGCTGGCTGGACTGTCGATGACCTGGGCCTTGATCTTGCCCATGTTCCAGGACATGAAGGCGTAACCCGCCTTGCGGAACTTGATCTGATCCTCAGGCTTGACCTGGGCGCTGGCGCCGGCGGCCATACCCAGAGCCAGGACGGCAAGCAGTGTTTGCTTGAGCTTCATGAAAGGACTCCCTTCTAATCTAAGGTGGATGGTTGGCGTGATGCGGCTGAACGTGGGACAGCCCAGAGGGGTTCCCACCCGCGGTAGCGAACCGCCATGGATTATTCCACAGGCAAATCGATCCGCCATGACAAACGCCAGCCGTCGTGGCCAGGGAACCAATTGCTCCGGGCCGACTCCGAGAGCGAACTCAATGACGGATTTCACCATGACCCACGCGCGCCATCTGTATAAACCCTTGCTCGGCACCCTCCTTCTTCTTGGAGCACACCCCCTCCTCGCCAGCGAACGGATCGACCGCCAGACGGAGACCGCCATTCCCCGCACCGGCAACCTGTACGGCCTCGGCATCGGGGTTCTGCCCGCCACCTCCGGATCGGACGAACTCCGGACCATGGTCCTGCCGGTGATCCAGGCCAGCTTCGGTGACCGTTTCTACATCAATGCCCTGCGGGCCGGCGTATGGCTGCTCGATTCGGAAGACAAGCGGGTGCGCCTTGGCCTGTCCGCCGATGCCCGCTTCGGCTGGGAGGCCGAAGATGGCCGACGCACCAAGGGGATGCAGGACAGGGACTTTGCGGTCGATGTGGGCCCCACCCTGCGCTGGCAGACGGACTACGGAACCCTCAACGCCCAATGGGGATTTGACGCAACGTCAGCAAGCAACGGCCAGAGCGCCCAGGTCCAGTTCGTCCGGGCCCTCATCCGTGGCCAGACTCTGCGCCTCAACGGACTGGTGGGTGTCACCTGGAACAACCGGAAAATGAACGACTACTACTTCGGCGTCGCCCCGGCCGAAGCCGCCCCAGGCCGCCCTGCCTACAGGGCGGGATCAGGCACCCAGCTCCAGGCAGGGATCAATGGCGCCTGGAGCACCGGCGGCCGCGGTTCCGTCCTGTTCGGGGTCATGCTCAACCGGCTCGGCGGGGCCCAGGCGGACAGCCCCATCGTGGAGACCCGCATCCAGCCCCTGGCCTACGCAGGCTACGGCTGGACCTTCTGAGAGCCGCTCAGAGAGGCCGCTTGACCGTCAATGCCCCACGAATCTGGCCTTTGGCGTAACCGAAGGCCTGATCATGGGGATAGCTTTTAGCCAGCTGGCTCCTGAGACTGGAATCAAGCTGCTCCACCGGCCCGTGGCAATTGAGGCATACCTCTCCCACGGGTACCGCCCGCATGTAGCGATACAACGGTCGACCATTTTCGGTCACGATCTCCCCCACCTCCAGAGTTTCCGGCTTTTCCCCCTGAGCAGCACGGATGTTGAAATCCGCCAGATGCCGGGCTTCCCATACATCGGGCGTACCCCGCTCCGGGTTACGGGTCTTCAGACTGACCCGGCGCATTTCCCATCCGGTCTTGGCCGACTGGGCCTGAAGAAGCTGGGGCGCCTTTTCCTTGCAGACCGGAATCGCCTGGCTAACCCCCTCACGGGCCACCGTATCCTGCATCATGCCCACCACCTTGGGCAGCACGGGCAAGGCGTTCTTGCGGGTATCCAGCTTGAGGGCCTCCAGATCCTGGGCACAGGCATTACCCGCCAGAAGGGCGGCAGTCACAAGGGCGATGCGGAACATGGGGCCATCTCCAAAATAATAAAATACTAATATACTGCACAGATGCATGGACTGCCAGTCCTGGCTGTCAATCCTCTTCTGGTGAGCGGGGACGGGCATCGACCACCACCAGGACATCCGCCTCGGATTCAGCCAGGACACGCTTGGTCACGCTCCCCAGCAACAACTCCTCGGTCACGTGGATACCATGCTTGCCCAACACGAGCAAATCACACCCGTGCTCCTCCTCGAGGGTCAGGATCAGGCGGGTGGCATCCCCGTGGAGCACCAGAGGCGTATAGTCCAACGGGGAGAGTCCCACCTCGCGGGCCATCTCGTGCAGTTGGCGCATGGCCTTCTCCCGAGCCTGGACCCGGTATTGATGAATGGTCTCCTCCGTCACATCGGCATAGCGCAGCATGGACTCAAAGGGAAGATCAAAGACGTGCAGCAGATGCAGGTGAGCCCGGGGCGCCAGCAGGCGCACCTTCCGGATCGCCAGCTCCGATCCGGGGGAAAAATCGACCGCCACCAGGGCCCGGGAATAGGCATCGGCAACGGGATTCCTGACCACCAGTAATGGACAGTGACTCTTGCGCAGAAGTCGCGAAGCCGTCGAGCCCAGCAACAGGCGCTGGAGGAAGCCCGCTCCGTGGGCACCCACCAGCACCAGATCGACACCCATTTCCCGGGCCTGCTCCGGTATCACCGAGGCAGGCGCGCCTTCGACAACACGGATCGACACCGGGACGCCGCGCTGACGATCCGCAGCGGCCACCTGACGGGCGATCACGTCCCGCTGATGCGCCTCAAGCTTGCGGGCAGCGCCCTCGGAACGTTCGCCCAGCATATCCCACAGCCCCGTCATCACCTGAAGGCCCAGGGCATGCATCACCGTGTACCGGGCACCACTGGCCTGGGCGAGCTGAAAACCACGGTCGAGCACGTGATGGGAAGCCTCCGACAAGTCGGAAGCCGTCAACAAATGATTCAGCGCAGACATGCCATCTTCTCCTCACTGCGGATGATGCAGGACCACAAAGATCAGATCCAAGCATCTGATTTTGGATACCAATGGAACCATAACGGCCCCCGGTTGGCCATACCAGTTGCAGAGAGTCCAATCCGGCAAGGAGCAATACCATGGAATCCCATGTCCATACCCTGGGCAACCTGTTTGCCCAACTCGGCCTGGCAGGCGAGCCGGAGTCAGTAGAAACTTTCATCGCAGCCCACGCCCCCCTGCACCACACCGTATCCCTCGTCGACGCTCCCTTCTGGAGCCCCGCCCAGGCGGCCTTCCTGAAGGATGAGCTTGCCCGGGACGCGGACTGGAGTGCGGTGATAGATCGCCTGGACACGTACCTGCGCCGTCCGGCTTGATCCACTCTCACTCGGCTAGCAGGAAGCGTCCGGGATCCACCTTCCATTTCTCCGGTGTTTCTGCAGAGACAATCCGGTCGCCCCCGCCCGCCCCCAGCTTGCGCCCCAGGTCGACGATTTCAGGCTTGATGTAGCCGTTGGAACGGGTGCTGAAGAAGACCCGGACCCTGGGCGTAAGCAGGCTGCCCTCGTTCTGCTCCACCACCACCCCCAGACGTCCGGACTCGAGACGGACCAGACTGCCGACCGGGTAAATCCCCACACAACGCATGAAGGCCTGGAGCAGCTTCTGGTCGAAGTGCCCACCGCTCCACTCCCACATCTTGCGCAGGGCCTCGGCGGCAGGCATGCCCTTGTGGTAGCAGCGATCAGCAGTGATCGCATCGTACACATCCACGATCGCCGCCATCCGGGCCAGAGTGGAAATGGACTCCCCCGCCAGCCGGTCGGGATAACCTGATCCGTCCAGACGTTCGTGATGGTGCCGGGTGATGTCGAGAGGAATATCCCCGATGCCCGGCGTTTCCAGCAAGACCGCATGGCCGTCCCCCGGATGCCGGCGGATCATGTCGAACTCCTCATCCGTCAGGCGCCCCGGCTTGTTGAGCACCTCATCAGGCACCTTCATCTTGCCAATGTCGTGGAGCAATCCGCCGATTCCCGCCTGACGCAGCGTATCCCCATTCATCCCCAGGGAACGGCCAAAGGCGATCATCAGGGTACAGACGCTGACTGAATGAAGGAACGTATAGTCATCCTTGCTCTTGATGCCGATCAGCCCCAGCAGCGCCCCCCCGTTACGCAACACCGAACCGGTGATGGCCTCCACCACCGGCTCTGCATCCTCCAGCGTCACGGCCTTGCCCAGGCGAACATCGCTCATCATGGTGCGCACCACCTTATGAGCCTGATCGTGGACCTTGCGGGCCCTGGCCATTTCTTCCTGTACCGAAACCTGCAGCGGCGTTTCATCGGGACGGGACAAAACAGCGACGATTTCCTCCTCGACGACCTGCTGAACCTGGGCCGCAGGCACGGCATCACGATCATCCAGCCCCTTGGTGACATCGATATAGACGTGCTGGATTCCCGAACTACGGATGCGCCGTAAGTCGTCGGCCGATTTCAGTACAAACTGAGCCCGCCAGAAAGGGTGGGACATCCAGTCGCCGCACAGTTCATGAATGAACATGCCCGGCTTGAGGCGGGCCACGGAGATTTTCTTGAGCATGAGGAATGCGTATTTTTCTTGAAGGGAAGCCCCCGCCAACAGGACGGGTGGTGGCTGTTAATATTTTGTCAACCTTACTGTCATAAGCCTCTTGAGGTCCAGTCTGTTGCAGGATGCAAACGGGCTAAACCAAATCAGCAATATACAAACGCTATAATGGCCACCTTTATTGCACTGCACACATAATCGTTCATGGACATCATCCTGCTTCTCAAGGCGCTGATCCTCGGCGTGGTCGAGGGATTGACCGAATTTCTGCCCATCTCCAGCACGGGCCACCTGATCCTGGCCGGTGACCTCCTGGATTTCAACGACGACCGGGGCAAGCTCTTTGAAATCGTGATCCAGTCCGGCGCCATCCTGGCCGTCGTCTGGGAATACCGGGACAGGGTGATGAGCACTTTCTCCGGGCTTGGCAAGCAAAAAGAAGCCAACCGCCTGGTCCTCAACCTGCTGATCGCCTTCCTGCCCCTGGCGGTGCTGGGCCTGATCTTCGGCAAGTCCATCAAGGCTGTCCTGTTCAATCCCATCGCCGTCGCCACTGCATTCATCCTCGGCGCGTTCGTTATTCTATGGGCCGAACGGCGCCAGCATGTGGTACGTATCCACAGTGTGGATGAAATGACCCCCCTGGACGCCCTGAAAATGGGTATTGCCCAGGCCGTCGCGCTGATCCCGGGCACCTCCCGCTCCGGGTCTACAATCATCGGCGGCATGCTGTTCGGCTTCTCCCGGCACGCGGCCACCGAGTTTTCCTTCTTCCTCGCCATTCCCACCCTGGGTCTGGCCACCGTTTATCAGCTGATCAAGGAACGCCACCTGCTCAGCCTCGACGATCTGGGCATGTGGGTCGTGGGCTTCGTCTCGGCCTTCATCTCGGCATTCCTCTGCGTGCGCTGGCTGTTGCGCTACATCTCCAATCACGACTTCGTCCCCTTCGCCTGGTACCGGATCATCTTCGGCATCGTGGTGCTGATCACCTGGCACTTCGGCCTGGTCGAATGGACGGCCCACTGAGTCGCCCTAGGGCAGTGCCGCCCCCTGGCGCCACCGCCTTCACCACCGTCCTGACCGAACTCCACGACGCCCGACGGGCGCGCTTGCTGCCCCCAAAGCTCTATCTGCCGGACAGCCCCCCCCGAGGCCTGATCCTGTTCTCCCATGGTCTTGGCGGCAGCCGGGAAGGGGGCAGCCTGTGGCTCTCCCACTGGGCCCACCAGGGCCTGGCCGGACTGGCCGTCCAGCATCCGGGCAGCGACGCGACGCTGCTGGCCGGTGCCTCGCCCCTCGCCCTGCGCCGGGCGTTGCGCAACGCCATGACGCCGGAGGCGCTGACCCGGCGCGCAGAAGACCTGGCCTTCGTCCTCACGCGCATCGGCCACGACACCGCCCTCCCGCCGAGCCTCCACAACATCCGGGCGATCGGACTATGCGGCCACTCTTTTGGTGCCGTGACCGTGCAGCTGCTGGCCGGCGAACGCAGACCGTGCCAACCCGCCTTTCCCGCCGACCCGCGGGTTCATGCCGCGCTGGCCCTGAGCCCTTCCGCCCGCCAGGTCCATGCCGAACACCCGCTGGCCACCCGCTTCGGTAACATCCGGCTGCCCTTCCTGAGCATCACCGGGACCCGGGACGACGGCATGGGGCCCTCGGACATCACCGCAGCCCAGCGGGAACTGCCCTACCGCCACATGCCGCCCGGGAAGAAATACCTGCTGGTCTTCGAAGGAGGCACCCACCTGGATTTTGCCGGCCAGGCCAGCACGGCCGAGCGCGGTCTGGCCGGACTCCCGTCCCGGCTTCCCCCCTTTCACGACAGGCTGCTTAACGCCAGCAGCGCCTTCTGGCATGCTCACCTGGCGGGAGACACACTCGCCCTGAACTGGCTTGACAACCAATGTCGGGCGCAACTGCGCCCCAACGACCGCTTCGAGACAAAATGATCCTCTATCTCCACGGCTTTCGCTCCGGGCCCGAATCCTGGAAGGCCCGCAGCCTGGGCGCGCGCATGACGGCCCAGGGCCTCGGCGACGCCTTCTGGTGCGCGCAACTGCCTGTCTCCGCACGGGACACGATGGCACTGATCGAGGATCAGATCCGCCACTGCGCTGCGCCCCCCACGCTGGTGGGCAGTTCCCTGGGGGGCTACTACGCCACCCACCTGGCCGAAAAACACGGGCTCAAGGCGGTGCTGGTGAACCCGTCGGTACTGGCCCCCCTGTCCCTGTCGGCCTACCTGGGCACCCAGACCCACTTGTACACCGGCGCAACATTCGAGCTCACCGCGCAGCACATCGACGAGCTCCGGGCCCTGGAGCCTCCGGCCCTTACCCATCCCGAACGCTACTGGCTGCTGGTGGAAACCGGCGACGAGGTCCTGGACCACCGTCACGCGCTCAGCCGCTATGCCGGCTGCCGGCAGACTGTCCTGGAGGGGGGCGACCACAGCTTCACCCGCTGGGACGACTATCTGGATCCCATCATCGAATTTGCGGGACTACTGTCTTCATGAGCCAACACGATCAGCAGGGTTTTGACAGCCGGCGCTTCAAAGCCCTGGAGCGGAGTGGCTTCAACCGGATCGCCGCCCGCTACGCCGACGGAGCCCTCCTGCGGGAGAGCCTGCAAAAGGTCTTGCTCGCCCACGCCGCGCTGCAGCCAGGTGAGCAGGTGCTCGACCTGGCCGCCGGCCCAGGGGTCCTGGCACGCGCCGCCGCCCGGCAGGTCCTCCCGGACGGCTGGGTGCTGGCCAGCGACATTGCCGAGGTCATGCTCGCCGAAGGCCAGCGCCGCGCCCGCGCCGAAGGCCTGCCGGACCTCCTCGCCGCCGCCTGCGATGCAGAACACCTGTCGTTTGGCGATGCCCGATTCGATGTGGTGCTGATTGGCCTGGGCCTGTTCATCCTGCCTGATCCGGCCCGAGCCCTGAGCGAGATCCATCGGGTACTGCGCCCCGGCGGACGGATTGCCCTGTCGGTGTGGGGGCCCCGGGATCGCGTTCCCCTGATCAGCCGGGCCCAGGACTGCATCGCCCGCGTGCTGCCTGCTCCGAAGATACCCCGGCCATCGGTCTACCGCCTGGGAGAGGACGGACTCCTGACAAGCCTGCTCCAGGAGGCCGGCTTCCGGGATGTACAGCTGCAGCCCCACACCTTCACCTGCCGCTTCGACACCCCCGAGGCCTACTGGCAAGCCTTCCTGGACCTGGCCGGCGGCGCAGCGGAATCCCTTTCCAGGCTACCGGAAGACACCCGGCAGCTGCTGGGCGAAGCGGTGGCCAGCGATCTGGCCAACCACAGGAGTCCCCAGGGTGACTATCCGGTGGAGGGCCATGTCCTGATCGCCCTCGGGCGGAGCTGACGCCTCAGGCATCACCCTTCTTCGACGGGAGTCCCCTTGACCACGGCAAAGCGGGCCAGCGTCCGCTCCCGGGCCTTGGCGTGATCGACCACGGGCGCCGGGTAGTCGCTGCCAATCACGCACCCTGCCAGTTTCTGGTCGATCGGCGGCAGGGTCCACGGTGCATGGAGGTACTTGTCCGGCACCCGGGTCAGTTCAGGCAGATAGCGACGAATGAAGCTGCCGTCCGGATCGAAGCGTTCCGACTGGGTGACCGGGTTGAAGATCCGGAAATACGGCTGGGCATCACAGCCCGTGGAGGCGGCCCATTGCCAGCCTCCGTTGTTGGCGGCCAGGTCGAAATCGATGAGATGCTCGGCAAAGTAGCGTTCCCCCCAGCGCCAATCGATGCCCAGGTCCTTGGTCAGAAAGGACGCCACGATCATCCGCAGGCGGTTGTGCATGTAGCCGCTGTGGTTGATCTGACGCATCGCCGCATCCACGATGGGGTAGCCGGTCCGCCCCGCACACCAGGCATCAAACAAGGCCGGTGCATCATCCCAGCGCACCCGGTCGTACTCGGGCCGGAAACTGGCCCCGACCACATGGGGGTTGTGCCACAGGATCTGGAAGTAGAAATCCCGCCAGATCAGCTCAGACAGCCAGGTCTCCGCCCCCTCTCCCCCCGCCGCCAGGGCCGCCCGGGCCAGCTCACGGATGGACACCGTGCCGAAGCGCAGATGGACCGACAGATAGGACACCCCCTTGCGGGCCGGAAAATCACGGGCGGTCTTGTAACGGCCGATACGCTTGAGAAAATCATCGAATAGCCGCCGCCCTCCCGGCATTCCGGGGGTCACGCCCAGTTCTGCCAGGTTGGTGGCCTCAAAACCGATGGCTTCCAGCGACGGCAGAGTTTCCCCTTCCGGGGGGCGCGCCAGCCGGGAGGCGCGGCTGTCCACCGGATAGGCCTGCAGATGGAAAGGGGTCAGGGTCTTCAGCCAGGCCCGCTTGTAGGGCGTGAAGACCGAGAAGGGACGCATCCCCTGGGTCAGCACTTCATCCTTTTCGAAGATCACCTGATCCTTGAAGCACTCAAGGTCGATGCCCATCAGGCGCAGCCGCTCGGCCACATCCGAATCCCGGACGATGGCCGCGGGCTCATAATCCCGGTTGGCCAGCACGGCGGACACCCCCAGGGACTGGGCCAGCGCCGGGATCACATCCCGGGCCGCTCCGTGGCGGACGATCAAGCCCCCCCCTTTTGCACGCAATGCGGCATCCAGAGCCACCAGGCTGCCGTGAATGAACTCCACACGACGGTCCGCCCTGCCTGGCAGGGCCTCGAGGATTTCCGTATCGAAGACGAAGGCGCAGTGAACCTGCTCGTGGGCGCGCAGGGCATGGTGGAGGGCCGCGTGATCGAAATCGCGCAAATCACGACGAAACCAGACAAGGGCAGCAGACATGGCGGGCAGGAGATGAGGGAGAGGATGCGAATGGACGCAAGCATGCCCCAAAAGTTGCCGCTACAATCGGACTCCCCGGCTTAAAATAACGCCCGTGATTACCTCTACCATCAACCTCACCCATCACTTCCTGATCGCCATGCCCGCCATGGCCGATCCCAACTTCACGCGCACCCTCACCTACATCGCCGAGCACAATGAGAACGGCGCCATGGGAGTCATCGTGAATCGCCCCATCGACATGCGCCTCGGGGCCCTGTTCGAACGGATCGACATTCCCCTGGAGCGTCCCGAGTTCACCGACCTGCCGGTATACTTCGGTGGTCCGGTGCAATCCGACCGGGGCTTCGTTCTGCATCGTCCGGCAGGGCAATGGCACTCGACCCTGCAGGTCGGTGACAGCATCGGCCTCACCAGCTCCCGGGACGTTCTCCAGTCCCTGGCCAGCGAAGGTCAGCCCGCCGAAGTCCTGGTCGCCCTGGGCTACGCTGGCTGGTCCGCCGGCCAGCTGGAGCACGAGCTCGCCCAGAACGCCTGGCTGACCGTACCGGCCGAGCTGTCCATCGTCTTCGACCTGCCGCCCGAAGAGCGCCTTGCCGCCGCCATGCAACTGCTGGGTGTCGACTTCGCCAAGCTCTCGGACGTGGCCGGCCACGCCTGAGTGGGCACCGTCCTCGCCTTCGACTTCGGCCTCGCCCGCATCGGCGTGGCCGTGGGCGAAACGGAAACCGGCCATGCCCACCCGCTGGCCACCATCGCCGAAGAAGCCAGTGCCCTGCGCTTCTCAGCCATCGAGAAGCTCCTCGCCGAATGGAAACCGGTCTCCCTGGTGGTCGGCCTGCCCACACATCTGGATGGCACCGAGCACGCCATGACCACGCGCTGCCGCCGTTTTGCCAACCAGCTGCACGGCCGTTACGGTCTGCCTGTGGCCCTGGTGGACGAACGCCTGTCATCCGCCGAGGCAGAAGAGCGTTTAGCCGAGGCCGGCCTCCATGGCTGGCGCAAGCAGAAAGTCCGGCTCGACTCCGCTGCCGCCCAGATCATCCTGCTCCAGTACTTCGAAAGTGCCCGACATGCCGCTTCCTGACACCGAACAGCTCATTGCCACTCTGGCCGACGCCATGCGGCCCCGGGTCACCCCGGATACCTGCCTGGTGGGCATTCACACCGGCGGCGTCTGGCTGGCGGAGCGTCTCCACGCCCTGCTCGGCCTGTCCCCCCCACTGGGCAGCATCGACGTGAGCTTCTACCGAGACGACTACGCCGCCAAGGGGCTCCACCCCCAGCCCCGGGGCTCCAGGATTCCCTTCGACGTCGCAGGCGCCCACATCGTGATCGTGGACGACGTGCTGTACACCGGCCGGACCACCCGTGCCGCCCTCAACGAGCTTTTCGATTACGGCCGCCCCTCCCGGGTGGACCTGGCCGTGCTGATTGATCGGGGCGGACGCGAGCTCCCCATCTCCGCAAGCTTCTGTGCCCTGACCCTGCCGGCCCCCCTGCCCACCGGGCAAAACCTCCAACTTGAGCGCGACGACTCCGGCGCCCTCACCCTGAGGCTGATCCATGCGTAATCCCCAACTCAACCAGCACGGCGAACTGCAGCACCTGCTGACCCTGGACGGGCTGCCCCGCGCCATCATCACCCAGATCCTCGACACGGCGGCCCCCTTCACCGAAGTGGCCGAGCGGGAGGTCAAGAAGCTGCCCCTGCTGCGGGGCAAGAGCGTGTTCAACCTGTTCTTCGAGAACAGCACGCGCACCCGGACCACCTTCGAGATCGCCGCCAAGCGCCTCTCCGCCGACGTGATCAATCTCAACGTGGCCACCTCGTCCACCAAGAAGGGGGAGACCCTGCTCGACACCGTGGACAACCTGTGTGCCATGCAGGCCGACATGTTCGTGGTCCGCCACGAATCCAGCGGCGCCCCCTACCTGATCGCCCAGCACCTCCAGAACACCGGCCGCGACCACATCCACGTGGTCAATGCTGGCGACGGGCGCCATGCCCACCCGACCCAGGGGCTGCTGGACATGTACACCATCCGGCACTACAAGCAGGAATTCCACAACCTCACCGTGGCCATCGTCGGTGACGTGCTCCACTCCCGGGTGGCCCGCTCACAGATTGCCGCGCTGACCACCCTGGGCGTGCCCGAAGTCCGCGTGATCGCTCCCAAGACCCTGCTCCCCACTGACGTGGACAAGATGGGCGTGCAGGTCTTTCACAGCATGGAAGAGGGTCTGAAGGGCGTGGACGTGGTGATGATGCTGCGTCTCCAGAACGAACGCATGAATGGAGCCCTGCTGCCCAGCCCCCAGGAATTCTTCAAGGTCTGGGGCCTTACCGCCGAGAAGCTGGCCCTCGCCAAGCCCGACGCCATCGTGATGCACCCCGGCCCCATGAACCGGGGCGTCGAGATCGACTCCGCCGTCGCCGACGGCGGCCAGGCCGTGATCCTGCCCCAGGTCACCTTCGGTATCGCGGTCCGCATGGCCGTGATGAGCATGCTGGGCGGCAGCCACTGAGCACTGACAGGTTCCAAACCATGAACATCCATATCCAGAACGGCCGGCTCATCGACCCGGCCAACAAGATCGACGCCCAGCACGACCTCTTCATCGCCGACGGCAAGATCGTCGGCGTGGGCAACGCCCCCGCCGGCTTCAACGCCGGCCGGACCATCGATGCCAGCGGCCTGGTGGTGGTCCCCGGTCTCATCGATCTGGCCGCCCGCCTGCGCGAGCCCGGTTACGAATACAAGGCCACCCTCGAATCCGAGATGGAGGCCGCCATGGCCGGCGGGGTGACCAGCCTGGCCATTCCTCCCGACACCGATCCGGTCCTTGATGAACCCGGTCTCGTCGAAATGCTGTGCTACCGGGCCAAGAAGCTCAACCGGGCCCACGTATACCCGATAGGGGCCCTCACCATCGGCCTCAAGGGCGAGCAGCTTTCCGAAATGGCCGAGCTGGTGGAAGCCGGCTGCGTGGCCTTCAGTCAGGCCAACACCCCCATCCTCGATACCCGGGTCCTCGGCCGGGCCATGCAATACGCGGCCACCTTCGGCTTCCGGGTATGGCTGCAGCCCCTCGACCCCTACCTCGCCCGGGGTGGCGTCGCCCACGATGGCGAAGTCGCGTCCCGCATGGGGCTGCCCGCCATCCCGACCAGCGCCGAGATCGTCGCCTTGTTCACCTACCTGCGCCTGGCCCGCCAGACCGGCGCCAAACTGCACATCACGCGCCTCTCCAGCGCCGAAGGCCTGGACCTCATCGAACAGGCCCGCAAGGACGGGGTGGACGTCACCTGTGACGTGGCCGCCCACTACCTGCACCTGTGCGACATGGATATCGGGTATTTCAACCCCCATTGCCACGTGATTCCGCCCTTCCGCAGCCAGCGCGACCGCCTCGCCCTGGCCAAAGCCGCCGCCGAAGGGCGCATCAATGCCATCTGCTCCGACCACACGCCCGTGGACGACGACGCCAAGCAGACCCCCTTCAGTGAATCCGAGCCTGGGACCACCGGCCTGGAGCTGCTGCTGCCCCTGACCCTGAAGTGGGCCCAGGAACACCGGCTGCCCCTGCTCGACGCCATCGGCAGGATCACCTCCGACGCGGCCCGGATTGCCGGCATTGCCAAAGGTGGCCATCTCTCCGTGGGCACCCGCGCCGACGTATGCATCTTCGACCCGGATGCCCACCAGCTGATCAACCGCGGCATGCTCAGGAGCCAGGGGAAGAACACCCCCTTCCTGGGCCTGGAACTCCCTGGCCAGGTGCGCTTCACCCTGGTGGAAGGAAGTCTGATGTACGAAGCGGCCTGATCGCACCGCCTTCCCCATGACACAACGCGGCGCCCCGGCGCCGTCTTCACTCCCCAGGGCTTCTTGATCCAGCCCAAAGCGGCACAGGCCGCCCGCGCTTATCATCGACGCTCGATTTTCCGTGCTCTTCCCCCGCCCATGGCTGCCTACATCACCGAAAAAGTGCTCAGTGTTCACCACTGGAACGACACCCTGTTTTCCTTCACTACTACCCGTGACCGCTCCATCCGCTTCGAGAATGGCCAGTTCGTGATGATCGGTCTGGAGGTGGACGGACGCCCCCTGACCCGGGCCTACTCCATCGCCAGCCCCAACTACGAGGAAACCCTCGAATTCTTCAGCATCAAGGTGCAGGACGGCCCCCTCACCTCCCGGCTGCAGCACCTCCAGCCAGGGGACGACCTGCTGGTCTCCCGCAAGCCCACCGGCACCCTGCTGCTCTCCGACCTGCTGCCCGGCAAGAACCTCTACCTGTTCTCCACCGGCACCGGGATGGCCGCCTTCATGAGCATCATCCGCGACCTGGACCTCTACGAGCGCTTCGAGAAGGTGATCCTGGTCCATGGCGTACGCTTCGTGAGCGAACTGGCCTACCACGACTACATCACCAAGGAACTGCCCCACCACGAATACCTGGGCGAGGCGATTACCGAGAAGCTGATCTACTACCCCACCGTTACCCGGGAGCCTTACCGCAACCAGGGGCGCCTCACCGATCTGGTGGAGAACGGCAAGCTGTTCGAAGACATCGGCCTGCCGCCGCTGGATCCGGCCGTGGACCGGGCCATGATCTGCGGCAGCGCCCCCATGCTCAAGGACTGCCGGGCCATGCTGGATGCCCGCGGCTTCCGCATGTCCAGGCGCATCGGCGACGTGGCCGACTACGTGATCGAGCACGCCTTCATCGAAAAATAAGCGGAAACGCGAGGCCTCGCCGGTTCGCGGTCCCAACGGGGAAGGCCCGGACAACTGTCCGGGCCTTCCCCGTTTTGGTAGGGGTTCGATGCCCTACCCCCGGCGCATCACTTCCTGTCGCCCTGCAGCGCCTTCTCCAGCGCCCGGGCCGCATCGTCCTCCGTGGCTGCAGGCGGGCTGTCGCCCTCTTCGGCCGGCCTGGCGTCGGACGCGTCATCCCCGCCGAAATTGAGGGGCTCGTCCCCCACAGCCTCCGCATCGGGCACCACAATTTCCACCTGATCGGTGTCCACCTTGACCTGCTCATCCAGGCCCATGGTCACCAGCTGCGGAAAGGCGATCAGGACGCCCACCATTATCACCTGGATCACCACGAAGGGTACGGTACCCCAGTAGATGTCGGAGGTCTTGACTGCCTTGGGGCCCACCGAACGCAGGTAGAACAGGGCGAAACCGAAGGGCGGGTGCATGAACGAGGTCTGCATGTTGACCCCCAGCAGCACGCCGAACCAGATCAGGTCAATACCCAGCTTCTCTGCTACCGGCGCCA
>NZ_JAQUVG010000069.1 GCF_028693495.1 Zoogloea sp. | reverse complement strand
CACCACCCCCGCATACCGTCCGTCGGTACGGGCCGGCAGGGGGCCGTTCACATCCACGTAGTCAAGCACATAACCCAGGTGATTGAGAGGCATCTCCAGGAAACGATGGGGCGAGGAGACATTGACCCGGGCAGCTTCCTTGCCATTGTGGATCAGCAGGATGCGCCGGGGCAGGACCTCGATGCTGCCCACCCCCAGAGTCGCCAGATCCGGGTCGGCCACCCAGGGAATGAAGCCCTCGGCCAGGATCCTGCCGGCGGTTTCCCGGGCCAGGGCCCGGTCGTGGGGTGCCACGTAGTCGATGGCGATGGCGGGCAGGCCAAATTCGTCCCGCGCCTGGCGCAACTGGGTCCGCAACCACTCCCTGTCGGCCTCGGGCACCTGCCGGTAGCTCCGGCTCACCGGACTCCAGCCCTGATAAAGGGACTCGGCGGCAATGGCATGGATCTCCCCGCGCAGTTCAGGCAGGAACTCGAACCCCCGGTTGAGGATCAGGCGGATGCCCGGGAAGCGCTGGCGCAGATGGCGCAAAGTGCGGACGATGCCCGCCTGCTGGGCGGCCAGGTCGGCGCCGCTGGCGAGTCGATAGGAATCCATCGTGTCGATGAACAGCCCCCGGTAGCCCCTGGCCCACAAGGGGGCTACGACGGTCTCCGTGAAAAATTCGGTCCACTCGGGCCTGGCCTGATCGATCAGATGGGAGGACCAGGCCGTGTTCTCGCCAAGACGCCACCCGGCAGGCACCCGGCTGGCCCAGGCCCGGGAGGGATGGACTTCACCGAGGCTCACATAGGCAAAGAGCTCACTGGCCGCATCAGCGCCCGCCTCCGTGCGCTGGACGGCACGGTAGCTGGCGGGGTCAAAACCATGATCCGGGTCCACCACCGCGATATCGAAGGCCTTCAACTCGTCCAGAGGCGCGTCCTTGGCATAAATCAGCGCCACGCTGGGTAGCCCGGCCGCAAGCAGCCCCGAGCAGGCGAGCGCCAGGCATGCCAGCAGTGCGAGAAAACGCAAGACACCATGCCGCACCAACGAAATACGAAACATCACTCTATGAATTTGTTTGGTCCAGCAGCATTTTACTGGCCTGATCTGCCGGAGACACAGGAACTATGCAGGGTTCCTACGCAGGTCCGCCCTTCCGGCGGCTGGCCAGCCAGCCCACCACACCGGCGCACAGCAGGGAGAAGGAGCCCGGAGCGGGTACGGCCATGGCCGCCACCAGCGCCACTTCCCGCTGCCAGTAACGCGGCAGGACGTCATAGGGATTGGGCATCAGGTCGTCGGTAAGGTACAGCATGCCCAGGCCCCGTCGCCCGGCCTCCGCCACGAGCGCCTCCATCTGAGGCTCGGTGACCCCATGAACAATCTCGCCCAGACGCCCCTGCACGCCCTTGTCCGGCTCCGGAAAGCGCTGCCGTGCATGGGTTTCCCCATCCCCCTCGAAGTGCATCAGCACATCCACGACCGGCCGCTGAAGATAGGCCGGATCGGCCACCACACCGGGGTTGCCGATCACCAGCAGAGCCTGCTCGCGGGCCTTGATGTAGTCATACAGGCCTGCGTAGTAATCCAGGGCCTCCGGCCCGCTGGCCATCTCGTCGATGAAGAAGCCATCGACGGGATAACGCTGCAGATAAGCATCGATATCCTTCTTCAGGAGGGCCGCATCCCGCTTTCCCCAGGACGTGTGCAGATAGCCGAAGACCCGCCCGCCGGCGGCCCGCAAGGCCTGGACAGCCACCTGATAATTGGGGTCCACGCTCTTTCCCGGACCGCTGTCCACGTTCAGGATGACGTTGAGCCCCACCCGGGCTGCGGCCAGATTCAGCGCATTCCAGTGGGCCAGTCCCTCCCCTGCCGGGTAGAAGTAGGCTGGAACGATCAGCTCGACGCTGGCCCGCACAGGTGCGACGGACAACATACCCATGAGCATGCCGGCGAGGAGCCGGAACCACCGGCCATGAAGGAAAAAATGCCGCATGGAAACGTGCCGAAAGTCATTGACGGCATGCAATATACCCGAACACGGTACCCGGCGGAGATATCCGCATGACACGGAAAGGCCTGGACTCACCCCTGGAGCCAGCGCTCCAGCAGAGCCTCCCGGTGGGGCACCAGGGCAGGTACCGGCACATCCAGCACCGGCCCGGTCAGGGTATGGCCGGAACACGTCGCCTCGAGCATCACGGATGTCCCCGTAACCGCCACGGAAAGACTTTCCTGGGCGGCCTGAAGGCGGACACCCCGGTGCTCATCCCCTGGGAAAATGTGACCGTTGGTCAGATTCAGGCGTCCCTGGATCTGGGTGGGTTTGCCACTGGCCAGCAGCACACTCACGACGCAAGGCACAAGACGGTACTCGTTGATCAGGGCCAGGGCCTGACGGCGCAGATAGAGCGCAGCCTCCCCATCCTCGTGAGGCAGACGGGCCGCAACCTTGCGGGCCAATGCTGCGGCTTCCGCATCGGTCAGATGGGGCGCCACCGCCACGATGCGCCGGGGGTCGATGGCGGCGGGCGCGAGGTTGACTGCATCCAGGTGGTGATGGTGCGCCTTGAGGACGATCCCGCTTTTGCCGAGCTGCTTCCCGGAGATGACCGGCAAGCCCTGGATCACCGTGGGGCCAAGGGCCTGGGCCAGAGCCTTGCACAGCAGCTCCCGCTCAAGGGATGCGAGCGGCTCGGGAACCACCAGCTCCAGGTCAAAATGCAGTTTCAGGCGAACGTTTGCGGCAGTCATCGGAGGGAAGAACCCTGTGGGAGGCGTCACCCCTTATCGGGCTGGAAGGTCTGACCTTGAGCCCTGAACGCTGGTTTATTCTGTAATGGTCTCGGTGGGCCTGGCGGTGACGAAGCGGGCCAGGAAAATCCCCAGTTCATAAAGAAGGCACATGGGGATGGCCAGCATCAACTGGGAAACCACATCCGGCGGCGTCACCACTGCGGCAATCACGAAGGCCCCCACGATCACGTAAGGACGAGCCTCCTTGAGCTTGGCCACGTCCACGACGCCCAGCTTGGTGAGGACGATCACGAACACCGGCACCTCGAAGGTGATGCCGAAGGCCAGGAACATGGACATCACGAAGGACAGGTACTGCTCGATGTCCGGCGCCGGAGTGATGCTCTTGGGCGCAAACTGGGCGATGAAACTGAACACCGTGCCAAAAACGAAGAAGTAACAGAAGGCCATCCCCGCCAGAAACAGGAAGGTGCTGCCCACCACCAGGGGCAGCCCCAGCCGCTTTTCATGGGCATACAGACCTGGCGCGATGAAATGCCAGGCCTGATAGAGCACGAAAGGCAGGGCAATCACGAAGGCCACCAGCAGGGTGACCTTCATGGGCACGAAAAAGGGCGTCACGACACCGGTGGCAATCATCCGGGTGCCCTCAGGGAGGGCCCTCATCATCGGCTGGGCGAGGATGTCGTAGATATCGCCCGCCCAGGGCATGAGACAGACGAAAGCCACGACAATGGCCACCACCGCCCTCAGCAGGCGGTCACGCAGCTCAACGAGATGGGAGATGAAGGTATCTTCTTCCTGGGCACTCATGACTTCAGATTCCGCATTTCAGGGGGGAGTGCATCGCCGGTCGACGCGGACGGCGGACTCGCCGCCACGGGGGGCTCCGGAAAGACGAGGGGGCCCGCATGCCGCTCGGCGTCGGCCAGCTGGCGGTCCAGCGCTGCCGAGGCATCCGCCTCGCCCGGACTGGCCGCTGCTGTCGGACTGGCCCCGCCAGCCTTCAAGCTGCTCTCCAGATCCGCCACCGCCGAAGAGGCACTCTCCAGACTGGCGCTGACCCCCGCGACTTCGCTACGCACCGAAGACTCGAAGGCCATCGCCGACTGACGGGCCTCTTCCTGAAGCTTCTTGAGCTCCTCGAGCTGCATTTCGCGATTGATGTCGGACTTCACATCCGACACATAGCGTTGCAGGCGCCCCAGCAGATGGCCGGTGGTACGCGCCACCTTGGGCAGCCTCTCGGGGCCAAGCACCAGCAGGGCCACGACGCCGATGACCATGAGTTCCGAAAAACCGATGTCGAACATCCGATTCGCCTAGGAAAGGAGAGAAGCTGACGCAGGCCGCAGCCTGCGCATGAGAGTTGCCAAGCTGAATGGCAGCACAACAAAAAAGGGGCGACTCGATGCGCCCCTTCTACCGCGCCATACGCGGATCCGGGATCAGGACTTGTTCTTTTCCCGGGCCTCGGCGTCGACGGTCTGCCCATTGCCGCTGGCAATCTTCTGGCTGTCGGCGCTGCCGCCTTCGGCCTCTTTCATGCCATCCTTGAAGCCCTTGACCGCACCACCCAGATCCTGCCCGATGTTGCGGAGCTTCTTGGTACCAAACACGAGCATGACGATTACCAGAACAATCAGCCAGTGCCAAATGCTGAAGGAACCCATTGAAATCTCCTAGAAACTAGCGTTTAAGCATCGGCCCGACTGGCTCTTGCCCACCTACGACGTGCATGTGCACGTGCATGACTTCCTGACCGCCGATGCTGCCGGTGTTGATGATGGACCGGAACCCGTCGGGACTGCCTTGATCGACGGCAATCCGGTTGGCCACGACCAGCATCCGTCCGAGCACTTCGGTATCGTCTTCCGTGGCCTGGGCCAGGGAGGTGATGTGCTTTTTCGGGATGACCAGCACGTGCACCGGACGCTGGGGCTGGATATCCTTGAAGGCCAGCACCAGCTCATCCTCATGGACCTTTGCCGCGGGGAGCTCCCCCCGAACGATACGGCAGAACAGGCAATCCTGCATTTGCGTCATTCCTCAGCCTGCGGTGCGGGACTTCTTTTCGTCGATGCCGGAGACGCCTTCCCGACGACGGAATTCGGCCAGGACATCATCCACCGACAGCCCGAAATGATGGAGCAGCACCAGGGAATGGAACCATACATCGGTCACTTCCCAGACCACGTGGAGCAGATCCTTGTCCTTGGCGGCCATGATGGTCTCAGCGGTCTCTTCGGCCACCTTCTTGCAGATGGCATCCGTTCCCTTGTGGAACAGTCCCGCCACATAGGAGGACGCGGGATCCCCGCCCTTGCGGCTGGCAATGGTCTCGGAAACGCGGTGCAGCACTTCGATATCGATCATTTGTAGATTTCCTTCGGATCTTTGAGAACCGGGTCGACAGCCGTCCAGCGGCCGTCCGCGAAGTATTTCTGGAAAAAACAGGAGCGACGCCCGGTGTGGCAGGCAATGCCGCCCACCTGCTCGATCTTCAGAAGCACCACGTCGTTGTCGCAATCGATGCGGATCTCGCGGATTTTCTGGGTGTGGCCAGACTCCTCGCCCTTGTGCCACAGCTTGCCGCGGGATCGGGAGAAATATACGGCTTCCCCTGTTTCAGCCGTTCGAGCCAGCGCCTCGCGGTTCATCCAGGCAAACATCAGCACATCGCCGCTGACCGCATCCTGGGCAATCGCCGGCACCAGGCCGTCCTTGTCCCAGGCCACGTCATCCAGCCAGGCCACGCTGGCCGCGCCCGTCACAGGCGCACCTCGATTCCGCGGGCACGCATCAGCGCCTTTGCTTCCCGGACCGTGTGGTCACCGAAATGAAAGATGCTCGCCGCCAGCACCGCATCGGCCCGGCCGAGGGTCACACCGTCGGCCAGGTGCTCCAGGCTCCCCACCCCGCCACTGGCAATGACCGGAATGGCAACGGCGTCGGACACCGCCCGGGTCAGGCCCAGGTCGAAGCCGTTCTTGGTGCCGTCCCGATCCATGCTGGTGAGCAGGATCTCGCCGGCGCCCAGGGACGCCACCCGACACGCCCATTCGACCGCATCAAGGCCGGTACGGTTGCGCCCGCCATGGGTGAAGACCTCCCATTTGCCCGGGGCCACCTGTTTGGCATCGATGGCCACCACAATGCACTGGCTCCCCACCTTGCCGGAGGCCTCCGCCACCACCTGAGGGTTGTTGACCGCTGCGGTATTGATGCTGACCTTGTCGGCCCCTGCGTTGAGCAGCCGGCGGACGTCATCCACGGTACGGACGCCGCCACCGACGGTGAGGGGAATGAAAACCTGCTCGGCGACCTGCTCGACCACATGCAGGATGATGTTGCGATCATCGGAACTGGCGGTGATGTCCAGGAAGGTGATCTCGTCAGCGCCCTGCTCGTCATAGCGGCGGGCCACCTCGACCGGATCACCGGCATCCCGCAGCTCGACGAAATTGACGCCCTTGACGACGCGTCCGGCGCTGACATCGAGACACGGAATGATGCGCTTGGCCAGCATGAATCAGGACACCCCGTTGAGTTCGTCGGCCCGAGCCTGGGCGACACCGAAATCCAGGGTTCCCTCGTAGATCGCCCGGCCGGTGATCGCGCCGGTGATGCCTTCGGCCTCAACGGCACACAGGGCCTCCACATCGGCAACGGTGGCGATGCCGCCGCTGGCGATGACCGGGATGCGCAGGGCCTGGGCCAGCTTGACGGTAGCTTCGATATTGACGCCGGAGAGCATGCCATCCCGGCCGATGTCGGTGTAGATCACACCCTCGACACCGTAATCCTCGAATTTTCTGGCGAGGTCGACCACATCATGACCGGTCAGTTTGGACCAGCCATCCACGGCCACCTTGCCGTCCCTGGCATCCAGTCCGACGATGATGTGCCCCGGAAAGGCGCTGCACGCATCGTGAAGGAAGCCCGGATTCTTGACTGCGGCGGTGCCGATGATCACGTAGGTCAGGCCTGCATCCAGATAACGCTCGATGGTGTCCAGGTCACGAATGCCTCCGCCCAGCTGGACGGGGATCTCGTCACCGACTTCCTCGAGGATGGACTTGATGGCGGTCCCGTTCTTGGGCTTGCCGGCAAAGGCACCGTTGAGATCCACGAGGTGCAGACGCCGCGCACCCTGGTCGATCCAGTGTCGGGCCATCGCACCGGGGTCTTCGGAAAAGACCGTGGCAGCGTCCATCTCGCCTTGTTTCAGGCGCACGCAGTGACCGTCCTTGAGGTCGATAGCGGGAATCAGCAGCATAGGAGGGGGGGGGTGATGAGTTGATACGAAGGAGACAGGACGGAAAGGGGCTCAGGGCTTCCAGGACATGAAATTCGACATGAGTTGCAAGCCTGCCTGCGCGCTCTTTTCCGGATGGAATTGGACTGCGAAGATATTATCCTGCGCTACCGCCCCGGTAAAGGGGATGCCGTAGTCAGTGGTGGCCGCCACCAGGGCGGGATCGGCCGGATCCACGTAATAGCTGTGCACATAGTAGAAACGGGCGCCGTCCGGAATGTTGGCCCACAGGGGATGCGCCTGCTTCTGCCAGACCTCGTTCCAGCCCATGTGGGGCACCTTCAGGCGGGCGCCGTCGGCAGCGACCATGCGCTCGGAAGGGAAATGCCGGACCTCGCCCCTGAAGATGCCGAGGCCGGGCACATTGCCCTCCTCGCTGTGTTCGAACAACATCTGCTGGCCGATGCAGATCCCCAGAAAGGGCTTGCTGCGGGCGGCCTCGAGTACCGCCGGGCGCAGGCCCCGGGCATCCAGTTCGCGCATGCAGTCCGGCATGGCGCCCTGCCCCGGGAAGACCACCCGGTCGGCCGCCAGCACCTGGGCCGGATCGGCGGTAACCACCACCGTGGCACCATTGGCGACGTGCTCGATGGCCTTGTGCACCGAGCGCAGGTTACCCATCCCGTAATCGATGACCGCCACCTGGCTCATAGGGCCCCCTTGGTGGAAGGGATCACCCCAGCCTGGCGCGGATCCAGTGTCACGGCCATGCGCAGGGCCCGGCCAAAGGCCTTGAAGGCGGTCTCGCACTGGTGGTGGGCGTTGCGGCCCTTCAGGGTGTCGATGTGCAGGGACACCAGGGCGTGGTTGACGAATCCCTGGAAGAATTCGTAGACCAGCTGGGTATCGAGCGCACCGATCATGCCTGCCGTGAAGGGGATGTCGAACTCCAGGCCGGGACGGCCGGAGAGATCCACCACCACCCGGGACAGGGCTTCATCGAGGGGAACGTAGGCATGCCCGTAGCGGGTCAGGCCCTTCTTGTCGCCGACGGCCCTGGCAAAGGCCTGCCCCAGGGCGATGCCCACATCCTCAACGGTATGGTGGCCATCGATGTGCAGGTCGCCGGCGCATTCGATCTCAATGTCGAAGCAGCCGTGACGGGCGATCTGATCCAGCATGTGGTCGAAGAAACCGATGCCGGTGTTGAGCTGACTCTGGCCCGAGCCATCCAGGTTGATCTTGACCCGGATCCTGGTCTCGAGGGTGTCGCGAGAGATTTCGGCTTGCCGCATGACGCTGATTTTTCCGGAAAACGGTGATGACGAAGGAACAGATGGGGCCATGATAGCATCTAGCGTTTTTATCGTCCCTTGCGGCGCGCGCGCCGACATGACCTGCCATGAGCCGTTTCTGGAGCCCCGTCGTCCACGACCTGACGCCCTATGTTCCTGGCGAGCAGCCCAAGCTCGCCAACCTGGTCAAGCTCAACACCAACGAAAACCCCTACCCACCCAGCCCGCGGGTGCATGAGGCCATCCAGGCCGAACTGGGTAGCGACGCCGACCGCCTCAAGCTCTATCCGGATCCGACCGGCAGCCAGCTCAAGGCCTCGATCGCGCGCCATTTTGCCGTGCCGGCCGAATGGGTGTTCGTGGGCAACTCCTCCGACGAGGTCCTGGCCCATACCTTCCAGGCCCTGCTCAAGCATGACGCCCCCCTGCTTTTCCCGGACATCACCTACAGCTTCTACCCGGTGTATTGCGGACTTTACGGCATCGACTTCGAGACCGTTTCCCTGGATGGCGATTTTGCCATCCGCGTGGACGACTACCTGGAGCGGGGCACCGCCCGCGCAGGCGCCGTGATTTTCCCCAATCCCAATGCACCCACCGGACGCCTGCTGCCGTTGTCCGAAATCGAGCGTCTGGCCAGTGGCCTGCCGGACAGCCCCATCGTGATCGACGAAGCTTATGTGGATTTTGGCGGTCTGGAGACGATTCCTACCGCAGTGACGCTGATCAAGGACCACCCCAACCTGCTGGTCACCCAGACCCTGTCCAAGTCCCGCTCCCTGGCAGGCCTGCGGGTGGGTTTTGCCATCGGTCAGCCGGCACTCATCGAGGCCCTGAGCCGGGTCAAGGACAGCTTCAACTCCTACCCCCTTGACCGCCTGGCGCTCGCCGGGGCCAGTGCGGCGATGGATGACGAAGCCTGGTTCCACCAGACCCGGGGGCAGGTGATCGCCAGCCGGGAAGCCCTGACGGCCCGCCTGCAGGTCATGGGCTTCGAGGTCCTCCCCTCCGCCGCCAACTTCGTCTTTGCCCGTCATCCTGGCCACGACGCTGCGCAGCTGTCGGCGGCCCTGCGGGAGCGGAGCATCATCGTCCGCCACTTCAAGGCCCCCCGCATTGATCAGTTCCTGCGGATTACCGTCGGCACGGACGAACAGTGCGGCCTGCTGGTCACGGCCCTCGAAGCCATTCTGCGCTGAGGCTGGCGCCGGGCCGGAAACCCTCAGGCGGGATGAATCCCGCCTGACAAATACGCCTCCGGGACGCCCCTGCGCCCTTTGGGGCTCAGCCCTTCAGGCGCATTTCCGCCGAACGGGCATGGGCCTGGAGCCCCTCCCCATGCGCCAGCACCGAGGCAACCCGCCCCAGGGTCTGGGCGCCCTGCTCGGAGATATCGATCAGGCTGGTCCGCTTCTGGAAGTCATATACCCCCAGCGGGCTCGAGAACCGCGCACTGCGCATGGTCGGCAGGACGTGATTGGGGCCGGCGCAGTAGTCGCCCAGTGCCTCGACCGAATAGTGGCCGATGAAGATCGCACCGGCGTGACGGATCTCGTCCACCCACTGGTAGGGATCGGCCAGGGACAGCTCCAGGTGCTCCGGCGCGATCCGGTTGGCGATGGCGCAGGCCTCGGCCAGATCCTTCACCTGGATCAGCGCGCCGCGGTTCCTGAGGGACGTGGCGATGGTCGCCTGGCGGGGCATCTGGGTCAGCAGCCTGGCAATGCTCTCCTCCACCCGTGCAATGAACGCAGCGTCGGGACACAGCAGGATGGACTGCGCCAGCTCATCGTGCTCGGCCTGGGCGAACAGGTCCATCGCCACCCAGTCCGGATCACCGGAGCCGTCAGAGATGATCAGCACCTCGGAAGGTCCTGCCACCATGTCGATGCCCACAGTGCCGAAAACCCGGCGCTTGGCGCTGGCCACGTAGGCATTGCCGGGTCCGACGATCTTGTCTACCTGGGGCACCGTTTGCGTGCCATAGGCCAGGGCGGCCACCGCCTGGGCGCCACCGATGGTAAACACCCGGTCCACCCCGGTGATGGCCGCGGCTGCCAGCACCAGAGGGGTCTGTTCCCCCCCGGGAGTGGGCACCACCATGATGAGCTCAGCGACGCCAGCCACCTTGGCCGGGATCGCGTTCATCAGCACGGAGCTGGGGTAAGACGCCCGACCGCCCGGCACATACAGGCCGACCCGATCCAGCGGGGTGACCTTCTGCCCCAGGCGGGTACCGCTCATGCCCTTGGATTCGTCGGTGTAGCGCCAGGATTCGATGACCTGGCGCTGGTGATAACTGCGCACCCGCTCGGCAGCCATTTCCAGCGCGTCGCGCTGCTCCGTGCTCAGGCTGGCCAGGGCTGCGGTCAGCGCAGACCTGGGCAGTTCGAGCGCCGTCATGTCGGCAGCGTCCAGACGATCGAAACGGCGGGTGTACTCCACCACGGCCCTGTCACCCTCACGACGCACACGCTGGAGGATCTCGGCCACCGCGTTCTCGATGGCCGCATCGGCGCTGTCTTCGAAGGCCAGCAGCGCATCAAGGGTGGCGGCAAAGTCTTCCTGGGAGGACGAAAGACGGCGGATCTGGGCGCTCATGGCTTGACTGCTCCTGCAAAGGCCTCCAGCACCGGCTGGATCAGCTCGCGCTTGAGCTTGAGGGAGGCCTGGTTGACGACAAGTCGGGAACTGATGGGCATGATGTCTTCCACCTCCACTAGGTTGTTGGCCTTCAGGGTACCGCCGGTGGACACCAGGTCCACGATGGCATCGGCGAGACCCACCAGGGGGGCCAGCTCCATGGACCCGTAGAGCTTGATCAGGTCCACATGCATGCCCTTGGCGGCAAAGTGTTCCTTTGCTGCCTTGACATACTTGGTGGCAACCCGGATGCGGGCGCCCCGCTGGACCGCCGCGGCGTAATCAAAATCCTTGCGCACGGCCACACACAGCCGGCACTTGGCAATGTTCAGGTCGAGGGGCTGGTAGAGTCCAGCGCCGCCATGCTCGATCAGGGTGTCCTTGCCGGCGATGCCCATGTCGGCTGCGCCGTACTGCACGTAGGTGGGGGTATCGGTAGCGCGCACGATCACCAGCCGCACATCGGGACGGTTGGTTCCGATGATGAGCTTGCGCGAGCTTTCCGGGTTGTCGGTGGGCGTGATCCCCGCGGCGGCGAGCAGCGGCAGGGTCTCCTCGAAAATTCGGCCCTTCGAGAGGGCAAGCGTGATGCCGTTCAAGATCGTGATCTGTCTGCGAAAAAAATGATTTTAGCCGATCGCGGCGCGATCCGCCCTGTCTGCCCCCGGTCAGGTTTGTCCCGGAGCCCGGCTTCTGTTAGCCTCTGACCCATGGCTGGTCCGCAGGTTGCGGCTCGGCCATTTTTCTTTTGCTCAATCACGAGGATTCAGCCATGAAACCCGAAATCACCGTTTCGACACGGGACCTGGAGCGCCTGGAAGGCCTCCTCTCCAAGCCGCCCACCCGCAATCGCTCCGACCTGGACGGGCTGCGCGACGAGCTGGAACGCGCCAACGTCATCGACGCAGAAGCCATGCCAGCGGATGTGATCACCATGAACAGCTGCGCCCGTTTCCGCGAGGAGCACTCGGGCCGGGAGTACGCACTCACCCTGGCCTGGCCCCATGACGCCGATGCCAGCCAGGGACGCGTCTCGATATTTTCACCTGCCGGCAGCGCCCTGCTGGGACTCTCCGTCGGGCAGGTCATCGACTGGCAGACGCCGGAGGGCCACGCCATCCAGCTCCGCGTGCTGGCCGTGACCCCCGAGGCCTGAGCCTGTCTCCTACGACCACCGCCCTTGGGCTTCAGCGCAGGCGCTGAACCCTTGCACCAAGGGCGGTCAGCTTGTCTTCCAGGTTCTCGTAACCCCGGTCCAGGTGGTAGATCCGCTCAACGGTGGTCTCCCCTTCAGCCACCAGCCCGGCGATGATCAGACTGGCCGAAGCCCGCAGGTCGGTGGCCATCACAGTCGCCCCCTGCAGCCGTTCCACCCCCTTCACAAAGGCGGTATTGCCATCGATCTTGATGTCGGCGCCCAGACGCTGGAGCTCCACCGCGTGCATGAAGCGGTTTTCGAAAATGGTCTCACGGATCACGGCCGTCCCTTCGGCGACGGCATTGATCGCCATGAACTGGGCCTGCATGTCGGTCGGAAAAGCAGGATAAGGGGCGGTACGCAGGCTCACTGCAGCCAGGCGGGCAGGAGCCCGGAGGCGGATCGCATCCCGTTCGGCGAAAATTTCACAGCCCGCATCCATGAGCTTGTCCACCACCGCATCCAGATAGCTGGCGGAGGTGTTGGTCAGGCGCACTTCACCGCCGCTCGCCGCAGCGGCGCACAGATAGGTGCCGGTTTCAATGCGGTCAGGCATCACCCGGTGAGTGGCCCCGTGGAGGGCGGACACCCCCTGGATGCGGATCACATCACCACCAGCACCAGAAATACGGGCCCCCATGGCCACCAGGCAGTTGGCCAGATCCACCACCTCGGGCTCCCGGGCGGCATTCTCGATGACGGTTTCCCCATCGGCCAGACAGGCCGCCATCATCAGGTTCTCGGTGCCGGTCACGGTGACCATGTCGGTGAAGATGCGGGCCCCCCTGAGCCTGGAGACCACCGCATGGACATAACCATGCTCTACCTTCACATCGGCGCCCATGGCCTGCAGCCCCTTGATGTGCTGGTCCACCGGGCGGGCACCGATGGCACACCCCCCGGGCAGGCTCACGCGGGCCTCCCCGAAGCGGGCGACCAGGGGGCCCAGCACCAGGATGGATGCGCGCATGGTCTTGACCATCTCGTAGGAAGCCATCGGGTTGTTCACCCCGGAAGCATCCAGGGTCACGGCATCCCCATCCCGACTGACCTTGACCCCCATCTGCTCCAGCAGGCGCAACAAGGTCGCAATGTCGTTGAGTCGGGGAACGTTGGTGAAGGTGACCGGCTCGGTGGTCAGCAGGGCTGCGCAGAGAATGGGCAGTGCGGCGTTCTTGGCGCCGGAAATGGCGATCTCGCCGGAGAGGCGGACACCGCCTGCGATCAACAATTTATCCATGCACAAGGGCGATCAGCCCAGTTCCTTCTGGAGTTCGGCCCACTGGGTGGGGGTGTAGGTGGACAGCTGGAGGGCGTGAATTTCGTTGCCCATGAGCGCACCAAGGGTGGCGTAAACCGCCTGATGCTGACGCACCCGCGGCTTGCCCTCGAAGGCGGAGCTCACCACGATGCCGGAAAAATGGGTGCCATCATCGCCCTCGATATGGAGGAACTGGCAGTCGAGGCCCACCGCAATCAGGCGCTCGATTTCGCTTGCTTCAAACATCTCTATATCCCTTAAGCCCGCAGCTTGTAACCCCTGCCCAACATCTGCAGGGTGATCAGCGCAAGTGTGACAAAACAGACCGTTACCACTCCGATGCTGGTCCACGGGGAGACGTCGGAAACCCCGAAGAAGCCATAACGGAAACCATCAATCATGAAGAAAAACGGGTTGAAATGCGACACCCCCTGCCAGAAAACCGGCAGGGAATGAATCGAATAAAACACCCCTGACAGCATCGTGAGGGGCATGATCAGGAAGTTCTGGAAGGCTGCCAGCTGGTCGAACTTGTCGGCCCAGATCCCCGCGATGACCCCCAGGCTTGCCAGAAAGGCCCCGCCCAGCAGCGTAAAGGCAATGATCCAGCCAGGCTCGGCAAAAGGCAGCGCGGCAAAGGGCTGCGCGGCCAGCAGCACCCCCACCCCGCACAGGCCGCCCCGGAGCACGGCCGCCAGCACGTAGGCGGCGTAGAACTCCCGATAGGAAATCGGCGGCAGCAACACGAACACGATGTTGCCGGTGATTTTGCTCTGGATCAGGGATGACGAACTGTTGGCAAAGGCATTCTGCAGCACGGTCATCATCACCAGGCCCGGCACCAGAAAGGCCGTGTAACTGACCCCCGGAAAGGGCTGGACATGATCCTCCAGCACATGGCCGAAAATCAGCAGATACAGCACGGCCGTGAGCACCGGGGACAGGACGGTCTGAAAGCCCACCTTCCAGAAACGCAGGCACTCCTTGTAAAGCAGGGTCTTGAAGCCTTCCATGGATTTCCTCAGTTCTGGTTCATGATGCCGACGAAGACCTGCTCCATGTCGGGCTTGCCGAGGGCCATGTCGACTACCTGCCCCCCCGCCGAGCGGACTCCTGCGAGCAGGTCGGCCACTTCGTCGAAGCTCTCGAAACCCAGGGTCAGGGCCTTGCCCTCCATCGCCAGCACCTTGGCGGCGAGCGCCGGCGGCAGGGTGACCGTCCCGGCCAGGCTCACCCGCAGGGTGTGACTGGCAAAACGCTGGAGCAGATTCGCCGTGGTATCCAGAGCCACCACCTTGCCGGCCTTGAGCATGGCGATCCGCCCGCACAGGGTTTCGGCCTCTTCCAGGTAGTGCGTGGTCAGCACGATGGTGTGGCCATCCTGATTGAGCTTGCGGATGAACTGCCAGAGCCCCTGACGCAACTCCACGTCCACACCTGCCGTGGGCTCATCCAGCACGATCACCGGCGGCCGGTGCACCAGCGCCTGGGCCACCAGGGCCCGGCGCTTCATGCCGCCGGACAGCATGCGCATGTTGGCGGCGGCCTTGCTGGTGAGGTCCAGGTGGTGCAGGATCTCGTCAATCCAGTCGTCGTTGTTGCGGATCCCGAAATAACCCGACTGGAGGCGCAGCATCTCGCGCACCGAAAAGAAGGGATCGAAGACCAGCTCCTGGGGCACCACGCCCAGGGCCAGACGGGCCTGGCGGTACGCCTTCACCACATCGTGCCCCATGACCTCAAGGGTACCGGAGTCGGGACGGGCCAGCCCGGCCAGGGAGGAAATGAGGGTGGTCTTGCCGGCACCGTTGGGACCGAGCAGGCCAAAGAATTCACCCTGAGCCACTTCCAGATCCACGCCGGCCAGGGCCTGCAGGGAACGGAAACGCTTGGTGACACCGGCGATGCGGATGGCAGGAATCATGGGGCGGACAGGACGGCGGGCTCAGGAAGCCAGCGGAAGAAGGGTGTCGACGTCGTAAAGGGATGCGAGACTCACGAGGGCGGCGGGCGCCCCCTGAAAACGGATCTGGCGCCCGGCGGCGCGGGCCGCCCGCGTCCAGCCAAGCAGCAAGGCCAGCGCGGCTGAATCCACCTGGGTGACCCCTGAAAGATCCAGTACCGTATCGTTGGCCGTCACCTGCCGGCCCCCCTCCTCCACCATGGAGGCAACGGTCGCAAGCGTGACCGGCCCGGAAAGGCTCAACCGGGCGCCCTCGATACGCATCATTTCCGGGCGGAGACCGTGGCTTCGAGATGCTTGTTCTTGTCCTTGAGGGACTTGATCAGGCCATCGACACCGCCAGCCCGTATTTCCTGTCCGAAGGAGTCACGATAGTTGGTGACGAGGCTCACTCCAGCCACCAGCACATCGTAGACCTTCCAGCCATCCACCTTACGGTCCAGGGCGTAGTCGATCTGCACCGGCTTGGCGCCGGGCTGGCGCACTTCGGTACGGACAATCACGTCCGAATCTTCAGGCCGGGCCTTGAGCGGCTTGAAATCGATCACCTGATTGCGGTACTGGGTCAGGGCGTTGGAATAGGTACGCACCAGCAGGGTCTTGAACTCCTGGGTCAGAGCGGCCTTCTGCTCCGGCGTGGCCTGCCGCCAGTCCTTGCCCACGGCCAGGCGGGTCATGTGGGCAAAATCGAAATAGGGCAGGACCTTGGTCTCCACCAGCTCGACCGCCTTCCGGGTGTCGCCGGACTGGATGGCCTTGTCCTGACGCACGATGGTGATCACATCGTCCGTCACGCTCTTGACCAGCGCGTCCGGCGCAATCGTGCTGGCAAGGGCTGCGCACTGGAGTCCAAAGCCAAGGGTCAGGGCTGCCAGCAGGGTACGTATGGTTTTCATTCCTGGTTCTCTGGGTTGGGGGCGGAAGAAACGGCAATGAGCGGCTCGGCAGGGGCCCCGGCGAGCGGAGAGGCAGGCCCTTCGATGTGGGCCTCTTCATCCTCCTCGTCCTCCGGGTCCTTCAATCGGGGAGGATTGCCGTCGTGAATCTGGTTGAGGCGGTACTGTATGTAAAAACTGCGCAGGTAAGCGTATTTGTCCAGGGCGGCCTGCTCGGCAGCGGTCTCGGCCCCCAGCAGGGTATGGCGCTTGTGCACGAAGCGCAGGCCGGTAAGGGAGTTGCGGGTGGCCACCTCCTCCACCTGCCAGACCGGATCAACCGTCAGATCACCGACCAGGCCAAGCGTGTCACGCAGGTTGCTCGCGCCCAGGAAAGGCAGGACCAGATACGGACCATCGCCGACCCCCCACCAGCCCAGGGTCTGACCCAGATCTTCCTCGTGCTTCTCGAGACCCAACTCGGTGGCGATATCGAAGAGCCCGAGCATGCCTACCGTCGTGTTGACCAGGACGCGGCCCGCATCGGAGAGGCCTTCGGACAGCTTGCCCTGGAGCAGGTTGTTGAACCCTGTCCAGACATCCCCGATATTACCGAAGAAGTTGCCGACCCCCACCTTGACCGGAAGGGGCGCCACCCTGTCGTAGGCCTCGGCCACCGGACGCATCACGTACTGGTCAGCCTTTTCGTTGAAGGCAAAGGTGGCCCGGTTGAGGGGCTCGAGGGGATCCTTCGGATGCCCCCCGGTACTGGCACAGGCGCTCAGGCCGAGGGCCAGCGCCAGGGCTGCGAGGCTCCGGGATGTCATGGACAATCTGCTGTTCTGGCTGCTGCTTTTCATTTTGCCTGGCTCCGCTCCGGGGAGCGGCCTTGTTTGTGTGAGGCGCGGTTACTTCGCCGGCTCGGCATCCCCTTCGGCCGCCTTGTTGAACATGAACTGGCTGATCAGTTTTTCCAGCACGACGGCTGACTGGGTCTTCTTGATGAGGGCTCCGGGCTTGAGGTTCTCTTCCTCGCCACCGGGATCGAGCCCGAGGTACTGCTCGCCCAGCAGGCCGGAGGTCAGGATATTGGCGAAGGTATCCGTCGGGAAGGTGTAACGGCCATCGACGCTGAAGACCACCTCGGCCTGGTAGCGTTCATTGTCGTAGCGGATTTCGGTCACGCGTCCCACCAGCACGCCTGCACTCTTGACCGGGGCCCGCACCTTCAGACCACCGATGTTGTCAAAATGGGCCCGCAGGGTATAGGGCGACTGGATCTCGGATCCTGAAATGCTGCCGACCTTGAGGGCGAGGAACAGCAGCGCGGCAATCCCCATCGCCACAAAAACCCCGACCCACAGATCGAGCGTCGTTCGACTCATCATAGACCTCGGAACATGAAGGATGTCATTACAAAATCAAGGGCCAGAATGGCCAGAGCCGAACTCACCACGGTACGGGTGATGGCCCGGGACACGCCCTCGGCAGTGGGCACGCAGTCGTAACCCTCGAACACGGCGATCAGCGCCACCGCCACCCCGAACACACAGCTTTTGATCACGCCGTTGACCACGTCGTAGCGAAAATCCACCGCTGCCTGCATCTGGGACCAGAAAGCACCATCGTCCACACCGATGAAGACCACACCGATCAGCCAGCCACCAAAGATCCCCATCATGGAAAACAGGGCCGTCAGGATCGGCATGGAGACAACCCCACCCCAGAAACGGGGGGCGACCACCCGGGCGATGGGACTCACCGCCATCATGTCCATGGCCTTGAGCTGCTCGGTGACCTTCATCAGGCCGATCTCGGCGGTCACGGCCGAACCGGCCCGGCTGGCAAACAGCAGGCCTGCCACCACCGGCCCCAGTTCCCGGAGCAGGGACAGGGCCACCATCGTACCCATCGCCTCGCTGGAACCATAGCGCTGGAGAATTTCGTAGCCCTGCAGACCAAGCACCAGCCCGACGAAGAGGCCGGACACCAGGATGATCAGCAGGGACATCACCCCGCTGAAATACAGCTCACGCATCGTGAGATGCAGACGGGTGAAGGACTGCCCTGAGTAACGCAGGATCAGCCAGAAAAAACGGGCAATGAAACCCAGCTGCCAGACCCCGTTGATGGCCAGCGAACCCAGCCTGCGGAACAGGTTTCCCATCAGCCCTTCCCTCCCATCAGGGCGGCCGCGTAGTCCCCTGCCGGATAATGGAACGGCACCGGCCCATCGGCTTCAGCATGGACAAACTGATGCACGAAGGGGTCCTCCGTATGCCGGATCTCGTCGGGCGTTCCTTCCGCTACCACCTTGCCTTCGGAAATGAAGTAGATGTAGTCCACGATCTGCAGGGACTCCTGAATGTCATGAGTCACGATGACCGAACTGGCTCCCAGGGCGTCATTGAGGCGGCGGATCAGCTGGCCGATGACCCCCAGGGAAATCGGGTCGAGGCCGGTGAAGGGCTCGTCGTACATCAGCAGCATCGGATCCAGCGCAATGGTGCGGGCCAGGGCGACCCGCCGGGCCATCCCGCCGGAAAGCTCTCCGGGCATCAGCCTCGCCGCCCCGCGGAGCCCCACCGCGTGGAGCTTCATCAGGACGAGATCGTTGATGAGCTCGGCCGGCAGATCGGTGTGCTCGCGCAGGGGGAAGGCCACGTTATCGAACACCGACATGTCGGTGAACAAGGCGCCAAACTGGAACAGCATGCCGATGCGCCGGCGCAGGGCATACAGCGCCTCGCGCTGCAGCTCCGCCACATCCTGACCCTCCACGAGCACCCGCCCGGAAACGGCCCTTTCCTGCCCACCAATCAGGCGCAGCAGGGTGGTCTTGCCACAGCCGCTCCCCCCCATGATGGCAAC
>NZ_JAQUVG010000068.1 GCF_028693495.1 Zoogloea sp. | reverse complement strand
CCCATGACCTGCTGGTCACACTGGAAGAAAACGCCGTGATCGGTGGTGCCGGCAGTGAGGTCAGTCGGGTGCTGTACGAATCCGGCACGCCCACCCGCCTGCTGCAACTGGGGCTGCCCGATCGTTTCATCGACCACGGGGATCAGCTCCAGTTGCTGACCGAAGTCGGTCTCGATGTCCCATCCGTTCGCAAGCGGATTGAATCAGCCCTACCAACCGGATAGTTGAATCCCCTTGCCAACAAGGCTAGGATCCATCAGACACATCAGATGAGGGGGCCATGACCCCCTCTCACTCCACGACCCCACGAGAACAGCCATGAGCACCAGCGAAGCCCCGACCTGCATCCCGGACGTCCAGAACTCCGCGGACTCCCGACAACTAGCCATCAACAAGGTCGGTATCAAGTCCATCCGTCACCCTGTCAAGGTCCAGGACAAGACCGGTGGCGTTCAGCACACCATCGCGGTATTCAACATGTATGTCGGACTGCCCCACAACTTCAAGGGCACCCATATGTCCCGCTTCGTGGAGATCCTCAACGGTCACGAACGGGAAATCTCGGTTGAATCCTTCGAGCCGATGCTCCGGGAAATGGTCAGGAAACTCGAAGCCGAAACCGGCCATGTGGAAATGACCTTCCCCTACTTCATCAACAAGGCCGCGCCGGTGTCCGGCGTACAGAGCCTGATGGATTACGAAGTCACCTTCATCGGGGAAATTCGCGAAGGAGGAACCTACGAATTCACCATGAAGGTGGTCGTGCCGGTCACCAGCCTCTGCCCCTGTTCTAAGAAGATTTCCGCGTATGGAGCTCACAACCAGCGCTCTCACGTCACCGTGACCACCATCACCAACGATCACCTGTGGATCGAAGAGCTGGTGCAACTGGTGGAGGGGCAAGCCTCCTGTGAACTCTTCGGGCTGCTCAAACGTCCGGACGAAAAATTCGTGACTGAACGGGCCTACGACAACCCCAAGTTTGTCGAAGACATGGTCCGGGACGTGGCCGGCAGCCTGAACCGGGAAAGCCGGGTAAACGCCTATGTGGTGGAATCCGAAAACTTCGAATCCATCCACAACCACTCTGCCTATGCACTGATCGAGCACGACAAGCGCAGTCACTGAGTTCCGCCACGCAACAGACCCGGACTCCATCAGGAGTTCAGGTCCCAGGCAAAAAAAACGGAACCCGAAGGTTCCGTTTTTTTTGCCCTGAAAACTCAGGCCTTGGCAGCGGCCTTGGCAGCGAAAGACTTGTAGTCCAGCTTTTCCTTGATACGGGCAGACTTGCCGGAGCGGCTGCGCAGGTAGTAGAGCTTGGCGCGACGAACGTCACCACGGCGCTTCACTTCAATGCTGGCCACCAGCGGGGAGTAAGTCTGGAACGTACGCTCCACACCCTCGCCGGAAGAGATCTTGCGCACAATGAAGCCGGAGTTGAGGCCACGGTTGCGCTTGGCGATCACGACACCTTCGTAAGCCTGCAGACGCTCGCGGGTACCTTCCTTGACCTTTACCTGGACCACGACGGTATCGCCAGGGGCGAATTCGGGAATGGTTTTGCCTTGGGTCAGGCGGGCAATCTCTTCTTGTTCCAGTTGTTGAATCAGGTTCATGCGTGACTCCAAAAGTAAAATGAGGCCGTAGGCCCTTCGTGCAGAGCAGGTCGCCACCTGGTACACGTCTTTATTATGAAACAGTCGTCTGGCGCAACGCGCTAAGCTTCCTGCTTCCGTTCAGCCCGCCGGAACACTTCCAGCAGGCGGAATTCTTCCTTGCTCAAGGCACGTCCTTGGAGCAGGTCCGGGCGCCGTTGCTCGGTACGTCCCAAGGACTGCTGAAGACGCCAGCGCCGTATTTCAAGGTGGTTGCCGGAGAGCAGGACATCCGGCACCGCCATGCCTTCATAAACCACAGGGCGGGTGTAGTGGGACAGTCCACCAGTCCATCCACGAACGAATCCTCGATGGCCGAGTCCTGATCGTTCAGGGCTCCCGGCAACTGGCGGATCATCGCATCCAGCAACACCATCGCTGGCAGCTCCCCGCCGGAAAGGACGAAATCCCCCAAGGAGACTTCTTCGTCGACACAGCGCTCTATAAGACGCTGATCCACTCCTTCATAGCGACCACAAAGAAGCACCAGGGCAGGCTCTGCAACCAGCTCCAGCACACGCTCATGATCGAGGCGGCGCCCCTGGGGCGACAGGTAGATGACCCTTCCTGCACTCCCCACTGATTGCTGCTGCCGTTCCTTGGCTGCGGCAATCGCCTTTTCCAGAGGCCCCGGCAGCATCACCATCCCGGGACCGCCCCCGTAAGGACGGTCATCGACCGTACGGTAACGATCCGTTGCGAAATCCCGGGGATTCCAGCAGTGCAGCTCGTATAGCTCGCGATCCCGCGCACGCCCGGTCACACCGAATCCTGACAGGGCCGCAAACATCTCGGGGAACAGGGTGAGGATGTCGTAGGCTCTGCGGCCTGCGGCAATGCTCACCAATCTGCCTCCCACTCAACCTGTATCAGCCGATTCACTTTGTCGACAGCGGTGACATAGCTGGCCACAAATGGAATCAAGCGTTCAACATCACCATCCTGCACCTGAAGGACGTCGTGAGCCCCAGTGGACATGAGGGCTGAAACCTTGCCGAGCATGACCCCGGAGGCATTCTGCACATCCAGGCCAATCAAGTCAGACCAGTAAAACTCATCTTCGCCGGGTTCGGGAAGTGCTTCCCGTGGAGCAGCCACGTACAAGCCGGCAACCGCCTCTGCAGCAGTGCGGTCAGGAACCTCTTCAAAGGTGGCAATGATGTCACCCTTGCCATGCTCCTTACACTCCTTGAGAGTATAAGGAAGCCACTGACCACCTTCCGGGTCGGTTCCAAGCCACCACTGGGGCATCTGCTTCCAGGACAACGGATCATCCCCAAAGGGATGTACCCTAACCCAGCCCTTGACGCCGAAGGGCGCAACAACTCGCCCGAGCACAATCATCGACGCACTGCCGAAAGCCGGGTCAATGGGCATTCAATCAGGCAGCTGCCTTGGCAGCCTGCTTGACCAGGCGACCCACGGTCTCCGACAGCTGGGCGCCGTTGTTCTGCCAATGAGCCAGACGCTCGGCATTCACGATGAGGCCAACGGCACTACCAGAGGCGACCGGATTGTAGTAACCGATACGCTCGATGAAACGGCCGTCGCGGCGATTGCGGGAATCGGCGGCAACGATGTTGTAGAAAGGACGCTTCTTGGAGCCGCTGCGGGCAAGACGAATAACAACCATGACTGTTCCTGATCCGGTGGAATTGGAAAAACCACAGATATTAAATGACCCCGGAGAAAACAGCAAGACGGCAGTGTCCATGGCTCAACCCTCGCCAAGGCACTGCAGGATGCGCAAAAAACCCGGCCAGCAGGGTTTTCTTTACAATACCGGAATATTCAGGAAACACTGCCGGACATGAGCGTTGCTGCCCCCTCCCCGCCCGATCGCACCTCCGCCGCCCTGGACTGGCTCAGCACCGAGCCATCAGGAGACGCGGACCTTGAACTGGCCTCCCTGGTGCGGTTCGTAGACGAACTCCATCGACCGGAAGATGGCGGACGTTCCCTGCAGCAGTGCCTTGAGCTACTCCATCGACGCAGCCTTGCGATCAGCGGCCTGTTTCGCCTGCGCCTGGCTGAAGCCACACTCCCCTTGTCGATCGGCCTCCACCGGGCTGCCACGCGGCTGCAGGAGGTGCTGGGCAGAGTTGCCAGCGCACACGGCGACGCCATCACTGAAACGCAATTCAAGGCAGGCCAGTCCCTCACCCGGAATCCGGGAACCCTGGCCACCAGAGCCCTTGAGTTGCTTGGGGAGCAACTGACGATCTCCCACCTGGCCGGCAACAGCGCGCCCTTCGAGTTCTGGTCACGCGCTCACAGCACCTTCATCAACAGCCAGATAAGCGGCACGATTGACAGCCAGCCAGCCTACCCGCCCGAGGGCGCCCTCAAAGCCTACAAGTACATGATGGCTATGGCCACCTGCCAGCCGGAGGGACTGACAGGTCGTGAAATTCTCTGGCTTGGTCAGTTTCTGGAGCGTTTCTGCGACATGACCTCGCTGAGCCCGGCTGCCCCGCAGGACGAAAACGAGCTTGGCTGGTTCTGGATTGACTCCGATCAGGATACACCACCCATTTCAGTCAATCGACGTCCTCCGCCCCACGTGGACGGGCTGATCTATTTTTCGGCTGCCGAACTGGCGCGCCAGGCCACCCGCTGGATAGAAACGCTGGAAGAGCAGCTCCCGCCTCCAGAACCGCTGACTGCGCCCCTCGGCTTGCCGGAAGCAGCCACGCTGCTCAGGCGGGTTCGCGAGTACTGGGCAACCCCCCCGCAGCGGGAACACTCACGGCGCCGTAACCAGTACACTGTAAAGGTGTGTTGCGGACTGGACGACATCTGGCTCATGCTGCGGGAGCAGGATTCAGAGGCCCGGAACACGCTGTGCACGGAGTGGCTGGTTGTCAATGAGAGCCCAACCGGTTACGCCATAATGCAGGTCACGGGAAGCGCCAGCGCACTCTCCGCCGGCATGGCATTAGCGCTGAGGCGCAGCGAACATGAACCCTGGACGCTCTGCGTGGTGCGGTGGATCCGCACGGAGACCCCCGAGCAGATCGAACTGGGACTTCAGGTGATCGCCAATTCGGCAAAACCCGTCATGGTCGGTTTCCGTAGCACGACGCAGACACGTCCCATGCGCCCAGCCCTGGTACTCCCTCCCATCCAGGCCCTTGGACGCCAGCAATCGATCCTGGCACCGGCAGGCACCTACTCGGCCCGCCGCTTCATGCTGGTCTCGGACAGCAACCGACTGTACATTGCCCAGGGGCGACTGCTCAGCCTCGACATGCAGACCTCTGCCGTCGAGCTTTTCCAGTACGAGATCGACCCCTATCCGCGCTGAGCAGATTCCCTGAAGCCACCCAAAAAATCTTCCGCGGGCGCATCTGAGCAGACCGGGTAGCGGAATCCGTCCCGACCTCCGCTTTCCGTATAATGCGGGATCTTTTTCGCCCCACCACCATGCAGGAAATTCTCGTTCTCTATTACAGCCACCGTGGATCCGTGCGCGCCCTGTCCGAAGTCATTGCCCGGGGCATCGATTCCGTACCAGGCATCTCAGCCCGGGTTCGTACCGTACCCAAGGTCTCCACCGTATGCGAGGCAACAGAGTCCGACATTCCCGAAAAAGGGGCACCTTACGTGGAAATGCGCGACCTGGAGGAATGCATCGGTCTCGCCCTGGGAAGCCCTACCCGTTTCGGCAACATGGCTGCGCCGATGAAGTACTTTCTGGATGGAACGGCAGGCCCATGGCTTGCCGGTGCGCTTTCCGGCAAACCTGCCTGCGTCTTCACCTCCAGCGCAAGCCAGCACGGTGGGCAGGAAAGCACCTTGCTGTCGATGCAGGTTCCGCTGCTCCACCATGGCATGCTGATCATCGGGATCCCTTTTTCAGAACCCGACCTGACGCGCACCCGGAGTGGCGGCTCCCCCTACGGAGCAACCCACTGGGCTGGCAAGGATGACAGCACCCAACTTACCGACGAGGAAAAGCGCCTCGCCACCGCCCTCGGCAGACGCCTCGCTGAAACCGCGCTCAAACTGGCAGCCCCATTATGAAACCCAAGACCTTGTCCCTGATCGCCAGCGCCACGCTGATCACCCTGATTGCCCTGTGCCTGGCCTGGGAAATCTTTCTTGCCCCCCTGCGTCCAGGGGGCTCCTGGATGACCCTCAAGGTACTGCCCCTGATGGCCGCCCTGTTCGGCATCCTGCGGGGCACGCGCTATACCTATCAGTGGAGTTCGATGATGATCCTGCTTTACCTGACCGAGGGTGTGGTGCGCACCAACGACGCGGCCCCCGGCAACCTGCTGGCGCTGGCGGAGGCCGTACTGAGCGTGGTGTTCTTCATTGTCGTAGTACTGTATTCGCGCAACACAGCTCCTTCAAGGCTCGCCGGAGCATCCAGCAAGGAGGCATGAGCCTTGAAGGGTCTGACCGTACCGGTCAGATCTGCGGGTTCATCTTTTCAGAGCCACCCTGAATTTTGTTCAGGGCATTGAGATAGGCCTTTGCCGAAGCCACGATGATGTCGGTGTCTGCCCCCTGGCCATTCACAATCCGGCCATCCCTGGACAGGCGGACGGTCACCTCACCCTGGGCATCGGTGCCAGTCGTGATCGCATTCACCGAATAGAGCAGCAGCTGGGTGCCACTTCTGGCCACCGCCTCAATGGCCTTGAATGCTGCATCCACGGGGCCGGAACCACTGGACTCCGAGGACGCTTCGGCACCGCCCACCAGGAGGGTCAGCCGCGCACAGGGCGCTTCCCCAGTCTCGGAGTGAAAGGAGGAGGACAACAGCCGGAAATGCTCCTTCGGCTCCGAACTCTCATCATTCATCAGGGCCTGCAGGTCTTCATCGAAAATTTCGTGCTTCTTGTCCGCAAGTTCCTTGAAGCGGGCAAAGGCGTGATTGAGCAGTTCCTCCGAAGCGATGTCGACACCCAACTCCTGCAAGCGGGAGCGAAAGGCATTGCGACCGGAATGCTTGCCAAGCACCAGCTTGTTGGCAACCCAACCCACATCCTCGGCACGCATGATCTCGTAAGTTTCCCGGTGCTTGAGAACCCCGTCCTGGTGAATGCCCGACTCATGGGCAAAGGCATTTGCGCCGACAATCGCCTTGTTGGGCTGAACCGGAAAACCGGTGATCCCGGATACCAGCTTGGAGGCAGGCACAATCTGGCTGGTGTCGATCTGCGTATCGCAGCGGAAGATATCCTGGCGGGTCCGCACGGCCATGACGATCTCTTCGAGGGAAGCATTGCCCGCCCGCTCACCCAGGCCATTGACGGTACATTCCACCTGACGGGCACCGGCCTGCACCGCCGCCAGGGAGTTGGCCACTGCCAGACCGAGATCGTTGTGACAGTGCACCGACCACACCACCTTGTCGGCGTTGGGCACCCGCTCGATCAAGGTACGAATGGTTGCTGCGAATTGCTCCGGTACGTTGTACCCCACCGTGTCGGGCACATTGATCGTCCGGGCCCCGGCATTGATCACCGCCTCAAAAATCCGGCACAGGAAGTCGATTTCGGAACGACCTGCATCCTCCGCGGAGAACTCGATGTCGTCGGTGTATTCACTTGCCCAGCGGATGGCCCTGACTGCGTGCTCAACCACCTGATCGGGGGTCATCCGCAGCTTCTTCTCCATGTGGATCGGACTGGTGGCAATGAAGGTGTGAATGCGACCGGAACTGGCCGGACGGATGGCCTCACCGGCACGCCGGATATCGTTCTCGTTGGCCCGCGCCAGCGAGCAGATGGTGGAATCCTTGATCGCCTCTGCGACTGCCTTGACCGATTCGAAATCGCCATTGGAAGCGGCCGCAAAACCGGCCTCGATCACGTCAACCTTCATGCGCTCCAGCTGACGGGCAATCCGTAATTTCTCGTCCCGGGTCATGGATGCACCGGGGCTCTGCTCGCCATCGCGCAGGGTGGTATCGAAAATGATCAGCTGGTCGTTCATGATGGGCTCCTGCCGGGTTCTTGGTGTTTGGATGTGGTCGTACACCGGGAGGTTCATTCATCCCAATGCGCGGGAACTGCAAGGGTGACACTGCCGACAATCAGGCGGCAGGAAGCCGCCGGAGAGTAGCGCTATTGCTCGGGCTCCTGGGGGGGCGCCACACGGCGCTTGCCGCCCTTCAGCCAGCTCCAGACACCGAGGACGTAGCCGGATGCGGCGTAGCACAGGAAAAGACCGAAGAGCACACCCGGAGGGTAGCTGGAGACCAGCAGGAGCGCGAGGACAAAGGCAATGATGACGATGAAGGGCACGCTCTTGCGGAGATTGATCTCCTTGCCGCTGTAAAAGAGCACATTGCTCACCATCGAGACGCCCGCAAAGATGGTCAGCGCACAGGCATACCAGCGGATGTCGGGGCCGGAGATGCCGTTATCCATCATCACCCACACCAGTCCTGCAATCAGTGCGGCAGCAGCTGGACTGGGAAGGCCCTGGAAGTAGCGCTTGTCGATGATGTCGATGTTGGTGTTGAAACGAGCCAGGCGCAGGGCTGCCCCGGCACAGTAGATGAAGGCAGCCATCCAGCCCATCTTGCCCATGCCCTTGAGGGCCCACTCATACATGATCAATGCGGGCGCCGCACCAAAGGAAACCATATCGGAGAGGGAGTCATACTCAGCACCAAAGGCGCTTTGGGTACGCGTGAGTCGCGCCACCCGGCCATCAAGGCCATCCAGCACCATGGCGATGAAGATCGCCACCGCAGCCTGCTCGAACAGGCCGTTCATGGCCTGGACGATCGCATAGAAACCTGCAAACAGGGCCGCCGTAGTAAACAGGTTCGGCAGGATGTAAATGCCCCGGCGGCGGCGCTCCGGGTTCAACAAGGGCTTGCGGGATTGCAGATCGGCCATGGAAGGGACGATGGGTGAAGTAAGCTTGATTGTAACGCACCGAGCGACGGATGGCCCTGAAAACGACAAGGGGGACTTACGTCCCCCTTGTGTCAATCAAGCCATCGGGATCAGTTCTTGGACTGGTCCACCAGCTTGTTGGCCTTGATCCACGGCATCATGTCACGGAGCTGGGCACCAACGGTCTCGATCGGATGCACGGCGTTCAGACGACGGCGGGCAGTCATGGACGGATAGTTGGTCTTGCCTTCCAGGATGAACATCTTGGCGTATTCGCCAGTCTGGATGCGCTTGAGGGCTTCGCGCATGGCGTAGCGGGACTCTTCGTTGATGACTTCGGGGCCGGTCACGTACTCGCCATACTCCGCGTTGTTGGAGATGGAGTAGTTCATGTTGGCGATGCCGCCTTCGTACATCAGGTCGACGATCAGCTTCAGCTCGTGCAGACACTCGAAGTAGGCCATTTCCGGAGCGTAGCCGGCTTCGGTCAGGGTCTCGAAACCCATCTTGACCAGCTCGACCGCGCCGCCACAGAGGACAGCCTGCTCACCGAACAGGTCGGTTTCGGTTTCTTCGCGGAAGTTGGTCTCGATCACGCCACCCTTGGTGCCGCCGTTGGCTGCAGCGTAGGACAGGGCGATATCGCGGGCCTTGCCGGATTTGTCCTGGTACACGGCGATCAAGGAGGGAACGCCACCACCCTTCAGGTACTCGGAGCGCACGGTGTGGCCAGGGCCCTTGGGGGCGACCATGATCACGTCCAGATCGGCGCGGGGCACGACCTGGTTGTAATGCACATTGAAGCCGTGAGCGAAGGCCAGCACGCCGCCCTGCTTGATGTTCGGCTCGACGTCGTTCTTGTAGACCTCGGGGATGTTCTCGTCCGGCAGCAGGATCATGACCACGTCGGCGGCGCGCACGGCCTCAGCCACTTCAGCAACCTTCAGGCCAGCACCTTCGGCCTTGGCCCATGAAGCACCGTTCTTGCGCAGGCCAACCGTCACATGGACGCCGGAATCCCGCAGGTTCTGAGCGTGGGCGTGGCCCTGGGAGCCATAGCCGACGATGGTGACCTGCTTGCCCTTGATCAGGGAGAGGTCTGCATCCTTATCGTAATAAACCTTCATTTCATGCCTTTCTGACACAAGAGGAGCAAATCACGGGGCCCTGCGGCGGGGAAAGCCGGCGGGACACCCAAACATCAAACCTTGAGCACCCGCTCCCCGCGACCCACACCGCAGATGCCGGTGCGAACGGTTTCGAGGATGAGGCCGGCATCAATGGCGCCGACAAAGGAATCGAGCTTGGCCTGATTGCCGGTCAGCTCGATCACGTAACTGGTATCGGTCACATCGATGATGCGACCACGGAAGATGTCCGCCATGCGCTTCATCTCTTCCCGCTCCTTGCCCGTAGCGCGCACCTTGACGAGCATCAGCTCGCGCTCGACGTGAGCCGACTCCGACAGATCCACCACCTTGACGACCTCAACCAGCTTGTTCAGCTGCTTGGTGATCTGCTCGACGACGTCATCGGAGCCGGTAGTGACAATGGTCATGCGGGACAGGGAAGGGTCCTCGGTGGGCGCCACCGTGAGGGACTCGATGTTGTAGCCTCGGGCCGAAAACAGGCCTGAAACCCTGGAAAGGGCGCCCGCTTCGTTTTCGATGAGGAGGGAGATGACGTGTCTCATATGCGTTTTCTTGAATATCGATGACCGTCCGGAAACTGCCGAACCGTACAGCCAGGACAGGGTTTCACCGGGCTGTGGCAAGCGCACGCAAGCCCGGCGACCATCAGAGATCCTCGGCCGACAGGATCATGTCCGTCAGGCCCTTGCCCCCCTGGACCATCGGGTAAACATTCTCGGTGGGATCCACGGCAAAATCGAGGAAAACCAGGTCGCTCTTGCGACCAAAGGCCTCGCGCAGGGCACCTTCCACATCCCCCGGCTTCTGCACCTTGAGCGCCACGTGACCATAGGCTTCGGCAAGCTTGGCAAAATCGGGCAGCGCATCCATGTAAGACTCGGAATAGCGGTTGCCGTGGAAGAGTTCCTGCCATTGGCGGACCATGCCGAGATAGCCGTTGTTGAGCAGGATCACCTTGATGGGCAAGCGGAACTGTTTGCAGGTGGACAGCTCCTGGATGTTCATCTGGATGGATCCCTCGCCGGTCACACAGGCCACCTGGGAGCCTGGATGCGCCAGCTGGACACCCATGGCGGCGGGCAGACCGAAGCCCATCGTGCCCAGACCGCCCGAATTGATCCAGCGCCGGGGCTTGTCGAACTTGTAGTACTGGGCAGCCCACATCTGGTGCTGTCCCACGTCAGAAGTCACGAAGGCGTCGCCGCCGGTCACTTCCCACAACTTCTGGACCACATACTGGGGCTTGATAATCTCAGGGTCGAGATTGATCTTGAGGCAGTCGCGACGACGCCACTCCTCGATCTGCTTCCACCACGCGGCAAGGGAGGCTTCCTCCGGACGCTGGGAAGTACCGTCAAGGAGCGCCAGCAATTCACCCAGCACATCCCCCACATCACCGACGATGGGCACATCCACCTTGACCCGCTTGGAGATGGATGAGGGATCAATGTCGATGTGGATGATCTTGCGGGGCTCGGAGGCAAAGTGATCGGGACTGCCGATCACCCGGTCATCAAAACGCGCCCCCACAGCCAGCAGCACATCGCAATAATGCATGCCCATGTTCGCCTCGTAGTTGCCGTGCATGCCCAGCATGCCGACAAACTGACGATCGGTGGCAGGGTAAGCACCGAGGCCCATCAGCGTGTTGGTGCACGGAAAACCCAGTTTGCGCACCAGCGCCGTGAGCTTGTCCGCCGCATCCCCGAGCACCACGCCGCCGCCGGCGTACACCATCGGACGCTTGGCCTCAAGAAGGAGCTGCAGGGCCTTCCTGATCTGGCCCTGGTGTCCCTTGACGGTCGGGTTGTAGGAGCGCATCGACACCGTCGCCGGGTAACTGAAGGCACACTTCTGAGCGGTGATGTCCTTGGGAATATCTACCAGCACCGGCCCGGGCCGCCCCGTCCTGGCAAGATAAAACGCCTTCTTGATGGTCTCCGCAATCTCCCGGACATCCCGTACCAGGAAATTGTGCTTGACGCAGGGGCGGGTGATGCCGACCGTATCGACTTCCTGAAAGGCATCCTGACCGATGGCTGCGGAGGGCACCTGCCCGGAAATCACCACCATCGGAATCGAATCGCAATAGGCAGTGGCAATGCCGGTCACCGCGTTGGTGGCACCCGGCCCCGAGGTAACAAGGGCCACGCCCACCTTTTCAGTGGAGCGGGCGTAGCCGTCTGCTGCATGAATTGCAGCCTGTTCATGGCGCACCAGAACGTGACGGACCTGATCCTGCTTGAAGAGCTCGTCGTAAATATGCAGGACTGCGCCGCCTGGATAGCCGAACAGATAGTCGACCTTTTCTTCCTGGAGACACCTGATTACAATTTCCGCACCGGTAATGACCATCGCTGCACCCGAAGCTGTATCGGCTGATGTAAAACATCGAACCATACCGCCGAGCAGGCGATTGGTCAAGGCGCCGGATCGCCCGACGGAAGCGCCTAGCGGGCATGTTTGATTCAAGCTGGGGTACGATGGCCCCCTCTCCCGTTCCCGCCATGCCTCAACGGCCCGACACACCAAAGGACCCTCGCCCTGCCCTCCCGCGTCGAACTCTCGGACTTTCTTGCCAGCGTCGAAAAAAGAGCCTTCAAGCAAGCTCTGTTCGCAGTCCGCAACGAGGAATCGGCCCTCGATATCGTGCAGGACGCGATGATGAAACTTGCCGAAAAATATGGCGACAAGCCCCTTGAAGAGCTGCCCATGCTCTTCCAGCGGATCCTCCAGAATGTCATCCGTGACTACTACCGGCGCCAGAAGGTACGCAGCATGTGGACCACCCTGCTGTCCGCCTTCTCAGGACCCGAGGATGACGAGCACGACCCCCTTGAGGTCATCGAATCTGCCGACAGCGAGCACAAGCACGAATCCCCTCACGCTCAGTTCGAACAAAAGCAAACCCTGAGCGCCATCGAGAAAGAAATCGAAAAGCTGCCCCCGCGTCAACGGGAGGCCTTCCTCATGCGTTACTGGGAAGAAATGGATATCGCTGAAACAGCAGCGGCAATGGGATGCTCCGAAGGCAGTGTGAAAACACACTGCTCCCGGGCAACGCACACCCTTGCCGCCGCACTTGCTGCAAGGGGCATCACACTATGAACGACCAGGAACTCCAGCGCCGGGTCAGGCAACACCTCAACGCTTCGGCACATGCGCTCCCGTCCGAGATCAGCACCCGCCTGCACCAGGCACGCCAGAAAGCACTTTCCCGACAGAAAGTCGCCGTACCCGGCCTGAGTCTGGCGGGAGTCGGGCAGATGATCACCAGTCACCTCACCCTCCAGCGCAAAACGGCGCTGGCCACCGTTTGCGTCTTGCTGCTCACCCTTGGCACCGGTCTCCTGGGAGAGTGGCAGCACGCCGCCGACATGGAGGAAGTGGACAGCGCACTCCTTGCCGACGACCTTCCGATTGACGCCTATCTGGATCGCGGATTTGACGCATGGGTTCAAAACGATACGGAAGACTGATTGCCTGGGCGCTGCTGCTCGGCATCACGGCAGCGGAGGCCAGCCCTCCCCTGGCTGCGCCCGCGTGGCACAACCTGACACCCGAGCAGCAACGTACCCTGGCGCCCCTGGCCCGGGAATGGAAGGATCTGCCGGACGAGCGCAAGCGCAAATGGGCGGGCATCGCAGAACGCTTCCCGGGATACACCCCGGAGGAGCAGACACGCCTCCAGCGCAGGATGGAAGTTTGGATCGCGCTGACTCCCGAGCAGCGCACCATTGCCCGTGACCAGTACCGCAACCTGCAACGCATCCCTGCGGAGAAGCGGGAAATCCTCAGGGATAAATGGAACGCCTACCAGGAACTGCCCAGCGAAGAGAAAGCCCGGTTTACGGAAGCTGCGAAACCGGCCAAGCGCCCGGTCATTCCAAAGGCGGGTACGCCACCACTCAAACCCTTGACGGAGCCCCTTCCCCCGAGAGTGGTAGTCAAGAAGGCTCCCCGCAAGCCTGCTCCAGCGGAAAGCACCACGACACCGGCCGAGCCCACTACAATCCCGTCCCTGGCGGGCACATCGCCCCTGCAGGCTGCGGCTCCGGCTCCATCCGCGCAGGGCAGCCTTGGCCCAGAGACCGCAGTTCCCGCCCCTTCACCGGGCAAGCCCTAAATTTCCTGATGCCTGCAAAGCAAAAAACCTCCAAGGCTGAGCCCCTGGGGCGCCAGTCCGTCGAACTTGCCGGTCTGCGCCGCCGTCTGGCCAGCATGCTCTACGAAGTACTCCTGCTCCTCGGTGTCCTCGCCCTCACGTTCATCGTGCCCCACCTGATCCTGGGCATCGGCACCGGCTACAGTCCTCCAGGCGGTGTGCTGTGGCTGCATGTCTACCTGGTGCTGGCGGGCTACTTCATCTGGTACTGGCGGCGAGGCGGCCAGACGCTGGCAATGCAGACCTGGAAACTTCGCGTCGTCACCACCCATGGGGATGGGATCAGCCTGAGTCAAGGCTGGCTGCGCTACTCCCTGGCCTGGCCTTCGGTGCTGCTGGGTGGCATCGGCCTGCTGTGGGCCCTCATTGATCGGGACCGACAGTTCCTGCATGACCGCCTTGCCGGCACCCGCCTCGTCCTCCTGCCGGTCCAGCCTGAATAAACGCGCCCTGCCCTCAATCGATGGAAGCTTGTGGCAGTGTCAGCGACGCTCCACCCACCACAACATGCCCATGGCAGCAAACAGGAAAGCCAGGCTGGGGGTCAGGGCAGCGACGGCGGGAGTCCAGCTGTTGATCACGCCCAGGTTGGAGAACAATCCGTTGAGGAGATGGAAACCCACACCGATCATGATTCCCGCAAAAACCTTCAGGCTGACGCCACCCATACGGGTCTGCATATAACCAAAGGGAAGCGCCAGCCCCATCATCACCAGGGCGGCAAACGGGTAAGCCAGCTTTTTCCAGAGCGCGATTTCATAGCGCGTAGTCTTCTGCCGGTTTTCCGACAGATGGCGAATGTAGGAATACAGCGTACTCACCGACATCCGCTCCGGCACCACCATCAGTACCGAGAGGACCTCCGGCGTCAGCTCCGAGCGCCAGACAGTCTGAGGCAAAGACACCACATCGGTCCGGTCACCCAGGAAACGGGTGCGGCCAACCTTGCTCAGCAGCCAGCCCTGCTGACTGTCGTACACGGCGCTCTCCGCCTCACTGATGGATACCAGGGTGGCCTTGTCGTCAAACTCATAGATCCACACGCCCTGCAGGGTCGTATCAGGCAGCACGCTGCGAACGTTGACGAACAGCTTCCCGTCACGTACCCAAAGCCCCGTCCGCAACTCCTGGGACACCATTGAGCGGGTGGCAGCCAGGCGCCACTGCTGGGCAGCCCGCTCGGCGGGCGGGGCAAGATACTCACCGAAAACGAAGGTCAACACCACAAACACACTGCCAATCCCCAGCAGCCCCATCAGGAAGCGCCGGGTGGACAAGCCCGACGCCCGCAGCACGGTGATCTCGGAGTGCCGCGCCAATGTCGTCAGGGCATACAGGGTCCCGATGAGCACCGCGATCGGCATCAGTTCGTACACCCGCCCCGGCAGGATCATGGCTACATAAACTGCTGCGTGATGCAGCATGTAGCCCCCCTTGCCGACATCCTCCAGTTCATTCACCAGATCGAAGAAAGCGAAAAGCCCCAGGAAGGCCAGCAGCACCAGGATGACGGCCGAGTAGATCTCCCGGCTCAAATAGCGGAGATAAACTGGCATCATGATTTTTTCCGCCAGAAGGCAAGCACGCGGATGCGCTTGACGAACAACAGCGCAAGCACACCCAGCATCACCAGGTGCGGCGCCACCAGAGCCACTTCGAAGCGCAGACGTCCCTGCCCGACCCAGGCCTGGCAAACGCTGACTGCGTTGCTGTAGATCAGATAAATGAGCACCGCGAGAACCAGGTTGTTGGTGCGGCCAGCACGGGGGTTTACAAAGGACAGGGGAATGGCCAGGAGCGCCAGCATCAGCGCCAGCAAGGGCGCGCTGATGCGCGCCATCAGCTCCGCCATGCTCCGGTTGTCGGGATTCTTGAGCAATGCCGGCAATGGCAGGGAGCGGGGCTGCCGCGGGCCGCCGGCAGCCTCCTTGGACTCCATGCGCAGGCGATACCGCTCGAACTCCATCACCCGGTAACTGGGTGTCCCCGGAGTTCCCTCGTAGCGGCGGCCGTTCTCCAGAACCACAAAACGATTGCCGGTCGCATCCACCTCAGTGTGTCCCCGGGCAGCCACCATCACCCCGAGGCGTCCATTCTGCATGCTGCTGGCAAAGACATTGCGCACGCTGCCCTCATCGGTGGACAAGGCTTCCACAAAGAACACCTTTTCCCCTCCCGAAGACTCCCGGAACAGGCCCGGGGCCACGCGGGAGACATCATCCCGGCTGCTGAGCTGCTCCTTGTAGTCGGCGCTCTTTTTCTGAGCCCAAGGAGAAGCAAACAGGGATAACCCGGCAATCACCAGCACGACGGGTACTGCAAAGCGCAATACAGGGCGAATCCATGCTGTCAGGGGGAGGCCACTGGAAAACCAGACCACCATCTCCGAATCCCGGTACCAGCGGGAGAGGGTCATCAGGATGGCGATGAACACGGTGAGCGAGAGCACCACCGGCATCTGGGCAATCGCACCAAACCCGATCAGCGCCAGGACCGCATCGGCAGGCACGCGCCCGCCGGCCGCCTGCCCAAGCAGTCGAATCAGCACCGTGGAAATCAGGATGGCGAACAGCGCCACAAAGACCGCCACGGCGTTCTGCGTGAATTCGCGCTGGGCGGCTCGGAGAAAAATCATTCGGGAGAGATGTGGCGCTGTGGGGCAGCCTTTTTGACGTCCACCGGGCTGCCCCGCCATAATGTGGCGCGAAGTCCCAATTGACGCGTGTTTCCAAGGAGAAGCGGGTGGAATTTACCATAAAGGCCGGGTCGCCGGAAAAACTCAAGAGCGACTGTGTGGTGGTGGGTGTGCTGGCGGGAGGTGAGCTCAGCCCCTCGGCCAAGGCTCTGGACAAGGCTTCCGAAGGCGCCCTGGCCAGCATCCTTGCCCGCGGCGATCTGGACGACAAGGCCGGCGCCACCCTGATGCTGCATGCCCTGCCGGGAATTCCAGCAGCACGTGTCCTGCTGGTCAGCCTGGGCAATGACGAAGCGCTCACCGACAAGAGCTATCGGGATGCAGTGGCAGGCGCGGCCAGGCAGCTGGCCTCCAGCACCGCCGAGGAAGCCGTCTTCTGCCTGGCCGAAATCGATCTTCCCAAGCGCGACATGTTCTGGCGGCTGGCTCAGGCCACCCAGATCCTCAAGGACAGCGGCTATCGCTTCGACGAGCTGAAGTCCAGGAAGGATGAGTCGCGGAAAGGAGTGAAGAAGCTTGCCTTCATGGCCCGCCACAAGGACGAATCCGCCCTGGAAACCGCAATCCGGCAAGGTGAAGCCATTGCGGAGGGCATGGCTCTGGCCAAAACCCTGGGCAACCTGCCGGGCAACGTGTGCACGCCGGGCTATCTGGCCACGGCCGCCAAAAAACTGGCCAGGGAACACAAGATCAAGGTGGAAGTGCTGGAGCGCACCGACATCGAGAAGCTCGGCATGGGCTCCTTCCTGGCGGTGGCCCGGGGCTCCCATGAGCCTCCCAAGTTCATCGTGCTCCACTACAAGGGCGGCAAGGCCAAGGACAAGCCCGTGGTGCTGGTAGGCAAAGGCATCACCTTCGACACGGGCGGCATCTCCATCAAGCCGGCTGAAGGCATGGACGAGATGAAATACGACATGTGCGGCGCCGCCAGCGTACTCGGCACCTTCAAGGCCATCGCCCGGATGGCGCTGCCCATCAATGTGGTCGGCCTGATCCCCACCACCGAGAACATGCCCGGCGGCTCTGCCATCAAGCCCGGAGACATTGTCACCTCCCTGTCCGGCCAGACCATCGAGATCCTCAACACCGATGCGGAGGGCCGGCTGATCCTGTGCGATGCCCTCACCTACGCCGAACGCTTCGACCCCGCTGCCGTGGTGGACGTCGCCACCCTCACCGGCGCCTGCATCATCGCCCTGGGCAACGCCACCTCCGGCCTGCTGGCCAACGACGATGAGCTGGCTGCGGAACTTCTCGCCAGCGGCCAGGCCACGGGCGACAAGGCCTGGCAGCTGCCCCTGTGGGACGAATACCAGGACATGCTCAAAAGCAACTTCGCCGACATCCCCAACATCGGCACCAAGGGGGCTGGCACCATCACCGCGGCCTGCTTCCTGTCGCGCTTCACCAAGTCCTACAAATGGGCCCACCTGGACATCGCAGGAACGGCCTGGAAATCAGGTGCTGAAAAGGGAGCTACGGGACGCCCGGTGCCTCTCCTGGCCCACTTCCTGCTGCAACGGGCAGGTCGCTAACACCTGATGAACACCGAGATCCGCTTCTACCATAACGCGCCCGACCGCCTGCGGGTGGCCTGCGTGCTGGCAGCCAAGGCCAGCGGGAGTGGGCGCAAGGTCTCGGTGCTCGCACCGGAGGGGGGCATGGCCCGCCAGTTCGACCAGATGCTGTGGGGCTTTCAACCCCTTGCATTCGTCCCCCACGTCCCGGCTGGCTCCCCTCTGGCCCCCGAGACAGGCGTGGTCATCGGCAGCTCCGTGGCCAGCCTGCCCCACGATGATGTGCTGATCAACCTGGGGGACGCGCTTCCCGAGGAGATCGACCGCTTCGGGCTGGTCATCGAAATCGTCGGCCCCTCCGACCCGGAACGTCTGGCCGCCCGCGGGCGTTACCGCCAGTACAAGGAAAGGGGTTATCCCCTCAACGCTCACGATCTGGCTCAAAGGAATGGCGAATGACCTCCCCCCGGCCACCCGATTTCGAAATTTCCCTGGAAGACGAAGAGCTCGTCACCGCCCTCTCTTCCCTCGAGATGGAAACGGATGACATTCCCGTGCTCACCGACGTGGTGGACGAGCGGATCGAACCCTTCATCGGAAACGCTCCCCCTCCCCTACCCGACGAGGAGCCGGAGACCCTGCTGTTTGCCTCCGCCCTCAACGAGCCCATTCTCCTTGAGCCGATGACGCCGTTTCCGGCATCCTCGCCTGGCGCATCCACCGGCCTGAGCGATGAGCAAAAGGCAGCCCTCCAGGCAGCCATCGCCCACCATCTGGAAAAATGGGTCAGCCATGAGCTGCCCCAGCTCCTCTACCAGGAGCTGGATGAACTGGCCGAACGCCTGAGCCGCAAGGCTGCCAGCCACCTGCAAGCCACTGTCCTGCCCGCCATCGTGGCCGAGATCGACGAGACCCTGGCTCCCCCGCCTCCTCCCTGCTCGACACCTCAGGGGTGTACGACGGCAGGCGCTGCCGGCGCATCCGCTATAATCCCGCCTTTGCCTTCAACACACAGAATCCCCATGGAACTGGCCAAGAGTTTCGAGCCGGCGGAGATTGAACGC
>NZ_JAQUVG010000067.1 GCF_028693495.1 Zoogloea sp. | reverse complement strand
ACAGCGGATCGCTCCCTGCCCGAAGAGGATCAGGCTGCGGGTGAGGATGTTGGCCCCTTCCACGGTGATACCCACCGGAATCTGCTGGTAGGCACGCCCCAGGAAATTCTGCGGCCCCAGGCAGATACCCTTGCCACCGATCACGTCCATGCCGTCATTCACGGCCTGCCGGGCCCGTTCGGTGACATGGTGCTTGACGATGGCCGACACCACCGAGGGCCGCTCCCCCAGATCAATGGCCCCCGCCGTCATCACCCGGGCGGCGTCGCACAGGTAAGCATGGGCACCGATGCGGGTCAGTGCCTCTTCCACGCCTTCGAACCGCCCCACCGCCGTCTTGAACTGCTGGCGCACGCGGGCGTAGGCCCCCACCGTGCGCGCCGTCATCTTCAGCATCCCGGTATTGGAGGCCGGCAGGGAGATGGCACGCCCCGCCGCAAGGCATTCCATCAGCATCCGCCAGCCCTGACCGGCCATCTTCGGGCCGCCGATGACAAACTCCAGCGGCATGAAGACATCCTGACCGCGGATCGGACCATTCATCCAGACCGCATTGAGGGGAAAATGACGCCGACCAATGTGAACCCCGGGATGATCATGGGGCACCAGCGCACAGGTGATGCCCAGATCTTCCACTGCCCCCAGCAGGCGGTCGGGATCGAACAGCCGGAAGGCCAGACCGAAAACGGTGCACACCGGCGCCAGCGTGATGTAGCGCTTGTCGAAGCAGACCCGCATGCCGAGCACTTCCCTGCCCTGGTGGATGCCCTTGCACACCACGCCCGCATCGGGAATGGACGCTGCATCAGAGCCTGCCCAGGGGCTGGTGAGCGCAAAGGCCGGAATCTCCTCACCCCGGGCAAGACGGGGCAGGTAGTGATTCTTTTGTTCAGGCGTACCGTAATGCAGCAACAACTCTGCCGGCCCGAGGGAGTTGGGCACCATCACCGTCACGGCCGGAGCCGACGAACGGGTGGACAGCTTCGTCACCACCTGGGAGTGGGCGTAGGCAGAGAAGCCTTTTCCTCCGTACTCCTTGGGAATGATCATGCCCAGAAAGCCCTTCTCCTTGATGAAGCGCCAGACTTCCACAGGCATGTCCTGCTTCTGGGTGCAGTCCCAATCCCGGGTCAGGCCGCACAAGTCTGCGGTTTCCCCGTCCAGAAAGGCCTGCTCCTCCGCAGTCAGGCGGGGCACCGGATAGGCCAGCAGCCTGTTCCAGTCCGGCCGGCCGGCAAACAGTTCGCCTTCCCACCACACGGTACCGGCCTCCAGGGCCTCCTTCTCGGTCTGGGACATGGACGGCAGGGCCCGACGGAAGGGTTGGAAGATGCTTCTCGTGACCAGCCCCCGCCGCAGGCCCGGCAGCAGGAAAGGCAGGCCAAGTACGAAGACGCCCCCCAGCACGCCTCCGGTCATCGGCAGCCCCCAGTCCGCCAGCAGACCCAGGACGGCCAGCCAGGCCATGAGACTCCCCAGCCAGACAGAAAAAGGGGCTTGCCTGCAGGCGAGCGCGACCGCCAGGGGAGGAAGGAAAATCAGCAACCAGTTCCACATGACGCGTCTCCTCTTGCTCGGCGCCGTCCTTGCAGCGCGCCGGTATGAATAAGTGTCCGGGGTTACGGCCGGACTAGCGGAACATGCCTCCCTCAGCCAGAGGCGCCCGCAGCCCTCCGAGCAGAAAACTCATCAGCCGTGGCGTGATGCGGGTGGGATCTTCATCGTCGAACTGACCCGCTACCCGTTGCAGCGCATCGGTACCGGCGATCCCATAGGACATGGCACCCATCATGAAATGGAAACGCCACAGGATCTCCTTGCGGTCCACCTCGGGCAGGGCGCGGTAAAGAGCCGCCAGGAAACGGCCCACGCACTCGGCGTATTCCTCAGCCAGGAACTGGCGGACGAACTCATTGAGTTCGGTATGGGTGCGCCCCAGCAGACGCATGAAGGTATGGCCTCCTCCATCCAGGTCAGCAGCCATGCGCAGCGCCGTTCCGAAAAAGGCGTCGACGATCCGGCTCGGCTTGAGGGCCGTCTCTCCCGCCTCGGCCTCCAGCACATCAGCGCGGCCAGACGCGCCCGGTTAAGCTCCGTCAGGCGGCGCCGGAAGACCTCCTGAATCAACAACTCCTTGCTGCCAAAGTGGTATCTGTTTTAATCATACTTCGAATCGATTCCCCATCAACGCGCCGCATGGAATTTCCACCGGAGGTTTCAAGACACCCTGCTTCGAGCCGATAACAAGGCTCCTTCCTTCAGGATCGTGAATGCTTCAACCCGTGTTTCCCTCCGTCACCCACCCGCCTCCGCGACAGCTCCGTCTGGGGGTGTTCGCCTTTCTCGTCCTGCTGCTTCCCGTCACCGCCTGGCTGGGGGGGCTGCCTGCCTTTCTCGGTCTTCTGGCCGGAGAGTTGCTGCTGGGCCTGATCCTGGCGCTGCGGGAAGTGTGCCGCATTCGCGGCATCACCCACGTCCACGAACTGGCCATGGAGGGCGCCCATGACGGCATGTGGTCCTGGGATCCCCTCAGCAAGCGGCTTCTGGTGGGCGCCCGTCTGCTCGGAATTCTGGGCTATACCCGGAATTTCCTTGACTCCACGAATGCCTGGCTCGAACTGGTCCACCCGGACGACCGGGCCGGATACAACGAGGCGGTGGCACGTCACCTGAAGGGGGAAACCCCCCACTTCTTCCATGAGTACCGGGTCCGCGCCTCCAACGGGAGCTATCGCTGGCTGGCCGCCCGCGGCCTCGCCCGCACAGGGCGGGACGGCAAGGCCGATCTGATGGCCGGCTCCATCAGCGACATCACGGACCGGAAGGCCGACGAGGCACGCATCCGGCATCTGGCCCACCATGACATCCTCACCGGCCTCCCCAACCGGGCACGCCTGATGGAGCAGTTACCCCGCCTGATCGCCCATGAACGGCGGCAACCGCTGGCCGTGCTGTTCGTGGACCTGGACCGCTTCAAGGGAATCAACGACACCCTCGGCCATTCCGTAGGCGATCACCTGATCAGCGCCGTCGCACGACGGATTTCCGACACGCTCCGGCCCCAGGGCGAGGTCTATCGACAAGGGGGAGACGAGTTCATCGTAATCCTCCAGCACCTGGAGAAGGCGGAAGATGCCGGCCAGGTCGCCGACCAGATCCTGGAGCGCATTGGCGAGCCCATCCACCTGGACCAGCACGATTTCAACATCAGCGCTTCCATCGGCATCGCCCTCCATCCCGCCGACGGCCAGGACAGCGAAACCCTGCTCCGCCATGCGGATGCGGCCATGTACGCAGGCAAGGCCAGCGGCGGGGGCTGTCATCACTTTTTCTCCGCCCGGCTCAACGAACGCCTGCAGCACCGTGTCCTGCTGGAAAGTGCCCTGCGTCAGGCCATCGGACGCCAGGAGCTCAGCCTGCACTACCAGCCCCAGGTGGATCTGGTCAGCGGCCGGGTCATCGGTGCGGAAGCCCTGCTGCGGTGGCAGCACGCTGGCCGGGCCATCCCCCCGGACCACTTCATCCCGGTGGCAGAGGAAACCGGGCTGATTCACCCCATCGGAGACTGGGTGATCGAGCAGGCCATCGCCCAGGCTGCCCGCTGGCGGGCGTCTCACCCCGAGGCGCCACGCATCGCCATCAACCTCTCTGCCCGGCAGTTCTGGCAGCCCGGTCTCGCGGATGCCCTGCTGCAACGGCTGGCGCTCCACGCGCTTCCCCCCGGCTGCATCGAGCTTGAAATCACCGAGTCCGTGATGGTTCAGCCGGAAGGACCTGCCATCAATGAGTTGAGCATCCTGCGCAAGCAAGGGGTGCATCTCGCCCTTGACGACTTCGGTACCGGCTACTCCTCCCTGTCCTACCTGCGGAACCTTCCCATCAACCGCCTGAAGATCGACAAATCCTTCATCCAGCCCCTGACCCGGGAAAAAAACAGCACTCACGACCAGAATGGCATCGTACGGGCCATCATCGCCATGGCCCACAGCCTGACCCTGGAAGTCGTGGCGGAAGGCGTCGAGAGCACACTGCACCGGGACATCCTCGCGGAAATGGGCTGCAACCTGTTCCAGGGCTACCTGACCAGTCCCGCGCTCCCTCCGGAGGAATTTGCAAGCCGCTTCCTGACGGAGAACCCGGAAAGGCACTGATAAGATGAGGCCCTTGCCCGCTCTCAACACGCCTGGACATGCCCCCTTCCCCCTCTGAGCACGCCGGAGTTTTCACAGGACTTCATCCCGAACCGGTCTGGCGACACTTCTCCACCCTGTGCCGCATCCCCCGGCCATCCAAGGCAGAAGGCCCCCTGCGGGACTTCCTGCTGGACTGGGCCCGGGCCAGGGCCCTGGAGGCCCAGGTGGATGGGGCCGGAAACCTGATCGTCCGCAAACCCGCCAGCGCCGGTTACGAATCAGCCCCGGGGATCGTGCTCCAGGCACATCTGGACATGGTCTGCCAGGCAAACGCCGGCACCCTCCACGACTTCAGCCGTGATCCGATACGTCCGGAACGTCAAGATGGCTGGCTGGTGGCCCCCCATACCACGCTGGGTGCCGACAACGGCATCGGCGTCGCCCTGATCCTCGCCACCCTGGAAGAGCGCAGCCTGCGCCACGGCCCCCTGGAAGCCCTGCTGACCGTGGATGAGGAAGCCGGCATGGGCGGCGCCCAGGGCCTGTCCCAAGATCTGCTGCAGGGACGGCGGATGCTGAACCTGGACACCGAGGACTGGGGAGAGTTTTACCTGGGCTGTGCCGGTGGCCTTGACATCAACGTGTCGCGCCCCGGCCAGCCAGTCCCCCGCCCTGCTGACCATGACGCCTGGAGCATCACCCTGACGGGCCTGCGTGGCGGGCACTCCGGGGTGGACATCCACGAGGAGCGGGGCAACGCCATCAAGCTTCTGGTGAGGGTACTCAAAGCCCTGGAAACACCCCTGGGTCTGCGCCTTTCCCATCTGTCCGGGGGTACCGCCCGCAACGCCCTGCCCCGGGAAGCCCAGGCGACGATCCTCGTGCCTCGCCAGCGCGGCCCTCAGCTTGAAGCGCGCCTGAAGGAATGGCAAAGCATCCTGATCGAGGGGCTGGAAGGGGTGGATCCAGCCCTGCGCCTGACGGCCCAGCCGGCCGGGGCGGACACCCTCCTGTCCGCCCTCGAGCAGGCGGTCTGGCTCGACAGCCTGCAAGCGGCGCCCCATGGCGTGAAGCGCTGGAGCCGACACCTGCCAGGGGTCGTGGAAACATCGAACAATCTGGGGATGATCCGGCTCACCCCGGATGGGGGCCAGTGCAACTTCATGGTCCGCTCCCTGAGCGAGGACGGCAGCCAGGCCCTGGCGGACGAAATCCTGAGCCTGTTTGCCCTGTCCGGCACCCAGGCAGAGGCGACGGGACACTATCCAGGCTGGACGCCCAACCCGGATTCGCCCCTGCTGGCCCTGTGCCAGAGCGTCTTCCTGCGGGACTTTGGCGGAGCGTCCGCCGTGAAGGTGATCCACGCAGGTCTGGAGTGCGGCCTCATCCATGCCAAGTACCCGGACATGGATATCGTCTCTTTCGGCCCCACCATCCGGGGCGCCCACGCACCGGGGGAACGGGTGGATATCCAGAGTGTCGGCAAGGCCTGGCGGCTCCTCACCGCGATCCTGGCCGAGCAGATTGCCCCGGGCTGATCACCGGGCCGGCCATGCCGGTCCGGTGCTCCCCATCAGAAACGGCCCAGCTTGCGGTAGAGCGTATTCCGGCTGATTCCCAGCCGGCGGGCGGCGGCGGAGATGTTGCCGTTTTCAGCCTCCAGGGTGCGCTGGATCATGTCCCGCTCGATCTCTTCCAGTCGCCCCATGCTGGCCATGGCTGCCGCAGCCGGACCCGCGGCAGCCATGGCGCTGCACGCGGCATTCCGGGGCAAGGCGCCTGCCGCCGGTGGCACGGGCGCCATCTCACCGATCTCCTCGAAGATGTCGTCGGGCAGGTGCCACGTCTCGATGACGTCTTCGTCATCGTCCAGCAGCGCGATCGCCACCTTGATCACGTTGTTGAGCTGGCGGATGTTGCCGGGCCAGCGATAGGCCAGGAACGCCTCCGTCACCTTGTGGGACAGGGTGACCAGACGGTCCGGCCCCGCCTCGTCGCGCACCAGCTTCTCGATCAGCCGGTCGATGTCGCTGCGCTCCCGCAGGGACGGCAGGTTGATGCACAGGCCGTTGAGGCGGTAGTAGAGATCCTCCCGGAAACTGCCCCGGGCAACTTCCTCCTTGAGCCGGCGATGGGTGGCACAGACCAGGGTGATATCCACGGGGATGCTCTTGTTGGTCCCCAGGGGGGTCACACAGCGCTCCTGCAGCACCCGCAGCAAGCGGGCCTGCAGGGAAAGGGGCATGTCGCCGATTTCGTCCAGGAACAGGGTGCCTCCGTGAGCCTGCTGGATCTTGCCCACGGCCCCCTCCTTGCGGGCCCCGGTAAAGGCGCCCCCCGAATAGCCGAACAGTTCGGATTCGATCAAGGTTTCGGGAATCGCGGCACAGTTGAGGGCCACGAAAGCGCCCGCAGCCCGCGGCCCGCTGTTGTGGAAGGCCTTCGCAAACATCTCCTTGCCGGCCCCGGACTCCCCCTGGATCAGGATCGGGATGTCCCGGCCCAGCACCCGGGTCCCCTTGTCGATGGCCGCCTGGAGACGCTCGTCACCGGTGGACAGGGACTTCAGGGTCAGTCGGGCGGCGGGGGCGGCCGTCGTTGACGCCGGCTCGCTGCGCTGGCGCGGTTGCAGGCGTTCGCCACGGGCATCCAGCAGACTGCCAGCCACCTGCATCGACCCGAAATTGCCCCGCAGGCGTGCATAGAAGCGCTCTCCGTTGCGCCCGGAAATGGCCAGCAGCGAGGATGGGTCCCGGCGAGCCCGATCGATCAGGGTTCCCAGGGGAAGATCGAACAGCATCCCGTAGTCACGCCGGGGCAGATCCTCCCGGCGCAGCGCGAGGAGTTCCAGGGCAGTCTGATCCGCGCCCACCAGTTCGCCGTCCGGGGTGATCGCCAGCAGGGCTTCGCACAGACTGCCCACATGATCAGGGCGGGAATGGAAGCTGAGGAGCCCCTGGTGAGCAAACTCGGATTCAAACAGGCGTTTCTCGATGATCCGCGACGACATCTTGACGAGCCCCAGGGAGTGGCGCTGATAGGCCCGATAGTCGCTGGAAATGTCGAGCACCCCGATCAGGCGGCCCTGGGCATCCTGGATCGGGGACGCACTGCAGGTCAGGAAGGCATTGCCCTGATAGAAGTGCTCGAAACCGAACACATTGACGGCGCCTCGCTCGGCCAGGGCCGTGCCGATGGCATTGGTACCACGTTCGAACTCATGCCAGCTGACGCCAGGATTCAGGTAAACCTGATCGGCCTGGGGCAGAAAGTCTGCATCGCCATAGGTCTGGAGGATCATACCCCGGGCGTCCGCCAGAATCACCATGCTGTGGGAATTGCGGATCTGCTCGAAGAGGTGTTCGAGTACCGGCTGGGCATGGGACATGAGCGTCCGGTTACGCTCCCGGGCCTCGGTCAACAGACGCTGGCTGGGGTCTGGAGTATTCAGGCGGGTTGGATCAAGGCCCGCCTGGCGGCAGCGCTCCCAGGAGCGCAGAACGCTCTGCTCGAGCAGAGACTCGGGCAACTCCCCGCTGCCGAAGTACAAGGCTCTCGCCTCCTCGAGGCTGGCCGAACGGGCCTCCAAGCTGAAAGGAACCTGCATCATCTCCTCCTCCGCTCATGCGGATTATTGTCCCCCGTTGTGGGGTGACTCTTGGTGTGCGCTCCAAAATGTAGCAGATGAACCACATTTCAACAATGTGACTGCTCCATGAAGTCTCCACTCCAGCAAATGTCGGGCCAGCTTATCGCACCATAAGTGAAACCGAAAAACCTGCCCAGGCAAAGAGCACCCCCCACACCAGCACCTCCGACTCGAATTGGCACGCCCCTTGCTGAATCATTCTCACCCAAGGCGACCCGATACACGCAAAGGTGCCCGACGCATTCCAATTCACGACAAGACCAAAGGTGACCCAGGTGACTGCACGCAAACCCTCCTTCCTCCTCGCCGTTTCGGCCATGGCCCTGACTCTGGCTGCCAGTGCCGTGCTCGCTCATGGTGACGTGGTCCCCCAGGCGGTGGACACCTCCACCCTGAAACCGCTCGGCAGCGAATGGCTGACTAAAAATCCCTACCTGGGAGACAAGGAGGCCATCCGGATCGGCGATTCGGCCTTCAACCAGAACTGTGCCCGCTGCCACGGCCTGGGCGCAGTCTCTGGCGGCATTGCCCCCGACCTGCGCTACCTTCCCGCCGGCCAGGAGGGGGATGAGATCTTCATGCAGCGCATCCGCAAGGGCGCCACCCGGGACGGCCGGGTATACATGCCCCCCTTCGAAGGCATCCTGAGTCAGGAAGCCATGTGGACCATCCGCGCCTGGCTGGAGACCGTCCGTGAAGACTGATCGCCGTCACTTCCTGCTGGCCGCGGGCGCCCTCGCCCTCGGGGCGGCTCTCCCGGTCCGGGCCGGCAGCCTCGACGAAATCCGCCAACGGGGTAGCCTGAAGGTGGCCGTTTACAACGATTTCACCCCCTACGCGCACCAGGGCAAAGGCATTGACGTGGAGTTGGCCCAGGCCCTGGGCCGCAAACTGGGGCTGAACGTGCAGATCGTCGGCTACAACGCGGACGAGGACATGGATGACGATCTGCGCAACATGGTCTGGAAAGGCCATTATCTGGGCACCTCGCCCTCGGATGTGATGATGCACGTGCCGGTAGACTCCTACCTGCAGGGACGGAACGACAAGGTGAAGATCTTCGGGCCCTACCACCTGGAGTCCATCGCCGTGGCCCGTATCCCCCGGATCAACCCGATCCGCGGCTCGGCGGCCAATGCCCTGGAGGTCTTCAGCACGGAGAAGATCGGGGTGGAAGGCCGGACCCTGGCGGATGGCTTCCTGCTCAGCGTTCTCAATGGCCGCCTGCGGGAAAACGTGGTGCATTTCAAGAGCACCGCAGATGCCGTCGCCAGGCTCAAGGCTGGCGAGCTCCCGGCCGTCATGGGTACCCGAGCCGAAATCGAAGCCGCCCTCGGCAAGGACCAGCGCTTCATCGTCGAGGCCGTCCAGATGCCGGAACTGAAGTTCAACCACTGGCCCCTGGGGATGGCGGTCAAGGCTGACGACATCGCCCTGGCAGAGGTCCTTGGCAAGGCACTGCGGGAACTGGAGCAGGAAGGCGCCGTCGCCGCCATCTTCGAACGCAATGGCATCACTTACAACAAGCCCACCCTCTGACCCCATGACACGCCACCTACGCCCACGCCTGCTGGCCTTGCTGCTCCTGGGTGCCAGCCTGAATGCCGGCGCAGCCCCCTTCGCCTACATCCCCAACGAAAAAGGACCGTCCGTATCGGTAATCGATACCGCCACCGACCAGGTCGTGGACACCCTGCCCGGCGGAAAGCGACCCCGGGGTATCGCCAGCGACGGGAAGCGCCTGTTCATCAGCGAAGCCCCCAGCGACGGACTGGTCGTGGTGGACATCGCGATGCGCAAGGAAGTGAAGCGTATTCCCCTGGGAGAATCACCGGAAGGAGTCAGCCTGTCCCGGGACGGCAAGCTGATCGCCATCGCCGTGGAAGACACCAACAGCGTGGTGCTGCTGGAAGCCCGCAAGGGCCGCAAGCTGGCCGAAATCCGGGTAGAGGGGGAAAACCCCGAGCACGCCGTGTTCAGCCCCGATGGACGCTGGCTCCTGGTGAGCGCCGAAGATGCGGAGCAGGTGGACCTGATCGACGTCAAGGCCCGCCGCCAGGTCGCCTCCATCCCGGTGGGCAAACGCCCCCGGGGCATCGGCTTCACACCCGACGGGAAACGGGCTTATGTAGCCTGCGAGCTGGCCAGCAAGGTTTACGCCATCGACATGACCGAGCGCCGGGTCATCGCCGAAATCCAGGCTGGCACCTTCTCCAACGGTGTCACCGTGGCACCGGACGGCCGCCGGGTTTATGTCAGCAACGGCAAGGACGGAACGGTCAGCGTGATCCGCACGACGGACCATCAGGTGGAGGCGACACTCCCGGTGGGCAAGCGCCCGTGGAACATGGCCATCACCCCGGATGGCCACAAGCTCTACGTGGCCAACGGCCGCTCCAGCAGTGTCTCGGTGATCGACACCCGACGCCTGGAAACCATTGCTGAAATCCCGGTGGGAGAACTGCCCTGGGGGGCCGTCATTCCGTAAAACCTCCCCGCGCCCCTCATGGACCGCCGGCCACGCGCCAGCGTTTTTTCGTGCAGATCGCATCAATAATGAACACCCGCTCCAGAATGGAGCAGGTGTTCAGGACATTTCTGGAGCACCCCTCCGTGGCGGTGCTCCGGCAGGCAAGGTCAGAGCTTCAGGATCCAGTCCACCACCACCTTGAGATCCGCATCGCTGATCTTGTCCGCACCATTGGGCGGCATCGCGATCTGCCCCCAGTTACCGACTCCGCCGTTACGGATCTTGGCGCTGAGAGCCTCGACCGCACCGGCCTGCCCCTTGTACTTGGCCGCCACATCCTTGTAAGCGGGCCCTACCCGCTTTTGCTCGGTGGCGTGACAGGCCACACAGCGGGCCTTCTTGATGAGCTCCTCGGATGCCATGGCCGGGGCTGCCGCCACCAGACCAAAGGCCACCCCCCACAGCAGTTGGGACAGTTTCATGCACTCCTCCTTGTTATGAATTGATCACTGCATTACCGCAGCCACCAGAAAACGGAACGATGCAAGGCATCGCCTGAGAACCACGTCGCACACTTCATCCAGCAAAAAACATGCACCCCATGCCAGGACTGCCACCGAAAAAAAAAAATTTAAGAAACAAGCACCTAACTTTCAGCCACGGCTGCGCCACGAATCGGGCACTGCTCCCCTACGAAACACCTGCTCCATAGCAGGACGCTGCCCGGGCACCCATCAGCTCCACGCACTACGCCCGCCCCCTGTTGCGCGTTCAAAAATGCATGGAATCAGGCGCGTCCTGGCCGGCAAGAGCGTCAAAAAAACCTCTTTCGACCCGTTTCACCCGGGGTGGCGCACCCAAAACCACTGGCATGTTTCCTGCTGATATCAGGGTGTGAACAAGACCCAAACTCCCTCCGACCCACCACCCGACGAGCCCATCCTGCGCTCCTGGGAACGCTGCGCCGCCAGTGGGCTGCGCACCACCGATCCCCTGCAGGACTGCAGCCTGACCCGCATCAGCCTGTCGGACCGCCTGGAAGCCAATGCGCGCCTGGTAGCCTTCGCCCAGCCGGTCATGGAACATCTGCACCAGCAGATCGCCCGATCCTCGTCAGCGGTGCTGCTGACCGACGACTCAGGCACCATCCTGCGCGCAGTGGGGGACGGTGATTTTCTCGAACAGAGCGCCCGCATCGCCCTCCGCCCCGGACAATCCTGGGCCGAATCGGTGATGGGGACCAACGCGGTCGGGACTGCCCTGGCCGAAAAGCGTGCCGTTGCCGTGGTCGGCGAGCAGCACTACCTGGAGCGCAACAAGTTTCTCACCTGCATCGCCACCCCGATCCACGCCCCCACCGGGGGGGTCCTGGGTATTCTCGATCTCTCCAGCAGCACCAGGGTGACCCAGATTCATGCCCAGGCCCTGCTGCAGACCACCGCCGAGATCATCGAAAACCGGCTGATCGAAACCATAAACGACGCCGCTGTGGTCATCCGCTTCCATCACCAGGCCGAAGCCCTCGCCTCGCCGCTGGAAGGGCTCGCAGTCTTTGATGAGGCAGGACGCTTACTGGCCTGCAACCGACGTGCCGAGCGCCTGCTGGGCCTGAGCACCGGACAGGGGGAGCGCCCCCCCTTCTGGGAAATTTTCGAGACCCGCTGGAGCAGCCTGATCGATTACGCCCTCCAGAACGGCACCCGGCCCATACACCTGCACAGCCACCAGAGCCGGACCTTCCTGGCCCACGTGCGGGTGCACACCATGCAACAGGTACGCCCCGCCTTAGCCCGCGACACCCCCACCGCGCCCAGCATCACCCGCAACCTGAGCCTGGAGGATCTGGACCTGGGGGACAAGGCGGTCAGCAGTGTGATCCGCCGGGCCCAGCGGATCCAGGGACTGGACATCCCCCTGCTGATTCAGGGAGAGACCGGCACGGGCAAGGAAGTGTTTGCCCAGGCCTATCACCACAGCGGCCCCCGCCGGGAAGGCCCCTTCGTGGCCATCAACTGCGCAGCCATCCCGGCCAACCTGATCGAAGCGGAACTCTTTGGCTACAGCGGTGGCGCCTACACGGGCGCCCGCAGCGAAGGCGCCCGGGGCAAGCTGCGGGAAGCCCACGGAGGGACCCTCTTCCTGGATGAAATCGGTGACATGCCCCTGCGCCTGCAGGCGGTATTGCTGAGGGTGCTGGAGACCCGCCGGGTCAGCCCCCTGGGCGGAGGCCGGGAAGAAGAAATTGACCTCTCCCTGATCTGTGCCAGCCATCGCTCCCTGAAAAGCCTGTGCCAGAGTGGAGAGTTCCGGCCGGATCTGTATTTCCGACTCTCCGCCATGAGCCTGTCGCTTCCGCCCCTGCGGGAACGCAGCGATCTGGAACGCCTGGCCCAACGCATTCTTGAGCAGGAATCCCCCCTGCGTCCCCTGCGTCTGGAGCCTGCCACCCTGGCGCTTGTGCGCCATCACCCCTGGCCAGGCAACATCCGCCAGTTGCGCAACACGCTCCGGCTGGCCATCGCCATGCTCGGCCCGGAAGAAGACAGCCTCGGTACAGAGCATCTTCCCCAGGACCTGCAGGAGGAATCCAGCGCCCCCAGCAGCCGTCCGGAGAGAAGCCTGCGGGCAGCAGAGGCACGGCTGGTCGAAGACACGCTGGCCAGGCACAAGGGCAACATCTCGGCTGCTGCGCGGGAGCTGGGCATCACCCGCACCACTCTGTACCGCAAGCTGCGTCAGCAACAGGAAGCCTGAGTCCGCGGGCCACTTCCGTCCGTGGGATACTCCCTGTCCCCCGTTTCACGGAAATCCCCTTCGTGCGCCTCTTCCTTCGCATCACTCTCCTGCCAGCCGTGTGCAGCATGCTGCTTGCCTGCGCAGAGACCGCCAGCCCGTTGCCTGGGGAGCTCTCCGCCGAACTGCGCCCCGGCATGCCTCTGGCCGAGGTGAGCGTGCGCCTCAAGGCGCGCAACACCACCTACTCCGTCAAGGATCCCGCCGCATGCCAGGCCTGGATGGAGAAGAACGGCAACCGCTCCCAGCTTGCTCCCCGGGGCGGCTCCTGCCTGTTCGGCAAAATTCCCATCGACCGGAGCGTCCTCGGCACCCGTCGGGACGTGATCCTGCAGGTGGTCTTCGACCCGGACGAAAAGCTGGCGGACGGGCATTTCGAGGAAATCCGCAGCATTGACTGAGCCCCACGTGAAAAACCCCGGCGGGGGGACGACCGGGGCTCTTCGAGATCACCTCCTTCACGGCCGGAGCCGTGGGCACGCCCTGACCGTTACTTGGCCATGGCCAGGATCCAGCGGACCAGCTTGAGGGCATCCGCCTCCTTGATGGCCACGTTGTTGGGCGGCATGGCCAGGCCTGACACCTTGTCCTTCCAGTGACTGCCGTAGGGGTTGGAGCCCTCCAGGACCACCCGGGTCAGGAAGGTATCGGCACCGGGCTTGCCCTTGTACATCCTGGCCACGTCCTGCCAGGCCGGCCCGATGGGGGCCATGCCGTTGGGGCCCTTGGCACCCGCTTCAATGCTGTGACAGGTGAAGCAGCCGCTCTTGCTGGCGAGCCCCTTCATGTCCTCATCCACCCCGGCGCTGGCGGTGGACGCCATCAGGGTCAGGCCGGCCAGGAGGGCCGTCTTGCGTAAGGCATTCATCTTTCTTCTCCTCGACTAAAAAGGCGTACGCGCAGGCGCCGGTCTCAGACCAGGCCCGCCGACCAGTCCACCAGGCCGTGACGAGCGGCCAGCTGGAGCAGCTTGAAATCGTTGTCCACACCCAGCTTCTGACGGATCGCCGAGAGGTGGTTATGGATGGTCTTCTGGCTCAGGTGCATGGTGCCGGCGATGGTCCCGGGACTCTCCCCGCGGGCAGCGAGGCGCAGCACATCGAACTCCCGGGGGGTCAGCCGGGCCAGGGGGGTCTCTCCATCCAGTGCAGCCACCGCCAGGGACTGGGCGACATCCGGTGCCAGCACCCGGCGACCGGCCGCCACTTCCCGGATCGCATCGAGCATTTCTGCGGGCTCGCTGTTCTTGGTCAGATAACCGATCGCACCAGCCCGCATGGCCTGGGTCACGAAACTGGGGTTGTCATGCATGGAGATCACCAGCACCTTCAAGGCCGGCTCCCGTGCCTGCATGCGGCGAATCGCGTCGATGCCGCTGCTTCCCCGCAGGTTCAGATCCACCACGGCCATATCGGCAGACGTGGCGCACAGGGCCATGTAGGCCTCATCCGCCGAAGCCCCCTCCCCCACCACCCGCATGTCATCCTCGGCGTCCAGAAGACGCCGGTAACCGTTACGCACCACCGCGTGGTCTTCCACAAGCAGAATCCGGATCATGGGCCAACCCCTCCTCAAGCCTGGGGCACTGGCAGGCTCAGGCGCACCTGAAGCCCGCCTCCCGGCGCCTCGTCAAACCAGCAGCGACCGCCAGCCATCTCGGCCCGCTCACGCATCCCGAGCAAGCCCCCCCGGGAGCGCCGGATCACCTCCGAGGCCTTGCCAACCCCGTTGTCGCAGACCGTCAGCTCCACGGCCCGCCCCACCTGCTGCAGGGACAGGCGCACACGACTCGCCACGCTATGCCGCAGCACGTTGGTCAGCGCCTCCTGCAGCGTCCGGTACAAGGCCAGGCCTGCCGCCGGGGGCAAGGCCGGCAGGGTGGGGGGGAACTCGGTCTCGATCCCGATCTCGGGCGCCCGCCCCTTCCACCCGCTGACCAGATCCTGGAGGGCGTCCACCATCTGCAGCCCCTCCAGACCATGGGGACGCAGCTGGGACAACAGGGAACGTACCTGCCCGAGCATCCGGGTCGCCTCCTGACGGATATCGCGGGCACTCTCCGCCAGGGCCTGCGGAGTCGCCCGCTGGGCATTGCGCTCGATGTAGGCCGCCGAGACGCTGACGGCCGTCAGGGCCTGGCCAAACTCGTCATGTAGTTCGCGCGCCAGTTCGCGGCGCTCGTTCTCCTGCAGTTCCAGAAGCTGGCGCGCCAGCTGCTGGCGAGCCTCCCGGGTCTCGGAGAGCTCGACGGAAAGCGATTCGATCGCTGTGGCAATGGCCGCAAACTCCTTGAGCTGGAAAGGCGGCAGGCTCACGCGTTCCTCGTCCCGGCCAATCCGGGCCAACCCCTTCTCGAGCTCCCGTACCGGCCGCAGGGCCCGATGGGCCGCGAGCCAGGCCACCAGAGCCATGGCCAGGGAGAAGACCAGCAGGGTGCCCATGATGCGGGCACCATCCCGCAGGACCTCATGAATCTCGGCGCTGGCATCGGAGCGGATCACCAGGGTTCCCTCCCCCAGGGGAATGCGCTGCTCCTGCACCGGTCGCCCGTCCATCAGGTAGGCCACCAGGGCCGCCCCCACGCCGGATGAAGCAGCCGTGCCCACCTGCTCCAGATTGGAGCGTTCCACCTGCAGCGTGACGTGCCGTAACTGACCATCGGCGAGCAAGCGTGACAACGCCCCTGCCCGCACTTCCGGGGCTGCGCTGATGGCCAGCATGGTATTGACCAGACGGGTCGAGGCTTCCATTTCCTCAGCCACGTCCTCCCGCAAGGCCAGCCCGACCCAGGCAGCGGCAGCCGTCAGCAGCGCCAGGGCAAAGCCCAGCACGTAACCCAAAAGTCTCCAGCGCAAATCCACTTTGCGTCTCCTTGTATTTGCCAGGGGGTCCTCCCCACCCGGGAACAGCAAGGCATGTGCCAGTTGGGACGGCACCACGCAGGCAGGCCTCCGGCGGCTCCCGGTTTCTCCGGGAAAACTTCCCCGTCCGACGGGGAGACCTTCCCGCGACAGCGTCACCGAGCGGCTCCGATACTAGTTTCCGTTCCAGCCCCATGCATCAAGCGCAGTTCGGGAGGCGGGCCTGGAAGCAGCCTACGACAACAATCCGGAGACAAGGAGTCACCATGCAACAGAAACGCACCCCGTTCAAACCAGCCCTCCTCGCCCTGGCCCTGGCCACCGCTCTGGGCGGCGGCTTGGCCACACCCGCGGAAGCCGCTGGCAAGAAGGTCACCTGGGACGACATCCGCAATGATGACAAGACCCCAGGAGACGTGCTGACCTACGGCCTGGGCATCAAGGCCCAGCGCCACAGCACCCTCAAGACGGTCAACACGAAAAACGTGGCGGACCTGGTGCCGGCCTGGAGTTTCTCCTTCGGTGGCGAAAAGCAGCGCGGCCAGGAAGCCCAGGCCCTGGTGCACGACGGGGTGATCTACGTGACCGCGTCCTACTCCCGGATTTACGCCATCGATGCCCGCAGCGGCAAGCGCCTGTGGGAGTACGAAGCCCGCCTGCCCGAAGACATCCGCCCCTGCTGCGACGTGGTGAACCGGGGCGCCGCCATCTATGGCGACAAGATTTTCTTCGGCACCCTCGACGCGGGCATCGTGGCCCTCAACAAGGACACCGGCAAGGTGGTTTGGCGCAAGAAATGGGGTGACCACAAGGTCGGCTACACCATGACCGGCGCGCCCTTCGTCATCCAGGACCAGGCCTCCGGCAAGATCCTGCTGGTCCATGGCTCGTCCGGCGACGAGTTCGGCGTGGTCGGCTGGCTGTTTGCCCGTGACGTGGATACCGGAGAGGAAGTGTGGGCCCGCCCGATGGTGGAAGGCCACATGGGGCGCCTGAACGGCAAGGACAGCACCCCCACCGGCGACGCCAGCGCCCCCACCTGGCCGAAGGACAAGGAGGGCAAGCCCACTGAAGCCTGGCACCATGGCGGCGGCGCCCCCTGGCAGAGCCCCAGCTTCGACTACGAGCGCAACATGGTCGTGGTGGGGACCGGCAACCCAGCCCCCTGGAACACCTGGAAGCGCACCCAGGAGGGCGACGATCCCCGCAACTGGCCCAGCCTGTTCACCTCCGGCCAGGCCTATGTGGACGCCAGCAACGGTGAGCTGAAGGGCTTCTTCCAGCACACGCCGAACGACGCCTGGGACTTCTCCGGTAACAACTCCGTGGTCCTCTTCGAATACAAGGACCCCAAGACCGGCAAGCTGGTCAAGGCATCTGCCCACGCAGACCGCAATGGTTTCTTCTTTGTGACCGACCGGGAAAAGCTCGCCAGCGGCGCCGGCTATCCCAACAAACCCACCTCCCTGATCGGAGCCTGGCCGTTCGTGGACGGCATCACCTGGGCCAAGGGCTGGGATCTCAAGACCGGCCAGCCCATCGAGAACGACAACCGTCCGCCTCAGGTCAAGCCGGGCGCCGAGAAGGGCGACAGCATCTTCGTCTCGCCGCCCTTCCTGGGCGGCACCAACTGGATGCCCATGTCCTACAGCCCGGATACCGGCCTGTTCTACATTCCCGCCAACCACTGGGCCATGGACTACTGGACCGAGAACCTGACCTACAAGCCGGGCTCCGCTTACCTGGGCCAGGGCTTCCGCATCAAGCGCCTGTTCGATGACCACGTGGGCGTACTGCGGGCAATCGACCCCAGGACAGGCAAGATCGTCTGGGAACAGAAGGAGAAGTTCCCCCTCTGGGCAGGCACCCTCACCACCGCCGGTGGACTCGTCTTCACCGGCACCTCCGATGGCTACGTGAAAGCCTTCGACGCCAAGAACGGGAAGGAACTCTGGAAGTTCCAGACCGGTTCCGGGGTGGTGTCGGTCCCCATCACCTGGGAAATGGACGGAGAACAGTACGTCGGGATGTCCTCCGGCTACGGCGGCGCCGTGCCCCTGTGGGGCGGCGACATGGCCGACCTGACCAAGCAGGTCACCCAGGGCTCGTCCTTCTGGGCCTTCAAGCTGCCCAAGTCGTCCCGTCGCTAAAGCGCCAAATGGATCCCTTGCGGGGCGGGCTGGTCTTCCTTGTCCCGCAAGCACGACGCCGGGCCGGGCCTGGGCCCGGTCCTTTTTTCATCCTCCACGCCATGGGCAGGCACGCGCACTGCCTTGGGAGCCACTTCATGCATCGTCGTCTGCTTGCTTTCCTGCTCGGCCTGCTCGGGCTCACGGCCGGTCCCGTCCATGCCGGCGGCGACCCCGCCGACCCCCTCGTCATAGGCACCTGCGGTCTCTGGGCACACGCCCGCTGCCAGGGCGCCGACTTGCGGCACAAAGACCTCTCCGCCCTGGATCTGGCCGGAGCCGATTTCAGCGGCGCCAACCTGGCCCGGGCCGACCTCCGGGCTGCCAATCTGGCAGGGGCCATCTTCGACGGCGCCGATCTGAGCGGCGCCCGCCTGTCCAAGGTCAATGCCCCGGGCGCCTCCTTCAGGAATGCCCGCCTCGTCGGGGCGGATCTGGAGTTTGCACGGGTGATGCGCGCCGACTTCAGCGGCGCCGATCTCACCGCAGCCAACCTGGAAGCGGCGAAGGCCGCTTTTGCCTGGTTCGTGGGCACGCGCCTGACCAACGCCAACCTGCAGGAGGCCAAGTTCAACGCCACGAATTTCCAGGATGCCCACCTGGAAGGCGCCCTGCTGCGCTACACCATCTTCCCCGACGCCTTCTTCGAGGGCTGCACAGGCTGCCCTACCGACTGGTGACCCCCATGATCCCGCTACGCCAGCTGCCCGCCCTGCTGATCCTGATGGCCGCTTCGGCCCTGGCCGCCGAGGTAGCCGACCCGAACGTGGGGGTGGATACATCCACCCTCCCCCCCATCGGCGCCACCGTGGAAGGGAACCCTTACCGGAACCTGCCCGCCGCCATCGCCATCGGCCGCGAGGCCTACAACCAGGCGTGCGCCCGCTGTCACGGCATCGACGGTAATCACAAGGGGCAGGTGGGACTCCCTCTCCTGCGGATGGACCGGGCCTGCGGGCCCATTGCCGATCCAGCCATCAAGGCCATGTGTCTGCGGGACAACGACGACTTCTTCATGAAGTCCGTACAAAACGGCAAGACCCGGGTCGGTATCGTCCACATGCCCGCATGGAAGGACATCCTGCAGCCCGAAGCCATCTGGGCAATCCGGAGCTTTCTCGAGAGTCGGAAGCGTTAGCCTGCGCTAGCCCAGCCCTCTGGTTGCCCTCTCATCCCGGCGGGGATAGGCTGCGGCCCTCCGCTTACCTCACCTGGCCATGCAGCTCCGTCACGCACACCCCACCGACCTTCCAGCCATCATGGCCATCCAGGCCCTGTGCTACACG
>NZ_JAQUVG010000066.1 GCF_028693495.1 Zoogloea sp. | reverse complement strand
TGGTTATCTCGCTTGGGTTTTGTGAACCGGCAAGCGCCACGACGGACTCGACAGTTACGGCACGACGTTCATCGGCCGGCAGATGCTTTGGATGGGTGTCCACGAGCACTCCTTGTAAGATAGTAAATGATTACTATCTTACCACAAGAGGCAACTCAAACAAGAGAAAACCCGACGTACTCGTCAATATCTAGAGTCTGCAATGGGCTTAACGTGCTTTATTTTCCGTTTTCTGAGACGTCCCCTGACGGTGTCTGCCAGCCTGGGGGTCACCTTCTATCCCCAGGACGGGAATGTGGATGCCGACCAGCTCATCCGCCAGGCGGACCAGGCCATGTACCAGGCCAAGCTGGCAGGCAAGAACCGCTATCACGCCTTCGACATGGGTCAGGACGTGAGCATCCGGCGGCACCATGAGGGCCTGGAGCGCCTGCGTCTGGCCCTGGACCGGGATGAGTTCGTGCTCCACTTCCAGCCCAAGGTGAATATGTGCAGCGGTGCGGTGATTGGTGCAGAAGCCCTGATCCGCTGGCACCATCCCGAAAAAGGCATGCTGGCCCCCGCCGCCTTCCTGCCCTTGCTCGAAGGCCATGCCCTGGCCGTGGAACTGGGCGAATGGGTCATCGATACCGCCCTGAGCGAGCTGGAGACCTGGCAGGGACAAGGCCTGGAGATCGGGGTCAGCGTCAATGTGGGGGCCAGCCAGCTGCAGCAGGCAGACTTCGTCGAACGTCTGCAGCATCTCCTGAGCCGTCATCCCGGGGTGAAACCGGGTTCCCTCAGCCTGGAGGTGCTGGAAACCAGCGCCCTCGGTGAAATCGGGCTGGTCTCCAGCACCATGCGGGCTTGCCGCAGCCTGGGCGTCGGCTTCGAACTGGACGACTTTGGAACGGGTTACTCCTCCCTGACCTACCTCAAGCATCTCCCTGTCGCCACACTCAAGATCGACCAGAGTTTCGTCCGTGACATGCTCAACGAACCGGACGATATTGCCATCCTGGAAAGTGTGCTGGACCTTTCCGCCGCCTTTGACAAGACGGTGATCGCCGAAGGCGTGGAAACCCTCCGGCAGGGCGAACTGCTACTGCTTCTGGGCTGTCGGCTGGCCCAGGGCTACGGCATCGCCCGGCCGATGCCTGCCACCGATCTGCCCGCCTGGGTGGCCCGGTGGCAGCCCGACGTTCTCTGGCAAGTTACCCGCGCCCTGAGCCAGGACCGTCGTCCCCTGCTGCGCGCAGCGATCAAGCACCATGCCTGGATCCATGCCATCAGCCGCTACCTGCGGGGCGAGTCCCCGAGCACGCCCCCTCTGTCTCCCAGCGCATGCGCCTTTGGCAAATGGCTCCAGTCGGACTCCCCGATCCGGCAGGCCATCCCGTCCCAGGTGGACACCCTTCACCTGGAAATCCACAGGGATGCAGCTGCCTTGCTGGAACTGCAGGCCCAGGGACGCAGCGCGGAGGCCATCGCCGGCATCCCCCACCTTCAGGCACAGCGCGATACCTTGATCAACGCCCTGAAGAGCCTGCTGTAGTACAGGGGCAGCCTCGGGCCGAACGGCTTTCCCGGATACCCAAGGCCTGCAAAATGCACACTCTCCCCTTTCTGGGGCTTGCGTAAAACCGCCGCGCCCACCAAGCTTGGCAGGCGCTCCAGACCAGGCTGAAAAACGAAAAATCCACACCCTCCCCAGCGTCATTTTCCATGGACAACCCCGGACACCACCAGCTGCTCAGAAGCCTGGACCTGCTTCTTGATGCGGTTTTTCTTGTTGCCGCCGATGGTCACATCCTCTATGCCAGTGCGGCCTGCGAGACCATCTTCGGGTACACCCCGGCCGAAATGAGCGGTACCCACATGATCGACCTGGTGCTCCCGGAGGACAAGGAAAAGACCCTCCAGGAAGCCGCCCGGGTGATGGCCGGCCACCCACGCATCGGCTTCGAGAACCGTTACCTGCGCAAGGATGGCAGCACGGTGCATGTGATGTGGTCAGCCCACTGGTCTGCTGCGGAGCAGCTGCGGATCGGTGTCGCACGCAACGTGACGGCCCAGAAACAGGCTGAAGCCCTTCAGGGCGCCACCTATGCGGTCTCTGAAGCCGTGCATAACGCCCCGGATCTGGACGCCCTCTTTCATCAGATCCACGCCATCATCGCTGGCCTGGTGCCCCTCGCCGGCCTGGCCGTTGCCACCCGTGAGGGACAGGATGGAAAACTCGCCCTGGCCTACCGGCAGGATGCCGGTGGCGCGGAGCTCGCGCTGGACACGGCTGCGACGCACCGGCATTGCGCCCAGGTGATCGGCAGCCACAGCCCCCTGGTGCTCCAGGACGAAAGTCTGACACCTGCCAGCGGCAGGGGAGCTCATTCCCCCCCGGAGGACTGCTGGCTGATCATGCCCCTGATCAGCCAGCACGAGGCCATTGGCGCCCTGGTGCTCAAGGCGCCGCCCGATGTACGGTACACCGACAAGGACAGGGAGCTGTTCCAGTTCGTTTCTGCCCAGGTGGCCACCGCGATCGAGCGGGTTCAGCTCAAGGCCGAACTCGTCCGGGCCGCCCAGTACGACGAGCTGACCAGCCTGCCCAACCGGCGCCTGTTCCATGACCGCATGGCCACCGCCCTGGTCCGCTGCCGACGCCGCCAGGGACGCATGGCCCTGCTCTATATCGATCTGGATGACTTCAAGCAGGTAAACGACTGTTTCGGCCATGCCATCGGCGACCAGCTGCTGAAGCAGGTCGCACGCCGCCTGGAGCGCTGCGTGCGCAAGGCCGACACGGTGGCCCGGCTGGGCGGGGATGAGTTCGTGGTGATCCTCGAGGACATTCAGGCGCCCGAAGACGCCACCACGGTTGCCACCAAGATCCATGCCAGCCTCGCCCAGGCCGTCCCGATTGCCGGCCGGGCACTCCACACCCATGCCAGCATCGGCATCGCCCTGTATCCCCAGGACGGTGTTGAAGCAGACCAGCTGCTACGCCACGCGGACACCCACATGTACCAGGACAAGAACGACAAGCCGTTCCTCCCCCGCTAGCCCGGAGACCCCGTCAGGCTCCCACACCTTCACGACGCCATATCCGGGTCACCCCCCTCGCCAAACTGCGCCCGCAGCCTGTCCAGGGTTTCGGCCTCACCCCGGACCCGGAAGAACGCTCCGGCATCGTCCGCCCGCTCGGCCAGGACCTCGCACTGGGCAAAGATTTCCTGACGTCCCTGCTGTGCAGACCAGGGCAGGAACAGCTCGGCCTCCACCAGATCCTGCTGGAAGAAGGTCACGATGGTCTGTCGCAGTCGGGCCACTTCGTCAGGGCGCCGGGCGCTCATCACAATGCATCCGGGATAACGCTCCGCCAGGGCGGCGGCGTGCTGGGCCTGCGCTTCGGCATCCCCTGCATGATCGATTTTGTTGAAGACGCGCAGGCGGGGCACCTGATCGGCACCGATCTCTTCCAGCACCCGGTCGGTCACCGCCAGCTGGCGCTCGAAGCCGGGGTCGCTGGCATCGATCACATGGAGCAGGAGCTCCGCATCGAGGGCCTCATCCAGAGTGGACTTGAACGAAGCCACCAGGCCATGGGGCAGGTTCTTGATGAAACCGACGGTGTCGCTGACCAGTACCCGGGGCACACTTTCCGGATGCAGAACCCGCACGGTGGTGTCCAGCGTTGCAAACAGCTTGTTGGCCACCAGCACTTCGCTGCCGGTCAGGGCCCGCATCAGGGTGGACTTGCCGGCGTTGGTGTAGCCCACCAGCGCGACCCGGGCGAGCCCCTGCCGCCCCTGCCGGCGCGCCCGCTGGGTCTTGCGCTCCAGTTCCATGGCATTGATCTCGAGCTGCAGCTCGGCGATCCGGTCACGGATCTTGCGCCGGTCCAGCTCGGTCAGGGACTCTCCCGCCCCACGGCCGCCCCCGCCGCCCCGCTGACGCCCCTGGGAGCCCGCGAGCTTGGCCATCTCGCGCAGACGCGGGGCCATGTAGCCGAGACGGGCGATTTCCACCTGGGCCCGGGCGGCACGGGAGCGGGCGTTGCGGTGGAAGATCTCGAGAATGACCATGGTACGGTCCATGACCTCACAGCCTACCTCCAGCTCGAGGTTGCGCGCCTGGGAGGGGGACAGCTCATGGTCCACCAGAATGAACCCGATGTCGCGTCCATCGTCGCCAGCCACGAAGTCGTGAATCTCCTGCCGCTTGCCGGCACCCAGATAAGCCGCCGTATCGAAACCCGAACGCTTCTGGACAAAGGTGTGGATCACCTGCAGGCCCAGGGTTTTTGCCAGCTCCCGCAGTTCGGCGAGCGAAGACTCGAACTCGAAATCAGTGACATGGGGCAACTGGACCGCGGCAACGACGGCGTAGATGGGGTTCTCTCGAGCTTCTGTGTGCATGCAGCGCGGGCTTTACAGGAAAAGGTAAAGCCGGATAGTACGCCTCTGCACCCCACGGGCTGGAAGAACTTTGCATCGAGTGCCGCGCCAGGTTTCATGACGGGACCCGGCTGCCTGAAAATGCCATGCATTGCGTCACGGTACGCGGTTTTTCCTTGTGCCTGCCTTACCCATCCGGCGGTTTCCGCGCATTATCATGTCCCTTGTCAGATCCGGCTCGCCAGAGCTGCCACAATCACCCGCGCCTCGTCCATGTACTTACAGCCCTCACCCTCTCCGCACGACCAACGAAAGACCATCCTGGTGGTGGACGACACCAAGGAAAACCTCACTGTCCTTGCCGGTCTGCTGGGCGGAGAGTTCCGGGTCCGCGTCGCCAACTCGGGGGAGCGGGCCCTGAAGGCCGTCCGGCTGCCCCCCTTGCCCGATCTCATCCTGCTCGACGTGATGATGCCCGGGATGGATGGGTATGCCGTCCTGAAAGCCCTCCGTGCGGATGCCGGTACCCATCACATCCCCGTCATTTTCGTCACCGCCATGAGTGCTGACGAAGACGAGGAGCACGGTCTTGCCCTCGGCGCGGTGGATTACGTCACCAAGCCCATCCGGGCGGCCATCCTGCAGGCCCGGGTCAGGGCGCATCTCGAGCTGAAGCAGGCCCGGGACACCCTGGCCAGCCACAATGACGACCTGGAACGGGAAGTCCGGCGCCGCATGGGAGAGAACGAACTCATCAAGGCGATCAGCCTGAACGCCCTGGCCACCCTCGCCGAGAAACGCGACAACGAAACCGGCAACCACCTCTACCGGACCCAGGCTTACATCGAAATACTGATGCGTCACCTGGCGACTCATCCAGATTTCTGTGACCAGCTGGACCCGGGCAGCCAGGAACTGATCGCCAAGGCCGCCCCCCTCCACGACATCGGCAAGGTCGGCATTCCGGATGCGATCCTGCTCAAGCCGGGCAAACTGACGCCGGAAGAATTCGAAATCATGAAAACCCACAGCCAGATCGGTGCGGATGCCCTTGGAGAGGCCATTGAACGGGTGCTGACCCACTCGGGGATTGACCCGGGCAATCGCCAGGGACCAAACAGCTCCCTGTCCTTTCTCGACGTGGCCCGGCAGATCGCGCTCCACCACCACGAAAAATGGGATGGTTCAGGTTATCCCCACGGGCTGGCCGGCGATGCAATCCCCCTGCCCGGCCGCCTCATGGCGCTGGCCGACGTGTTCGACGCCCTGACCTGCAAGCGGCACTACAAGGAAGCCTTCACCCCCGCAAGGGTTCACACCCTCATTACCGAAGGACGGGGAGTCCATTTTGACCCTCGCATCGTGGACGCCTTTCTGGAACTCGAAGGCGTGTTCCTCGACATTGCAGCACGCTATCGGGACTGATGGATTGGAGCGATGATGATGAAAACCCTTGGCGGCCTGCTTGCCACCTTCCTGCTGGTGGCCTCCACTGCAGCGGCACCACCGCAAGGCCGTTTCGTAGAACGGGCATTGAGCCACGTCCAGTTCCAGCAACTCGGCGCAGGGGGCTTCGTGATCTACATGCGTCATGGCAAGACCGACGTCACCCGGCCGGATCAGCCAGATCTGGTGTTCCGGGACTGCCAGACCCAGCGCCCCCTCAATGAGGAAGGGCGCCAGATGAGCGTGGAGATCGGGGCGGCCCTGCGGGCAGGCCGGATTCCCATTTCGGAGATCTACGTAAGCCCCATGTGCCGGACACGGGAATCCGCCGAGCTGGTCTTCGGCAATGACGCATCCTTCATCGTTCTGGACGACCTGTTCTCATCCACGAACCAGACCAGCGAGCAGAAAAAACCCATCATCGCCACTACCCGGCGCCTGCTCTCCATGCCCGTCCCCCCGGGAAAAAACCGTTTCATCCTCGCCCACGCACCCAACCTCGCCGACACCATGGGCTACTTCCCGAAGGCGGAGGGGACCGTGGTGGTCTTCATCCCCATGGGCGACCACTTCGAGTACGTGGGCAGCATCCGTCCCGACATGTGGTCCCGTCTGCTGCGCTGAATCATGTCGTCCCGCCGCCGGATCTTCTTTCTGCTTCTCTTCGTCCCGGTGCTGCTGACCACCCTGGGTGCCGGCCTGACCCATCTGGCCATCCAGTCCTCCTTCCGCAATACGCAGCATGCGGCCAATCTGGCCCAGAAGGCCGACATCGGGGCCATGCTCGAGGCCAGCCGGGTGAGCAACGAAATGCTCAAGCTCCAGCGCCTGGTCTCCCAGACTCTCGAAGACGCCCGTTCCGGGCGGATCGATGAAGCGGAGGCCTACTTCGTTCACACCCGGGTGGTGGACAGCCTGTCCGAGCAGCACCGGGTGATGGAAGGCCTCCACACCCAGCTCGCCGCCTACGCCGTCGCCCAGGAAGTCACCGGTGCGCTGGAGGACTTCCAGAGCTACCGCAGCTTGATCATCACCGCCACCGACAGCATCGCGGTGGACACCAAGGTGGCCAGTGCCTACATCAACCGGGCCACCGAGCACTACATCGCCTTTGCCGAACACATCCAGGCCATCACGGTTGCCCTGACCGCCCACACCTCGCAACACCTGGACGAGCAGGAGGCCGAACTGGCGGCGCGAATCCGGGACTCCCTGCTGGTCCAGCTGGCCGGCTTCGTGCTGGTCGGGCTGATCTGGTTTCACCTCTCCCGTCAGATGACCCGCCAGCTGTCGCTGATCAGCAGCGCCCTGACCCGCCTCGGTGAGAAGGACCTGCTGCCCGATGAGCTCCGCCAGATCGACCGCCTGACGGGCTCCGGCAAGGGCATGTTCCGGGATCTGGCCCAGTCGGTGATGCGTTTTCGCACCGCCCTGATCGGGCGCCAGGAAACCCAGCAGGAGCTCCAGGCCCAGCGGGAGCGTCTCAAGATCATCATCCGCGGGATGCCCGACCTGGTCTGGCTGACGGACCCCGAGGGGCGCTACATCCAGTGCAATGCCCGCTTCGAGACGCTGACCGGCTTCACCGAGGAGCAGCTCCTGGGCCGCTTCGAGGGCGATATCGTCGCCCCTGGAGATGTCCTCCAGGCTGTTCCGGATGCTCCGGAGGGAAGCCTGCGGCGCATCAGCGAGACCTGGGTCAGCTTCGCCAGCGATGGCCACAGGGAGCTGGTGGAGACCATCAGGACCCCGATTCACGACGGCACCGGCCGCCTGATCGGCGTCCTCGGTGTCGCGCGGGACATCACGCCCCTCCACTTTTCCCAGGAGACCCTCCGGGAAAGCGAAACGAACCTGCGCCGGACCCAGGTTCTCGCCCGGATCGGCAACTGGACCTACAGCTTCGAGTTCGACATGGTGATGTGGTCCGAAGAAGCCTGCCAGCTCTTCCAGCTGCCCCTCGGTGAAACAGTCAGTTTTGCCCGGCTGCTGGCGCTGGTCCATCCGGAGGACCGGGACTACTTCCACACCCAGTGGGATCAGGCCGGACCGGATCGCCCCTTCGACATCGAGCACCGGATCTTCGTGAATGGTGCCGAGCACTGGGTACGGCAGCGGGCGGAGATCGAGACGGACGCTGCGGGCAGGCCCGTGAAGGCCTACGGCATCGTGCAGGACACCCATGCTCTCCATGAGGCATCGGAAGCCCTTCACGAGCGGGAAAAAATCTACAAATCCATCGTGGACATGTCGATGAGCGGAATCGTCCTGATCGACATCGAAACCATGGGTTACGTGGAGTTCAACGACGCGGCCTGCACTGCCCTGGGCTACAGCCGGGAGGAGTTCGCGGCGCTGTCCGTGCGCGATGTACAGGTCAGTGACCGCGTGGGAGAGGTGGATGCGCTGATCCGCGAGACCGTGGCCCTGGGGCGCAAGACCTTCGAGCACCAACACCGCCGCAAGGACGGTTCGCTGATGGACATCTGGGTCGCCCTGGCGCACATCAACCTGAAAGGCCGGGACTACCTGGCCGAAGTGATCCACGACATCACCGCCCAGAAGGAGAACGAGCGGCGCCTGCTGCGCTACCAGGATCACCTGGAGGACATCGTGGCCGAGCGGACCTCCGAGCTGGCCGCCGCGCGGGACGCTGCTGATGGGGCCAACCGCGCCAAGAGCGCCTTCCTGGCCAACATGAGCCATGAGATCCGGACCCCGATGAACGCCATCATCGGTCTGAGCCACATCATCCGACGCAGCTTGAGCACTCCCCATCAGATCCAGCAGATCGACAAGGTGACGGGAGCGGCTCACCACCTCCTCGGAGTGATCAACGACATCCTCGACTTCTCCAAGATCGAGGCCGGCAAGATGACGATGGAACCCACCGATTTCGAGGTGGACCGGGTCATCCGCAACGTCTGCAACCTGTGCGGCGAAAAGGCGGACGCCAAGGGCCTGGAGTTCATCGTTGACATCCGCGAACTGCCCGTGGCGCTCCACGGGGACGGACTGCGACTCGGCCAGATCCTGCTGAACTTCATCGGTAACGCGATCAAATTCACCGAGCACGGGCGCATCCGCCTGCGGGGTTTCGTGACCCATCAGGAAGGTCCCCGGCTATGGGCCCGCTTCGAGGTGAGCGATACCGGCATCGGGCTGAACGATGACCAGCGCGAGCGCCTGTTCACGGCATTCGAGCAGGCCGATCTCTCGACCACCCGGCGCTACGGTGGTACAGGCCTGGGGTTGGCCATTTCCAAGAAGCTGGTGCAGCTCATGGACGGCCGGATCGGTGTCACCTCCAACCCGGGCGAAGGAAGCACATTCTGGATTGAAGCCCCCTTCGAGCAGGTGCTCGACTTCCCCTCAAGACCCATTCCGGAACAACTCCGGCACGGCACCCGGGTGCTGATCGTGGACGACGTGGAGGACGCCCGGGAAACGATTGCCAACATGCTGAGCAGCCTGGGTGCCCGTGCGGACACCTGCGACAGTGGCACGACGGCCCTCTCCGTCATCGCCGAGGCCGACCGGGTGGGCGATCCGTATCACATCCTGCTCATCGACTGGGCCATGCCGGAGATGGACGGCATCGAGACCGGCAACCGGATTCTTGGCCTCCCCTTGCAGCACCGCCCCATCGCCGTGATGATCAGCGCCAGCGGCGATCCTCCCCAGGAAGCTTCCCGCACGGCCGGCTTCAGTGCCTTTCTCCCCAAACCAGTCACCCCCACCGCTTTGCTGTCGGCCCTGGATAACGTGCTCGGGCACGCGCCTAGCGGCCTCGAACAGCAGAACGCCGGCGCGCTGGAAGAGGCACTTCGTCTGCACCAGGGCACCCGGCTGCTGCTGGCGGAAGACAATCCCCTCAATCAGGAGGTCACTCAGGCATTGCTGAATCATGTGGGGCTGCAGATCGACGTGGCGAACCATGGCCGTGAAGCGGTCGAACTGGCCGGACGCAACGCCTACGGGTTGATCCTGATGGATATCCAGATGCCGGAAATGGATGGGCTGGAAGCCACCGCAGCCATCCGCAAGCTCCCCGGCGGCGCGGATATCCCCATCCTGGCAATGACCGCCAACGCCTTCGAGGAAGACCGGCTGGCCTGTCTGGCTGCCGGCCTGAACGACCACATCGCCAAACCGGTGGAACCCCAGCTGTTGTACGCCAAGCTGCTTAAATGGCTGCCGGCACTCCCCCTCAGCGTTCCCGTGACCACCGACCCGTCAATCGCTCCGGTGGAAGCTGAACCGACACACCCGGTGATTAGGGAGACACTCACCCGCATTCCCGGACTCCAGCTGGAGAAAGGCCTGCGCAACCTGCGTGGGCAGGCCGTACAGCTGCACAGCATGCTGGCGCGCCTGCCGGATGAGCATGAAAAGGACCTGCCGCGCCTGCGGGAGGCGATCGAGGCCGGCGACGTCCTCACCGCGACCCGCATCGTTCATACCCTGAAAGGCGTTTTCGCAACCCTCGGGCTGGTGGACCTGGCAGGACTCGCCAGCCGGCTGGAGCAGAGCTTCCGACAGGGTGTGACGCCGGCCGTCACCAAAGAACAGTGGGGTACGCTCGAAAAGACCAGCAGTGCCCTGTTCAAACATCTGCGCACCCTGCAGGAAGCCCCCCAGCCCTGCGCTGCCCCTGCTGAATTCATGGAAGCAGACGTGCTGAGAGCACGCCTGGAGACGCTTGTAGGGCTGCTCGAAACAGGCGACATGGACGCCGTGGCCGCCTTCGCGGCCCTCAAGCCGGTGCTCGGCACCCTGGCGCCGGAGCGGGTGGGCCCCATCGGACGGCTGATCGACGATTTCGAGTTCGAGGAAGCCGCACGGAGCCTGAATCAGCTCAGGGATGCTCCGGGAGATTGATCCGCCGCGAGCAGCCGGTGGAAGCGGCCTAAGCTTCGCAGAAATTCTTGCTTCTCCGAATGTCCGGGGACAGCTAGATTCCGGGCTCACACCCGCCTGTACCGAGGAGCTCCCCATGTCCATCGCCCCCCCGCTCAACCTTCTGACCCGCAATTTCCTGGATGGCCTGCCCGCCACGCGCACGCCGGGCAAGCAGCTGTACCGCCAGCCGGACGGCGGCGTACTGGGTGACTGGGCGGGTCTGGCTCTGGGCAGCGCATTCCAGCCCATCGTACGGGCCGACAGCGGCGAGCTGTTCGGGCGCGAGGCCTTCCTGCGCAGCGGAGTCGGGGAAGAACAGGGCCTTTCCCCGTGGACCCTGTTTTCGGCCAATACCGACGACGACCGCCTGATCGCCCTGGATCGGCTCGCCCGTACGGTGCATCTGCTCAATGCGCTCGTGGGGGGGCACGAGGGACGACTCTTCCTGAACGTGAACGGACGATTGCTGGCGGCCGTCAGTGACGACCATGGCCGGGCCTTCCGCCGGGTCGTGGATGCCCTCGGCCTGCTCCCCGAGCAGATTGTGATCGAGACTCCGGTGGAGGCCAGCCAGCAACCCGACCTGCTGGCCTTCGTGCTGCGCAACTACCGCAACAACGGCTTTCAGGTGGCCGTGAACGTGGACTCCGTAGCCCAGTGGCAGGCCGTTTCCCGAACCTTGTGGACTCAGTACGTGAAGGTTGACTACCGGCAGCTGGCCGCTACGCCCGGGGGCGCCGCAGCCCAGCTGACCCGTCTCGAGGGCCTGCGGGACGAAGCGGCCCTGGTGCTGACCCACGTGGAGCAGGCCGTACCCGAACTGAGGGGCGAGAACCTCCTGCTGCAAGGGCATGCTTTCGGACATCCGGTCCGCTTGAGCCCGCTCCCCGCCCTGGTGGCAGCCCATTCCTGACCGGATGACGCCACCTCCCGCCACGCCGAAACACTGACGGGCATCGGAGGCACCCCCGACGGACGCAGGCCCCCCGCTGGAGCCCCGGACCTTCCGGTTCTCCCTGCCCATGAGCCTCTGCCGGACCGGATCCGGTCCTTGCCCCCTGCGCCATCTTTCCAGTACTCTCCGCCCTCTGATCTCAGGGTGTCCCTGCCGCGACTGCGGCCGGGCGAAACGGGAAGTCCGGTGACAGAGGGGCAGATCCGCCCCGCTCAGTCCGGCGCAGCCCCCGCTGCTGTGAGCCTGACGACTCCATCCAATCCATGCCACTGGGCTCCGGTCCGGGAAGGCGATGGGGAAGAACGACGGCAAGCCAGAAGACCGACCCGGGAAAAATCTTGATTCGGCTGTGCCCCGGGGTGTGGGCCTGGCGAGCGGAGTGTGTCCGGTCTGCGTCCGGCGATGCCATCGGCGATCCCCGGCGGCACCCACTCCTTTCGTCTTTGTCCCTGTGTTCCCTGGTGCCCACGCCGACATTGCGCGGAGGCAGCGTGGCAGGACGACAATCGAATTTCCTCGGGGCATTGACCGCTGTGCTGTGGACGGTGCTGACCCTTGCCCTGGGCGCCTGGGCCATGCTTGCCCAGACCGCACGGGCCGAATCGCTGACCCTGCCCGATGAAGTTGCGGCCGATGCCCGGGTGGAACGGCAGATGCACGACGGTCTGTGGGAAAAGACGCTCATCGTGCGCTTTCCTGAACCGCGCCGGACCCTGTCCACCAGTGACGGCCTCCTGGAAAGCCGGGCGGCCATCAACCACGGAGCCCATCCAACGCTTTGGCAACGGCTGTCCGCCAGTTACAAGGGCGAAAACGGACAGGGTGGCAAAGCCTATGCAGAAGACGTGGTGAGCCGCACGGCGACCACCCTCGGACTCCCCCGGGACAGCATTGCCCGGATGGCCACGGCCGCGGATATGGACAACCTGGCCGTGGTGACCCGCCGCCACGGCCCCCTGACCGTCACCGTACTGGCCACCGCCGGCGCCAAGAGCAACGCCATCCGGACGGGCGTGGACGAAGGACGCCACATCGAGGGACAGGCGCCGGCCGGCACCATCAACATCCTGGTCCTCAGCAACGTGCGCCTGACGGATGCGGCACTGGCCCGGGCGCTGATCACGGTGACCGAAGGCAAGACCGCGGCCCTGGAAGACCTCCGGGTACCCAGCACCTATACCGCCGGAGTCCAGGCCACCGGCACGGGCACCGACAGCATCATCGTGGTGTCCGGGACCGGGCAGCCGACCGCCAGCTATACCGGCGGTCACAGTCGCATCGGCGAGCTGATCGGCAAGGCCACCTACCAGGCCGTGGTGGACGCCCTTGGCCGGCAGAACGGCTTCTTCCTGCCGGGCACGCGACGCTTCGAAGATCCACCGGCCGCCCTGCCCAAGCCTGCCGGCCACCTGCGCCTTGCCCTGCTGCACCTGGATCCGGTGCCCGGCGAAATTGCCGCCAACCGGGCCCGTATCGAGGCCGGTATCCGCGAAGCCGTACGTCACGGCGCCGACTGGGTGGTCACGCCGGAGCTGGCGGAAACCGGCTACAACTTTGCCAGGCGGGTCGGCACCAGCTGGATCGCACCCTTTCCCGACACCTGGATGAGCAGCCTCGCCGCTCTCGCCCGGGACAACCGGGTGGCCCTGTTCGTCGGCTTCGCCGAGCGGGATCCACGCCACGACACGCTCCACAACAGCGTTGCGGTGATCGACCGGAGCGGGCAGATCCTGGGCGCCTATCGCAAGCAACGGGTCCACGGGGGAGCAGAAAGCTGGTCGGTGGCCGGCAACGACGGCCAGCCCTTCCAGGTGGACGGGATCCCCGTGGGCGTGCTGATCTGCGCCGACACCTACGCCCCCGAGCCTGCCGCCCGGCTCCGGGCCCAGGGTGCCGCCCTCCTGCTGGTCCCCGCCAACTGGCCACCGGTCAACGGCATGGGGCCCGGCGATGTCTGGGAGCGCCGCTCCGCCGAAACCGGCCTGCCCGTCATCGTCAACAACCGCACGGGGCGCGAACCGGAGCTGGACTTCACCGCCGGCGAGAGCATCCTGTCGGTGGCGGGCCGCCGCCAGTACAGCTTCAGTACGCCGTCCGGACGCATGCTGCTGGTGGACTGGGACCGGGCCGACCGTTTCACGCCCCTCACTTCAGCGATCATGCCGATTCCTGGAGGCACCCCTTGAGGCTCCGCCGCCTGCTTGCGCGGGTTCACCGCTACCTGGGGCTGTCCCTGCTGGGCTTTGTCTTCGTGGCCGCCCTGAGCGGAACCTTGCTGGTGTTTGGCCAGGAGATCGACCGGCTGCTCAATCCCGACCTCCTGAGCGCCACACCGCCTGCTGCGGGGACCCCGCCACGCCCTCTGGCGGAGCTGGTGGCCGCCGGCACGGCCCATCAGCAGGCCCGGGACGATGGTCCCTGGCAGGCCCTGTCCCTCCTCCCCCCCCGGCAGGAGGACGGTGTAGCCATCCTCCTGTTCAAGGCGCCCGATCCGCTGCAGGAAGGGCGCAGCCGCTTCCACCAGGTGTTTCTGGACCCCTTCACCGCCCGTGTGCTCGGCGCCCGGGATCACAGCAGCCATGAGCTGAACCGACACCAGCTCCTGCACCTGCTCCGCACCGTGCATGGGAACCTGCTGCTGGGCAAGACCGGCTTCTGGATCATGGGGATCGTTGCCGGACTGTGGAGCCTGATGACCTTGCTGGGTCTCTACCTGTGGTGGCCAGGCCGCCAGAAGCTGACGCTGGCCCTGCAGATCAAGCGGCAGGCAGGCCCCGCCCGCTTCCATTTCGACCTGCACCGGGCCCTTGGCTTCTACAGCGCCCCGGTGCTGCTGGTGATCGCCATCACCGGTATCTACATGGCGCTGCCGGGGGAGGTGCGACCCCTTGTGGCGGCCCTGTCGCCCCTGGACGACGGCCGGACACCCCAGCCGGCACCTTCTGCAGCCCCTCCCATCGACGCCGATGAAGCAGTACGGATTGCCCGCCAGGTCTTTCCAAAGGGAGCACTGCGACGCGTGGGTTTGCCCCGTCATCAGGATGACAGCTATGCCATCGGTTTCCTGCTGCCTGGGGAGGTGCAACGGCCCAGCACGGGCCGCAGCACCGTCTGGGTGACGGTCCGCGGCGGCGCAGTCCTACACAGCCTGGACGCAACCCGGAGCAGTCCGGGGGACCTGTACCTGCAGTGGCAGACACCGCTGCACACCGGCACGGCCTTCGGGCTGACCGGACGGCTGCTGGTGCTGGCCGCCGGGCTCGCCGCCATCGGCCTGGCCTATGCCGGCCTGCGGGTATGGTGGCGCCGGGGACGTGGTCCGGGATGGCAGCGACCTCGATTTGCGGGTTGATGCGCGGCCTGGCGCAATCTGGCCTCAGTCGGGGTTGATGAGCAGCTCATCGACGGCCGCTGGGTAGAGTCGTTCATCAACTCGCGAAACTGCTTTATCAGGGCGCCGGCACCCGGGTCACGTCGATGATCTGCCCGCCCCGGGCGATGAAGCCTTTCTGGAGCAGCTGCGCCGAGACGCCGTCGAACAGCGCCTTGGCGCCCGCTTCGCCGATGCGGTTCTCGAAGGTCCGCACCGTGGTGCGATCCGGGATGGTCGTCACGTTCGCCAACCCGCAGAAGCGCTGGTAGCTCATGCGGTCGAGCCGCTGGTTCCATCTGCTCGACCGACAGGGTGTACAGCCGCTTCTGGACCAGGATGCGCACCATCGTCTCGGTCGGGTACGGCGGGCAGCCACCCTGCGCACTCACCGGGCGCGGCGCGAACCGATCCACCTCGGCTGCCAGCGCCACGAAGTCGATGTGCGACTCGATCTCGGCCAGCGGATCCCCCAGGGTGTCGATCTTCTTGCGGTGATGATCAAAGGCAAACAGGTCGGTCTTGATGGCGCTGCGCGGTTTCATCGGAATCGGCTCGGGGCGGATTCAGAACGTCGTAATTTTATAAGGGGTGGGCGGAGTGGGGTTTTTCGAGGCGCCCCTCAGTCATCCGCTGAATACATCAACTGGCGTTGGTGCTTCAAGGCCAGCAGCACAATGTCTGTTTCGGAATGGGCGTAAAGGATGATGAACTGCTGGCCGACGACGTACTCGCGCAGTGAAGGCAACCCGGCTTGCGCTGCCAGTTGCTGAACAGCGTTGGCCTTCAGCGTCGCTTGTGCAGATTTTGCAGATAGAAACCGTGCTGGCCGACCGCTGGCGGGCGACCAGGCCAGGATGGCGATCATCTCCCGGAGGTCAGCCTTAAGCTTGGTTAGCCGTGAATCCGCGCTGTCCACATCTTGGATTTGGAAGAACTGGTGAGCAGCGTCCAGGTTAGCAAGGAAATTCGGTGCGGCTTCGATCTTGGCGTTTAGGGGTAACGCCATGACTTCAGGACAACCCTTTCATGAGGTCTGCGTTTGAGACGCGATGCCCGGCTAAAACCTCACGCAGCCCTGCCTCAGCTTCAGTCAGCAGGACTAGGCTGGCGTGTTCTTCTTCTAGGGCATGGTAGTAGTCGAGCTTCTTCGCATCGACCAAGGCGACGTAAGCCGCCCCGTTCTTGGTCAGCAGCTTTTCAGCCCCGGACACCACATCATCAGCCAACTCGGTCAGGCGAGCGCGAGCCTCGCTGATCGGCACGACATCTTGGGCAGTGAAGCTCACGGCACATCCTTTAATGAAAACGTTAACGTTAAGTGTATCAGGCACTATGGCATTGTGCGTGTTGCAGTTGTTGCATGATTTTCGGAGCTTGAGTGCCACAAAAAACCACCCGAAGGCGGCTTTGTCGAGAGCTACGAGCACATCGCCCTGCTTGAACTCCGGCACCCAGGTCCAGGCGTTGGTGACGCCCAGCGGCTCGCGTTCGGGGCTGACGACGGGGTGCAAGTACAGGCCGCGCTGGGCTTCAAAGCTGAGCGGCCCCAGCCCACCTGTTCGTTGCGCGGGAATCGATATGCTGCAGCCGTTTCGGCCCAGTTCTCCCACGCACCGGGAATGCTCGCCCCGGGCTTCTGCCCCACTCGCTCGGCCCAGCAGCACTGCACGCTGATTCAGCCGCGCATCACCCAGCTCGATCGTCTCAAACTCCCGCTTCGCCCCGCTCCCTGTGTTCGTCACTCAGGACGATCGGGTACAAGGGTGGGAGATGTGCGTAATGGGATGGGGCTATCGGTGGGAAACGCAATCGCCTTCTCCTGCACCGTGGAATCCTGCGACGACGGCGTTGGAAAACGAAATTCATGGGGCCGCTCGCAGAGGCGGTAAATAGATTAATTGCGCATAAGCTTTGGTGATTCTGCCTTCATATTGATTGCAGAAAAAATTGGTTCGCAGCAGAGGGCGGGCTTTTTAGAGTGGACTTTCATTCATTGGATGGACCGGACGCCTTCCGGCCGACAACATCATGGAAGCGACACTCGACCAAGCATCTAGGCATGACACCGCACGCCAGTCCTTCGAGATCCACCCCCTTGGCCCTGTCCTTGGCGCTGAGGTCACGGGCCTCGATCTCGCCAAGCCCGTTTCCGATGCGGACGTTCAGCGCATCCGGCAGGCTTACCGCGACCACCACGTGCTGGTGTTCCGTTCCCAGCGGATTTCTCCCGCCCAGCAGGTAGCCTTCAGCCGCCGCTTCGGGCCCCTGCAGAAGCATGTGCTGCATCAGTTCGCCCTTGCGGGTCATCCGGAGGTGATGATCATCTCGAACATCAGGGAAAACGGCGCCCCCATCGGCCTGGGCGATGCAGGACACTACTGGCATTCAGATCTCTCCTACGCAGAAAAACCCAGTCTCGGTTCACTGCTGCATGCCCAGGAGCTGCCTTCCGAAGGGGGTGACACCCTTTTTGCCAACCAGCACGCGGCCTACGAGGCCCTGCCCGAGCCCCTGCGCCAGCGTCTTGCCGGCCTGCAGGCGGAACACAGCTACCTCGCCAAGTACGAGGAGCTGCGGGCCCGCAACCCCTGGCGGCCCGCCCTGAGCCAGGAACAGATCGAGCAGGTCCGGCCTGTCGTTCATCCGGTGGTGCGCACCCATCCGGAGACCGGCCGCAAGGCCCTCTTTGTCAGCGAGCACTTCACCACCCGGATCGTCGGCCTCTCCGACGGGGAGAGCCGTGCGCTCCTGGAAGAGTTGTTCGCATTCAGTACTCGTCCCGAATTCGTTTACCGGCACGTCTGGCGCCCCCACGACATGGTGTTCTGGGACAACCGCTCCGTGCTGCATCTGGCAGCGGGCACCCCGGACCACCTCCGCCGCAAGCTGTATCGAACCACCATCGAGGGCGACACGCCCTTCTGAGAACCCACGACAACCCCAACCGACGGAGAATCGAAAATGAAAAAAATCGCACGCAAGGCAGCCTGCCTGCTGGGGGGCCTCGGCTTTCTGGTCGCAAGTCTGGGCGCCCAGGCGGAAGGCCAGATCCGTGTGGCACAGCAGTTCGGCATCGCTTACCTGCTGCTGGATGTGGTCCAGGATCAGAAGCTGATCGAAAAGCACGGCAAGGCCCAGGGTCTCGACATCAAGGTCGAGTGGGCTCAGGTTTCAGGCGCCACCGCCATGAACGAAGCGCTGCTGGCCGGCTCCCTCGACGTGGTGTCGGCGGGAGTGCCGCCCCTCCTGACCCTGTGGGACCGGACCCGGGGACGGCAGAACGTCAAGGCGGTGGCGGCCCTGGGGTCGCTGCCCAACTACCTGCTCACCACCAATCCGAACATCCGTTCCCTGAAGGACTTCTCCGAGAAGGACCGCATCGCCGTCCCTGCAGCGGGCACCGGCTTCCAGTCCAGGACGCTGCAGATCGAGACGGCGCGGATCTTCGGCAAGGATCAGTTCAAGCGTTTCGACACCCTTTCCGTGAGCCTCCCCCATCCGGACGCCACGGCGGCCCTGATTGCCGGCGGTTCTGAAATCAATTCCCACTTCTCCAGCGCCCCGTTCTACTACCAGGCCCTGGCCGGCAACAAGAACGTGCGCAAGGTGCTGAGCTCCTACGACATCCTGGGAGGCCAGGCCACGTTCAACGTGCTCTACACCACCCAGAAATTCCACGACGAGAATCCGAAGACCTACAAGGCGTTTTATGCGGCCCTCACGGAAGCCGAGAAGATCGTCAAGAACGACAAGGCCAAGGCCGCAGAGATTTTCATCCGGGCTCAGAAATCCAGGCTCCCCCTGGAGCTGGTGCGCAAGATCATCGAGGACCCGGAGAACGACTTCACGATCCAGCCCCAGCGCTCGCAGGTCTATGCGGAGGAACTTTACAAGCTTGGGGTCCTGAAAAACCGGGCCACCTCGTGGAAGGACTACTTCTTCGAGGAAGCCCATGCCCTGCCGGGAAGCTGAGGTCCCCATGTCCACAGTGACCAATCTCGGCTTCGGCCACGCCCATGGAATCGCCCCCCTGCTCCAGGTAGACCGGGTCAGCCTCGAGTATCGCACCCAGGACCGGGTGGTCCGGGCCACCCAGGAGGTCAGCTTCGAGGTCTACGGGGCGGATCGCTTCATCCTGCTGGGGGCCTCCGGCTGCGGCAAGTCGAGCCTGCTCAAGGCCGTGGCCGGCTTCATTCCCCCCACGGAGGGGGAGATCCGGCTGGACGCACGGCCGGTTTCCGGCCCCGGACCAGACCGCATCGGGGTCGTTTCAGAAAACGGATAATAAAGCACGTTAAGCGTGCGCGGAGGCAGGCACCCAGCGGTACAGCGTCGAAATGGGCACGGCGAGGTTCTTGGCCACGGCCTTGGGCGGCACCCGATACAGC
>NZ_JAQUVG010000165.1 GCF_028693495.1 Zoogloea sp. | reverse complement strand
CAGACCGTGCTTGACGCCATCGCGTGTGCCCGCTGCCACATCCAACCTGATCGAAGTTACCCCAGGCCACGACGCGTCAAGCCGCACCAGCATTTGGCATATAAGGGGGCTTAAGTTGGGAGCATTGGAGACGTACAGCCCATGAGATTCGATGAGGTTCGGGTGCACTCCGACGTTCCAGTAAGGGTCGTATATGTCCCCTAATATGGGAATCTGTCGTTCGCCCCCAATTTCTTTGCATATGCTGTCTTTTGATTTTATGTTTGAGGCACATTTGTTCCGTACGACTCCGTGCCTGATGTTCAACCTCAGATTCGTGAGCGCTGGGCCTAGCCACAGATTTTGCTGGTCCCAGTCGCGGCCGCGCGCCTTATGGTTGCAGTCATCCTTTTGGGCGGGATCTTTCTCGCAGGTCTTTTTACGTGTCACCGCCTGCTGAATTGAATCGCGGATCAGCCGCTGGTTGGCCATACAAAATGTCGTGCCCGACTCGGCGCGTTTAAGTATGTTGCCATAACGTGTTGATGTTTCATTTTTTGCCTCATTAACCTCCGCCTCATGCGTAAGGCCGTAGAGTCGATTGTCCGGATGGCCATGATCTAGTTCGTCATCGGTACGGAACGCTCGCACCGGCAGGGCATGCCCCAGCGCGATGAGGTCGGTGGATTCGCGGGGCCACTTGAATACACGCTGCGATAACGGAAATGCCGTGTTGGTCGCGATCTCGTCGGTCTCTCTCGCCCCTTTGTCGACCTTCTTGTAATGCTCTGAAGCGGTGAGGCTAACCAGCACCGGCATTTGGTCCGGCGGAAACACCCACTCCGTTCCTTCAGTACGGCACCGGCGCTTTGATTCTGCGCTGGCATTGGGCGACAGGCGGGCGCAGTCCGAGTCCGAAGGTTGCAAGTACGAAGCGCGATCAGGTTCTCCGATATCTGCATGCAGACGCGAGGCGCGCTGCAGCTTCATCCACTCAGTGAGTTCGCTGGCGGGATTGAGCAGCACGACTAAGGATCCAACCCCAGGCACCTTCGCTCCCTGCGGCGATGCCAGCAGCCGTTGCTCAAATAAAGGTCGTGTCGCTCGCAGGACCATGTTACCGCCCAGACTGTGGCCGATGACTACCAGCGGTGTGGTGAGATCGGAGGGGCAGCGCTGGAGTCCGGATTCCAGGTTACTTAGGAAAGCCTGCAGGCGAAGTGCATGTTCGTCTGATTGTGCCTTGCGGCCGGGAAAGGTCAGGCTGGCCACGATCGGATCCACCTTCTCACCCCAGCCGGGCTCGTGTAATGCGGTGCCGCGCCACCCGACGTAGATCCCAAATACCCTCCGGTTCGGCTCGCCGGCGTCACGCCAGTAGGATTTCATTAGAGCCAGGATGGTGTGGAATCGGGCGACATCCTCGTTGTCGATCGCGGCGTTATGCCGCCAGCCGTGCACGAAAACATAGACTGCCATCGGCTCTTCGGCATGCGCCTTGAGATATCGATGCACGTCGGCCATCTGCTCTTGGAGGATAGGTGTGTCGCCGCCATCCAGGAATTCCACGAAACCGATGTCGTAGGCGATGGGATGCCCGGCGTTGTAGGACTGCACGGCACATTCGAGTGCCTTCGACGAATGTGCCTTTGACGCATGCTCTTTTTCGAAGCCATGGAACTTGCCTTTGACGGACCTAGCATCCACCTGGACGGGGGCGCCAGGCGTGCCACAATCGCCTCCCGCGAAAGTGCGTCCGCGATAGTGGTCGTCTTTCGTGACACAGCCTGACAGTGCCAATGATCCAGCCACTAAGGCGCCGATCGCATACCGCGTAAAAAATCGCTTTTTCATTTTTCAGCCTTTGGTTTCATTAAAGCAGGCGTGCAGATTTCCAATTTCTTGTTGAGCGCAGAGGGGTGAAATGAGCGCGGTGCGCACGATCATTTATTCGTAGGCCCCTTCGCGCCGGAAGTCTGCAGGGCAGTCGTTTTTTCAGTATTTCCACTCTTCCCGCACTTCTCGCCGGCTTGGCCGAAGTCGACGCTGCCGGTCGATGTCACCACCGTAATGCTGCGGTCGGCCCTGCAATCGGTCAGAGTTTCGGGCGGCACATCGAAAGTGGCCTGGATGCCCCGCATGTCCGACAGCACCAGCACCTCGCTGGCCTTGATGCCGCCGACGAAGACCTGCGGGTTGCGCCATAGGTTGACGCCCTGGAGCATCAGGACGGACCGCTTGGCGGAGCCCGCCGCTTGTGCGCCTGGTTTCTGCTCACCGGCGGAGATGCCCTGCGGAATGAGTCGGCGCGCGTAGAGTTCGGGGTAGGGGCGCCGGGCGTCCGGGTCGAAGGTCTCGGCCAGCGCCTCCGGGTTTTGCGGCAGGAACACCGTCTCGCGCCCGATCACCGTCATCCCAGCCGGGCATTCGCCTGCTCCGCCCGCCGTTGTGGCGGCTTCGCGCTCCTTGCGCCAGCCGCCGCACATCACCACCTCCAGGCCGGAGGCGAGCTGCGGCACCGCGATTTCGGCGTTCAGGGTGTTCTGCACGATCCGGTGGCGGAAGCCGAACTCCGGGCGTCCGCGTGCATCCTGCTCCACCTTGAAGCGCGGCCCCAGCACCCAGCCCACGTTGCGGTATTCGTTTTCTTTTTTGGTGGGCGTCCGGCTGTAGCCCACGACCAGCGGCTGTCGGTGCAGCGCCGAGGAGATCACCTCGTTGGCCTGCATCATCGAGATCGCGCCGGAGGCGCTCCCCGCACCGCTGACCGCCTGCAGGGCCAGCATCAGCTCCATTGCGTCGCGCCGCGAGCCGCCTTGGGAAATACGCTGCACCTGCTCCTTCGGGGTTGCGGCGTAGGCGTAGGGGAGGGACTTTACTCCCTCGAAGGCCTTGTCCAGCCATAGCTTGAGGTCACTAGGTCCTTTCTCATTCTTCCAGTCCAGCGAGTAAGACTTTCTTTCTGAGGGGCCCTTTGCTGTAGAGCTCTTCAAGACGAGCATATCGTTCAGATCAATGGGGGAAGAGCCCGGAATTGATAGGCTCGTTGTCGCAATTTCGACATGAAAAATTTGACTGACAAGAGGGATCAAATAGGTCTCCTCGAATTTGGGCTTGCAAAACATGGAGGACTTATCTCTTACCTTCAGCAGTGCTTGATTAAGCATATTGGAAGTTTTATGAAAGTCATCGCCTGTCGCTTTCTTGCGCTTCGCATCTATCTTCCGCTCTGTAAACGCAAATCGGCTGATCGCGTTTGCCATACTTCTATCCTGATCCACTTCCTTTGTGTTGCCGTAGCACGCCCTGACGTATTGCCTCTTGGCGCGGATCATCCGCTCCGTCGCTAGGTCGTTGAGGCGCTCGATGAACCCCTTCTCCGTGAACAGATCTTCCTCAAATATCGGCCTGACCCTCATCTCGACGACGCCCCAGGCGCTGGTGTCGTCGTCGGGGATCAAGGTCGCGTCCACCGACAGGCGCACCAAGGTCGAGCCATACAGGTCGTGGCGGTCGTCGAGCTCGTTGGCGGCCATTTCGGAGCGGATCTCCTCCAGCAGGGCCAGCTTGTCCCGGAACAGGTCGATCGGCGAAGCTTTGCCCGCGGCGGTCTGGGGCGGAGACGACGGGTCGGCCACCGACTTCAACAGCGCGTCGATCGCGCTCCGCGATTTGGCGGCCTCGGTCGGGTCGGGGGGAGTGGTGCCGTTGGGCGCGGTGCCGCTGGTCTCAGGCGGCTTGAGTGCGGTCATGAGTTTCTCGGCATCCTCGGGGCTTGTCTTGCCGCTTTTCACATTGGCCAGCAGGCTCTCCCGGACGGCGAGCCGGATCTCCTGATCCTTGGCGTCCATCTCCTGCTGGTTGCGGATGCGCTGGGCATCCCGCGCCTTGCCGAGCTTGGCGAGCTGGGCGCTGCCCGCGTCGAGGGACAGCCCTAGCCCCGCCCCGACGCCGGAGACGCTGCGTATCGAGAAGCCACCATCCGGTGCGAAATCGGTGTCCTTGAGTGCGGGAGTGTCAGTAATTTTGTGTTCGAGGCGAGTTTCGAGTGATCTTGGTCATGACCAGGATCGCTCGACGGTTTTCATTTTGTCATGGCCGGGATGAAACGATCGGTGTAGAGGATGGCGAACTG
>NZ_JAQUVG010000164.1 GCF_028693495.1 Zoogloea sp. | reverse complement strand
CCTTGAGCCCGGCAATGCCCCGGGCCTTCTCCCGTTCCAGGGCCGCCTCAGGGAAGGTAGGCTGCTGGATCAGGGTTGCCAGCAGGCTCACCGCACCATCCCGTTCAGGCGGACTGCTGAGCGTCCGCAGGGACACGGAAGCCCGGTCCATGTCGGCACTGCCGCTGACCTGGGCCCCCAGGTCGGCCACCCGGTTGGCGATGGCCTCCTCGTCCAGGCTGCCGGCACCCGCATCCAGCAGCCCCCGGGTCAGCCCGGCCAGCCCGGCCTTGCCCGGCGGCACCTCGCTGCCCGCCGCGCGGAAATCCACCTGGACATCCACGATGGGCAAGGCCCGGCTTTCCACAAGAAAGACCTTCGCCCCATTGGCGGTGGTCCAGTGCTGGATGTTCACGCCGGCCTGGGCCGACAGGCTCGCCAGGGTCAGCGCCAGGGCAAGCCCGAGACGTGTGGTATGGGAAATCATCTATGCACCTCGAAGGGGATGGGATCAGTGGCGATGGGGCTGGGCGGCCCTGGCCCGGGCCTGGGGATCCACCGGGAGGGGATCGAGCTGCGCCACGGTCAGGGTTTCATCCCGCAGATACTTACGGGCGACAGCCTGAACCTGCGCGGGGGTGACCGCCCGGATCCGTTCCAGCATCAGCGCATCATCCTTCCAGGACAGACCGACCATCTCGGCCATCCCGATCTCCATCGCCTGCCCCATCAGGGAATCCCGCTTGTACACCTGCCCCGCCACGGCCTGGGTCTTGACCCGGCGCAGTTCATCCTCGGAAACCCCCTCCTCCTGAATCCGGCGCACTTCAGCCTTCAGGGCGGCCTCCACCTCCGCCGGCGACCGGCCCGCAGCGGGTGCGCCATCGAGATAGAAGAGGGACTCTCCACGGGCAGTGCCGTCGTAGCCCGCTCCCGCCGTCACGGCCACCTTGCTGCCACGCACGATGTTTTTCGCCAGGCGCGCACCGTCGTACCCGTCGAGCACGGCCGCCAGCACCTGGAGGGCGTAATAGTCGCTGTCGGCCCTCACCTCCCGCAGGGTGGGCACGCGCCAGGCCAGGGCCAGGTAAGGCAGCTCGGCAGGCGCCTTGACCACGGCGCGGCGCGGACCGCTCTGCTCCGGCTCGGCCAGGGGCTTGCGCACCGGCAGGGGCCTGGCCTTGAGGCGGCCATAGGTGGCGGAGGCCTCCCGGAAGACGGCCTTGTGGTCCACGTCACCCACCACCACCAGGGTCGCGTTGTTGGGGGCATACCAGCGCTGGTACCACTCCCGGGCATCCTGGGCGGTCATGTTGTCCAGGTCGTTCATCCAGCCGATGATCGGGCGGCGATAGGGATGCGCCTGGAAGGCACTGGCCATCAACTGCTCGATGACCAGGGAGCGGGGCTTGTCGTCGGTGCGCAGGCGGCGCTCCTCCTTGACCACCTCGATCTCCTTCCTGAAACCCTCCTCAGTAACTTGCAGGTTGACCATCCGGTCAGCCTCCAGGGCCATCATCCGGGGCAAGGCCTCCCGGGGCACCTGCTGGAAATAGGCCGTGTAATCATGGCTGGTGAAGGCATTGTCGCGGCCACCAGCCGCCGCCACCCGTTTGTTGAACTCGCCCGGCCCGACCTTCCGGGTCCCCTTGAACATCATGTGTTCGAGGAGATGAGCAACACCGGAGGTGCCATCCACCTCATCCATGGCGCCGGCCTTGTACCAGACCATGTGTACAACCGACGGCGCACGACGGTCCTCCTTGACGATCAGCTTCATCCCGTTGGGGAGGACCGCCTCAAAGGGGTTGGCCCAGGCCGGAACGGCCAGAGTAAAACCCAGGGCCAGGGCTGTGCTGACAGCCCGCAAACTGCGATTCATCATAGGCTCTTGAAGCATCTGGTAAAATTCGGGGTTGGTGGCTACCGGCAAGCATGCGGCGCGGCATCATAGCGGCATTCCGACAGCCGGGCCAACCGGGCATGGCGGTGCATTGTGCGCCCCTCCCGACCCGATCGACCCACACTCTGACCCGCCACCCCATGTTTGGTTTCCTGAAGAAAGCCCTCAAGAAGGGCGACCCGGCGGCGCCGGACACGCCAGCCCCCGAGGCGCCCGCTGCACCGGCCGCAGTCGAGCCCGCTCCGGCGCACGCCCCCGTCGCTGCCCCCCTTTCCACTCCTGCCCCGGCCCCCACCCCGGCGCCGGCGTCCCAGGCAGCCCCCGCCCCTACCCCCGAACCCGGGAAGAAACGCTCCTGGATGGACCGTCTGCGCGCCGGCCTGTCCCGTACCCGGGAGCAGATCGGGGGCGGCCTGGGCGGGCTGACCAGCCTGTTCTCCCGGCGCAAGATCGACGAGGAGCTGCTCGAAGAACTCGAAACCACCCTGCTGATGGCCGACTGCGGCGTAGAGGCCACCCAGCACCTGATCAAGGAGCTGCGCCTGCGCTGGAAGCGCGACAAGCTGGAAACGGCAGACCAGCTCCAGAGCACCCTGGCTGAAGGCCTGCAGGCGATCCTCACGCCGCTGGAAAAGCCCCTCGAAGTCAGCACGCACACGCCCTACATCATCATGATTGCGGGCATCAACGGTTCCGGCAAGACCACCTCCATCGGCAAGCTGGCAAAGCATTTCCAGAACCAGGGCAAGAGCGTGCTGCTGGCCGCGGGCGACACCTTCCGTGCAGCCGCCCGCGAGCAGCTAATGACCTGGGGGGAGCGTAACGGTGTGGCGGTGATCGCCCAGGAGTCCGGAGACCCTGCAGCGGTGGTCTTCGACGCCATCAGTGCCGCACGGGCCCGCAACATCGACATCGTGCTCGCCGACACCGCCGGCCGCCTGCCCACCCAGCTCCACCTGATGGAAGAGATTGCCAAGGTCCGCCGGGTGATCCAGAAGGCAGAGCCCTCCGGCCCTCACGAGGTGCTGCTGGTGCTGGATGCCAACATCGGCCAGAACGCCATCCAGCAGGTCAAGGCCTTCGACGCCGCCATCGGCGTGACTGGCCTGGTGCTCACCAAACTCGACGGCACCGCCAAGGGGGGTGTCGTGGCAGCCATCGCACGCCAGTGTCCCAAGCCCCTGCGTTTCATCGGCGTGGGCGAGCAGATCGACGACCTGCAGGTCTTCCGGGCAAAGGAATTTGTGGACGCCCTGTTCACGCCGCTTGCCGGCCAGGACAAGAGCGCGGGCTGAGCGGCCGGTTTCCCGCGTGCCCTTGAAATCCGCCGGGCCTCCAGGGCCGCAGCGGATTTTTGCGGGTCCGGGGGCGTAACTCAGCCCGCCAGCAGCCGGTCCAGATCGGCGACGATCCGCTCCGCCGCCCGGCCGTCCCACAGGGCCGGACGACGGCCCTGCTTGCCCTGGCCAGCCAGCACCCTGGCCGCTTCCTCCAGGATACGGGCCGGATCAGTCCCGACCAGCACGTTGCTGCCCTCGTCGAGGGTCACCGGGCGTTCGGTGTTCTCGCGCAGGGTCAGGCAGGGAATGCCCAGCGCCGTGGTTTCTTCCTGCAATCCACCGCTGTCGGTGAGGATCAGCGAGGCGTCTTTCCACAGGTTGAGAAACTCCATGTAGGACTGGGGCTTGGTCAGCACCACATTGGGGCCCAGGTCGAGGCCGAACTTCTCCAGATTGCCGCGGGTGCGCGGGTGCACCGGAAAAATCAGCGGCAGCTCGGCCGCAATCTGCTTGAGGGCCCCGGCAATCCCCCGCAGGTTGGCCTCGTCATCCACATTGGACGGACGGTGCAGGGTGACGACCCCGTACTTCGGGTAGTGGGCCTTGATGGCCTCGGTGGCCATGCCGCTCTTGTCGGCGGCATCGAGCTTGTCACGCTGGAACAACAGGTTGTCCACCATCACGTGGCCGACGTTGAACACCACGTCCTTGCACTTGCCCTCGCGCAGCAGGTTGGCCACCCCCGCCGGCTCGGTGCAGAAGAACCAGTCCGAAATGCTGTCGGTGACCAGCCGGTTGATTTCCTCCGGCATCCGCATGTCGCCGCTGCGCAGGCCCGCCTCCACATGGGCCACCGGAATGTCGAGCTTCTTGGCATCGATGGAGCAGGCCAGGGTGGAATTCACATCGCCCACCACCAGCACGCAGTCGGGCCGGGCCTTCTGGCAGATCTCCTCGAAGG